>CAYMZW010000005.1:32866-43089 GCA_964395005.1 uncultured Rivularia sp.
TAGAAGAACAGCGCGAGAATTTTCGACTCCAGTGACTCCTACACAAGAACCAACAGCAGCAAAACCAAACGAAGATTTAAAAGATTTGCTCGCTCAACAAAGAGACTCTAGAAGAACAGCGCGAGAATTTTCGACTCCAGTGACTCCTACACAAGAACCAACAACAACTCAACAAGATAGTGGGGAGTTAAGAAATACTCTTTCGGGAATCAGAGAAAGTCGAGATACAAACATTAGCAGCAATAATACAGCACCATCACCGGATACTTCTAATATTGGCGAAAGTAACAGTAATGCTTCTAGAAGGAGACGGCGAAGTTTTAGTGGTAATGTTGCAGCTGCACCTACTAACACTACCGATAATGGAACTGGTAATGGTAGTGGTGATTCAATTGGTGACGGTGATGGAAATGCAGCTTGTGTCAGATGTAATAGAAGTTATCCAGCTTGGGCTAGAAATAGAGGAATTCAAGGAAGTATTACCGTATCTGTGAATGCTGATGCTCAAGGTAATGTTACTGACGTAGAGTTGATTAGCGGTAGCGGAAACGACAGATTAGATAAACATCATTTGAGAATGGCTCGTAGATGGAAACTAAAAAGTAGTTCAGATGGGAGGAAAGGAGTGACTATTGTTACGAGATATGAGCTTCAGTAATAAATATTTCAAAAAGCTGTGAATTTGCAAGCTCTGCTATAACGTCGATAATACAGTCAATCTAAAAATCTAAAACAAACGCATCGGTTGTTAAAATCCAAAATCCAAAATTAAAATGACTCTTTTTCTCAAAGAATCAGCAGATTGTTGTCGTAATTTATCTTTAAATTCACCAAATAATCAAAAGCATTTTCAACCAAATAATTACGAATTTCAACTGTATGACCCCAAGGGAATCAGTTATGGTAAGAGAAGTTGGTTTCATTTGCGTCCGGAAATTTCTCTTTTGGTAGAAGATTATAAATTGCAAGAAAATTTAGTTGTTGAAACTTCCCCAACTCAACCCTGTACTTTTTTAGAATTAGGTTTTGGTGTTTTTGGTAATAGTTACGATACAAATCTCAACTCAGGGCAAAATTTTATATCGCTTGACTCAGATACAGATGAAAGTAACACCAAAGAATGGCTTGCTCAGGAAAGAATCTTAAAAATAGATATTCATATCGAATATTCATTCTTTGAAAGTTTGGTATTGTCTTCTAACGATACATTACCCGATCATTTTCAAGATGTTATTAAAAATGTCGATATAAATTATTTTCAAGTTGGTAGAACAACACTGGAAATGCAAACTGTTTTGCGTCAAATTATAAATTGTCCCTATCAAGGTTTAACAAAACAGCTTTATTTGGAAGGTAAAGTATTAGAAATAATGGCTTTACGTTTGGAAGATTTGCAAGATACTAAACCGCTAAATTCAACTACGAGTCTCAAACCGGAACAGATAGATAGTATTTATCAAGCGAGAGATATTATCATTAGTAACTTTAAAAATCCACCGTCATTATTATCACTAGCGCGGCAAGTTAATCTCAATGACTGCACTCTTAAAAAAGGTTTTCAGCAAATATTCGGTACAACTGTGTTTGGTTATTTGCACGATTATCGCATGGAACGAGCCAAAGAATTACTTTTAGAAGCGAATAAGGTAAATCAAGTTGCACGTACTGTGGGTTATTCGAGCCATAGTGCTTTTATGAATGCTTTTCGTAAGAAGTTCGGTGTTAATCCCAGCGTTTATTCCCGAAAAAATTCCGTTTAGAGCAGGTTTTAATTCCGTTTGCAGAAGATTTCGGACTTCTGTTTTTCCTTTGCTTACCGTAAGATTACTGAGAATAGTTATTGATAAGGCTGTAATTTACAGTTTAAAAAAAAATATTTGAGTATCGATTGTCTAGTGTGTGTGTTTACGGGCAATTATTATTGGATGTGGAAAGATTAATGAAGTTAGATAAATTATTTCAAAGCTTACTTTTGACGAGCGGGATTGTTTTTCTCATCGGTACTCCCGCTAAAAGTGAGGAATATCAAAAAGGTAGAATTAATAAATCTGGAGTAGTTTCTCGAAGAAACCGAAATTTTCAATTGCAAAGAGCAAGTTTGGAAAAAAGAATAAAGTTGGATGAAGCAGGTAAAAATATTATCCAGCTTGATGAAATCGAATTTCGAGCAACTAGCGCTCAAATGCTGGTACAAAATTCGGCACCATCTCAAGGAATTATTGTACCAATTACTGGAGTTAAGACCAACTCCACAGATAAAGGTTTAGAAATAATTCTACAGACACCCCAAGCAAGACAGTTACAGGTAGTAAATCGCAGCAGCGGTAATGATTTTATTGCCGATATCCCTAACGCTCAACTGCAACAAGCAAGCGGGGAGGAATTAAAATTTACTCAAGAAAAACCTCTACAGGGAATTACTGAGATTACGGTAACTAATTTGAATCAGAATACCGTCAGAATTGCAGTTAAGGGTGAATCAGAATTACCAAAAGTTGAATTATTCGACAGCGGGGAAGGTTTGATTTTTGGGTTAGCACCAGTTGCTTCAACTGCACAAAAACCAACTTCAACACCAGAAGAAGATAAACCTACTCAAAGTGAAACTGAAACTCCATCAAAAAAACCAGCACAACCAACAGCAGATAATGATAAGCCGATTGAATTAGTGGTGAGTGCGACACGTACCGAAGAAGATGTGCAGAGAGTACCACGTTCGGTAACGGTAATAACCCGCGAAGAAATTGAGGAACAAACTACTGTTAATCGGGATTTGACATCAATACTTGCGAATACCGTTCCTGGTTTGGGGCCAAGTTCTGAATCACAACAAAGTTTTACTCAGACTTTGCGAGGAAGACAACCTTTAGTATTAGTCGATGGGGTACCAATTACCTCGAATATCGATAACGATACCTCAGTTGCAAATCTACGTCGGATCGATACTGAAGCAATTGAGCGCATAGAGGTAATTAGGGGACCAAGTGCTACTTATGGTGATGGAGCCGCAGGTGGGGTAATTAATATTATTACTCGCAAACCAAACCAAGATAGGGTTGTATCGGAAGCTGAAATCGGAGTACGTTCTGTAGGTAATTTCAAATCAGGCAGTTTTGGCAACTTTCTTAACTACGGGATTTCCGGTAAGCAAGGAGATATAGATTTTGTAGCATCTTTTACCCGCGATAGTTTTGGAACACCATTTGATGCAGAAGGCGATCGCATTCCTTTGTTTGCTGATTCGGAATCAGATAGTGCTTCTATCAACGTTTTTGGTAAGCTGGGTTTTGATTTGGGTTCGCAACAGCGATTGCAAATTACAGCAAACCATTTCAATGATTCTCAAAGTCAAGAGGGACAGTTAGATGAGACTCCTACAGAAGAATTGCAAAAAGCACGTTTTGTAGATATACCAATTGATTTTATTGATTCTGCCGACCCTTTTAACCGAGGAACTGTGATTAGTCTCGACTACACTCACAACGATATTCTCAACAGTTCGCTCAAAGCACAAGCTTATTACCGTCAAACAAAAACAGCTTCCAATCTTTTTGAAAATCGTCAGTTTCGTCCCCAAGATCCTTTAGATATTGCTCGTTCGGTAGTGACAGCAGAAAGATTCGGGGGACGTTTACAGTTGAATACATTTTTATCAGATAATGTCAGCGTGCTATGGGGTGCGGATTATTCTAATGAAGAGAGCGAAGGTAATTTTGATGTATTTGATGTTGATGAATTTGACAGCAGTGGTGGTAGAAGAGCGCGAAAAATTGGCGAAGTAATTCGGATTGCACCTTATGATATTGAAAGCTTGGGTTTATTTTCTCAGTTAAAGTGGGATGCAAGCGAGCGTTTAGCTTTAAGTGGTGGAGTACGTTACGAAAATTTTAATGTATCGGTAGTCGATAATTGGGTGGATGGAAGAACTGGAGCATCTGCTACTGGTGGAGAAAAAACCTTAGATGATGTGGTGTTTAATGCTGGTGTGGTCTACAAAGCTACCCCAGAAGTAAGTGTATTTGCTAACTTTGCTCAAGGATTTTCACTTCCGAATATTTCACGAATATTACAGCGTCCTGAAGATGGTTTCAATTTTGCTGAAGATGTGGAACTATCAGCACCACAAAAAGTTGATAGTTACGAATTGGGAATTCGCGGACGGTGGAACAATTTTCAAGCTTCTCTGGCAGGATTTTATAGTTATTCAGCTTTAGGAACATCAGTACAATTTGAAGACTTTGGCACTGGTAATTTTAGTATTTTACGCGCTCCTCAACGTAATTATGGAATTGAATTAGCAGTAGATTGGCAGCCAAGCGACAAATGGAAATTGGGAAGTACATTGACTTGGAGTGAAGGAGAACTCAAAGAATCAGATGAGAGTGGATTTGTTGCTATTACTGGTTATGAAGTTTCACCTTTGAAACTGACAGCATATGTAGAGAACAAAACTTTGCCAGGATGGAGCAACCGACTGCAAGCATTATATGTTGGAAGTCGCGATCGCGCTTTTGATGCAGAAGTTGACCCCATTGGTATAGATAGTTACTTCCTGATGGATTTAGTTAGTAGTTTGAAATTTGGTGATGGTACCCTCAGTTTGGGCGTTCGTAATTTGTTGAATAACCAATACTTCAATATTAACAACCAAATTAGCTTTGGTTTTGACCCTGCTTTTGCTACAGCTTCTAGGGGTCGAACTTTTACTTTAAATTATCGTTGGAGTTGGTAATTTAACTAGTCGTAGGGTGTGTTTAATCTAGTTCCCAGGTTCAACCTGGGAATTAAGTTTTAGAGGCTCTGCCTCCAATTAATTATATTAAGTTATAAAGCTAAATATACAACAATGACTATCCTTAATCACTAGATTGATTTACCAAAATTAAAATTAATATTTTTCTACTATTCCCTCTCTTGGAAAGTTGCTCCACTTGGGGAGACCCCAAGACCGCACTTTCCGCTATTCCCTATTCCTTCTTTTCAACTAATGAAAAAAGCAATATCCAAACTGATAAAATCATTCTTATTAACAACTTTAACATTTATCATAATTACAGGTTGCAATAATTATTCACCTCAAAAAAATCTAATTTCAAATAATAATTCAGTCAAATCTGAGTGTAAAGTCATCAAACATGATTTAGGAGAGGCTTGCGTTCCTCTTAATCCTCAACGTATCATCGCTTTAGATGAGAGCATGATGGAAATATTACTAGCACTGGATTTAAAACCAGTAGCAGCACCAGAGCCACCTTTAACAGGTAGTAAAAGATTAAAATTTACAAAAAAAGCTAAAGATATAGCAACTCTAGGGAAAGTATCTCAACCAAATTTAGAAAAAATAGTGCAGTTAAAACCAGATTTAATCTTAAGCTTTTCTTATGGTATAGAACAAAATTATAAATTACTTTCTAATGTTGCTCCGACAGTTGGAATTGAGTATGCCCACAATGCTTGGAAAGATGCTTTAGTGCGTGTTGGTGAAATCACAGGTAAAAGCAAACAAGTACAACAATTATTAGATGAATATCAGCAACGAGTGCAAGAATTACGCGCGAAACTTAGGGATAAAGATAATCTAAAAACAGTTACTGTCAGCCGCTTTTATACCGGAGAAAACCCAGAATTTCGCAATAAATTTTCATTTCCCGTTAGCGTTATTTCAGAAGTGGCATTATCGATTCCAGAAAAACAAAATCAAATCACTACAACTCCAGACTATTCTTATGTATCGGTAAGTTTAGAGCGTATAGATTTACTTGATGCTGATGTTTTATTCGCAGCATTAGACTCTAAAGCAGAAGAAAGTTTCACAAGATATCAAAATAGTCCTTTATGGCAAGAACTTAATGCTGTGAAAAACAATCGGGTATATACAGTTGATTCTAGCTACTGGATATTTGGTAATATTCTCTCAGCTAATGCGATTTTAGATGATTTAGAAAAGTATTTATTGAATGATAAAAATGTCAAAAATGAAACGCCATAATTATTTGGATGACAAAACAAAAATTACCTCAAAACCTACGTACTTTTACAATTATTTGGTTCGGTCAGTTAATATCAAATATCGGCAGCTACATGACCTTTTTTGCAATCAAAATTTGGGCATGGCAACTGACAAATCAGGTAACTACGATTGCTTTAATCAGTTTCTTTGAACTAATTCCCAGTATTATAATTACCTTGGCATCGGGTTTAATTGTAGACCGTGTAAATCGCAAATTTTTATTGATAATTGCTGATTTTATAGCGGCAATATCTACTATAATTATCGGCTATTTGTATTTAACTAATCAATTACAAATATGGCATATTTACGCAACTGGTGCTGTCAATGGAGCATTTAGCGAAGTTCAAGCGCTAGCTTATTCTTCTTCAATTTCTATGTTAGTACCAAAACAACATTACACGCGAGCTACTAGCATGAATTCTGCAATTCATTATGGTTCAGTAATCATTGCTCCAGCACTAGCTGGTTTTCTCTATTACATAATTGATTTGGGTGGCATCTTATTGATTGATTTTATTACTTTTACAATTGCGATCGCGACTATTTTAAAAGTAAGTATTCCCCAACCTTTAACTAAAACTCATAGTAAGGAAAGTATCGGAATTTGGCAACAAATTATTTTTGGTTTTCGCTATTTAATTAAAAATCCCAGCCTTTTAGCAGTCATCGCTGCTGGTTCATTATTTTGGTTTGCTCATGATATCGGAGCTACCTTATATTCACCGATGATTTTGGCACGTACAAACAACAACACCAGGATATTAGGAAGTATTTCTTCTGCTGCTGGATTGGGGGGAGTAATGGGAACTGTAATATTAAGTATTTGGGGTGGTTATAAACGACGAATTCATGGTTTTCTATTGGGAATTATCGGTGCTGGAGTCAGTAAAACAATATTTGGATTGGGGCAAGGGTTAATAATTTGGCTTCCCGCTCAATTTTGTTCTTCTCTCAATTTTCCCATGTTGGAAAGTTCTTCTAAGGCTATATTGTTGAGTAAAGTTAGACCAAATTTACAAGGAAGAGTTTTTGCTAGCGAATCTGTTATCCAACAAATTGTTTCAGCAATTGCTGTATTTATTTCTGCTTTACTTGCCGACCATGTTTTTGAACCTGCTATGATGCCAGGAGGTAATCTTGTACCTTTATTCGGTAATTTATTTGGGACTGGAAAAGGTGCGGGAATGGCAATTTTGTATGTGATTTCTTCTATTAGTTTATTGTTAATTGGTTTAAGCGGATATTTTGTTCCACAACTGCGGAATGTGGAAACTATTGTCCCAGATTATGACACTGAAGATGGTTGATATAATATTATGTTTTTAAACGCGGAGGTACGCGGAGGTAAACGCGGAGTAATGCAGAGCTTTTTCCTTCACATTTTTAATTATCGTCAAGTTAAATTAATTTTATTCAGTTGTATTACAGCTTTAATTATTATTGGCTGTGGAATAAATACTTCTGAAAATATCAATTCAAATCCTGGAAATACAACTTCTCAAACGCGAGTTGTTAAACACGCGATGGGTGAAACTAAAGTACCTCTAAATCCTAAACGAGTAGTTGTCATTGGTGGCTTAGATAATGTTTTGGCTTTAGGAATAAAACCAATAGCAGCCACTACGCTTGGTGATAATAATTATCTAAATTATCTCGAATCAAAGACTAAAGAAGTACAGAAAGTTGGTGTTAATGGTAGTCCAAATCTAGAAAAAATTTTGTATCTAAAACCAGATTTAATTTTAGGACTTAATTGGGATGCTGACATATATCAGCAATTATCTCAAATTGCTCCCACAGTTTTGGCTGATGGAGATAAGAGTTGGAAAGAGTGGTTGACTAAATTCGCTGAAGCATTAGGGAAAACAGAAACAGCAGAAAAATTACTAAAAGATTACGATCGAAGAATAAATACTTTACGTCAGCAAATGGGCGATCGCCTAACCCAAACTCAAGTATCTTTAGTTAATTTCTGGAATAACTACACTCGTATCTACATGAATGATTCCTTTGCTGGTTCAATTATTAAAGAAATAGGTTTACCTCGTCCGAGCTATCAAGACAAAGATAAAATTCATGAAAATATTTCCTTAGAATTAATTCCTCAATTAGAAGGTGATGTAATCTTCTTGATTCTAGGAGGACATAATCCCTCAAGATTGAAAAAATTTACAAATCACCCATTGTGGTCTAGATTAGAAGCTGTAAGAGAAAATACGGTTTATCAAGTTAAGGGCGATACCTGGATTAGCTCCTGGGGAATGATTGGAGCTAATGAGGTTTTGGATGACTTATTTAAGTACTTGTTATTAACTCAAATCTAAATTCCACCGTCGTAATGGGGAATACTTGATTGCGTAAGTCCTTTATACACTTAAAAGTAAATCATGTCGGTAAATCAAATTATTGATCAACTTACACCCCAACAACAAGTCTTAATTCCAGTTTACAGGGAGAAGTGGCGTAAAATTGCTCGTTCAACCCAGAGAATTGATAAAAATAAAGCAGCATTGGCGGTAAAAGCGGCTTTTGAGTTAATTGGTGAAGCTGAGCCGGAAATATATTTCTTCGACAGCATTTTCTCTGCCATCAACGAATATAACGATAATGAAGATTTGATTTGCTTTGGTTTAAACGATAATTTATTCCAGAAGCTGAGATTTCCTTTGATTTTGGACTTTGATAAAATACCGGAATGGGAATTTTATAATTTAAACCGCTTCCGCAGTGCCTTAACTAAAGATCCACAAAATTTATTTGACGAGGAATTTTTAGATAAACTGATTGTAGATTTAGAAGATGAAATTTACGACTCCCTGGAAAATCAATGGAATTTAACCTACTTTGATTTACTAGAATCTATCGATGAAGAAAAGTTTATTCCCTTAGATACCCAGCGGAAGTATATTAAATACGATTTATTGATTGCTGAATGCAGCTACTATGACTTTTGTATTTCCGTCTTAGATTATCCCCACGACAAACAACGCTGGCAGATTCTGCAAGATGTTGTAAAAAACTGTCCTTGGTTTTTCCCCTTTCAAGGAATTTGCTTTATATGCGATCGCCCAATTAAATTATCCTTCAATCAAGAAAATCGTCTTCATGCAGATGGTGAAGCAGCAATCGAACACAGCGACGGTTATAAGGTTTATGCGAATAGCGGTGTATTGTTACCAGAAAATTACGGTACTATTCCTACATCGGAATGGAATTCTCAATGGTTGTTATCGGAAAGAAATGCGGAATTGAGAAGAGTTTTGGTACAGGGAATTGGTTACAACAAAATTTGTCAAGAATTGGGAGCAGTTGATTTAGATTCTTGGCAGGAATATACTTTACTAAAAATTAAGAATTATATAGAAGTGGATGAATGGGCTTCTCAAGATGCTATGGAGCCAATGCATTTATTGAAGATGACTTGTCCAAGTACGGGACATATTCATTTTTTGAGAGTACCGCCAGATATTACTTCAGCAAGAGTTGCGATCGCTTGGGTTAATTGGGGAATCGATCCAGAAGAATTTGCTGTACAAACTTGATTGTAGATTGTAGGTTGGGTTAGACGCTTTTATTATTTAAGGTTGAATTACAGAATGTATATAGCGTCGTAACCCAACATTTTTAACTGTGTGGGCATTTAAGTATATTAAAAATAGGCAGCTTAGATGTTTGCTGCTCAAGGTTTACCAAATCCTCGCCGCTTCAATAGTCTATTTTTAATTTTTTCCACCGATAATAACCGGCTTTTACTTTGTCTAAAGAATATCTTACCACGTAATTTCACCGATTAAACCTTAAATATTTAAAGTACGATTATCTCAGGACTTACGCACTCGCTACGGTTTTTCAGCGTTTAAGATTGTAGGTTGGGTTATTTACTTTTATTATTTAAGGTTGAATTACACAATGTATATAGCGTCGTAACTCAACATATTTAACTGTTTGAGCAAAGATATTTTTATTTATCTATTTTAGGTAGTGTTGGCTTACCACATCATCGAGTGAAATTCTCGCAATCATAATCGTTTGATTTTGATGTCTAACCCAACCTACGAACTGTCAAAGTATTAATATAAGCATAAAAAGGTTAGAAAATGGAATTTGAGCATATTTTTAAAATAAATAGGCAACTTAGATGTTTGCTGCTCAAGGTTTACCAAATCCTCGCCGCTTCAATAGTCTATTTTTAATTTTTTCCACCGATAAT
>CAYMZW010000006.1:0-40442 GCA_964395005.1 uncultured Rivularia sp.
ATTACGCAGGAAAATTTAAACCCGCGAATAATGCAGAACTATTTTGCCAGCAAGGTTTACTTGCGGAAAACGATTAAAATCCGAAATAAATAAATAGTATGATTTGTTACTGAATTTTGTTTGATTTTAACTTTATTCAAGAAATCTCAGTATCTGCCTAAAGTTACAGTACCTATTCACTTTTTTAATCAATTTATTACTTATCTAGAAAGTTGACAAAATCAAAAGAATTTGGATTGAATCATATTTACTTAAAAGATGAAATAGTAACCGTTGAATATGTATCAACTAAGCGGTTACATGATTCAAAATCAATAAAAATGTATTTGTATACAGTTTATAAAGAGATGATGAATTTTAAGAATTGAATTTTTATTATACAAATTTAATCTCAATTACTATTTTGATTTTTTGTTAGAAATTATTAGTAATAAAGGGAAAAATACAGATATCTAATTTGAAGTTTGATATAGGGAATTTAGGTTGACTATAAACACAATTAAACCTCACCCCCTTCCCCTCTCCTTGTCAAGGAGAGGGGTGTCCAAAAAGGTTATTAAAAAAAACGGGCCGTTCAACCCGTTCCACAAAAAATAATTTTAAGTTAAGGAGATAGAAATACAATCAATTAAACTCCTAACTCCTAACTCCTAACTCCTAACTCTATTAAATTACCGCTTTGCAAATTTCTTCGACATCTTCCGCAAGCGAATTGATTCGGGAGTAATTTCCACCAATTCATCTGGCCCAATATATTCCAAAGCTCTTTCCAAGCTCATATCTATTGGTGCTTGTAATTGAACTAATTCATCACCACTAGCAGCACGATGGTTTGTTAACTGCTTGGTTTTACAAAGGTTCAATTCTAAATCTTGAGGACGATTATTTTCTCCCACAATCATACCTTTATAAACTTTGGTGCCGGGAGTAATAAAGAAAGAACCTCTATCTTCAGCATTTTTCAAAGCGTAGAAGGTAGCAACACCTTCTTCAAAAGATATCAATACGCCGTTACGACGAGCAGAAATATCGCCAAGAATCGGACGGTAATCGAGGAAACTGTGGTTCATGATGCCGTCACCGCGAGTGATACGCATGAATTCACCACGGAAGCCAATCAAACCACGGGCAGGAATGATGAATTCTAACTGCGATCGCCCACTACCACTCATTTGCATATCCTGCATTTCACCTTTGCGCTGTCCGAGTCGTTCGATACAGCCACCAACAGCTTCTTCGGAAACGTCTAAAGCCAAGAGTTCGTAAGGTTCGCAAGGTTGTCCGTTAACTTCACGGTAAATTACCTGTGGCTGGGATACCTGAAACTCATAACCTTCGCGGCGCATGGTTTCAATTAAGATACCCAAGTGAAGTTCACCACGCCCACAAACGCCAAATCGATCGGGTGAATCGGTTTCTTCAACGCGCAAAGCTACGTTGGTTTGCAATTCGCGCATCAAACGATCTCTAATCTGCCGAGAAGTTACAAAATCTCCTTCCTGTCCGCAGAATGGTGAATCATTCACGGAGAAGGTCATTTGTAAAGTCGGTTCGTCCACTTTAATAAGTGGCAATGCTTGGGGTTCGTTGGGGCAAGTGATAGTTTCTCCAATATTGGCATCGGCAAAACCAGCGACTGCAACAAGATTACCAGCGGATGATTCTTCTAATTCAACTCTGGCTAAACCTTCAAAACCCATCAACTTACTAATTTTGGATTTGACAATTTTGCCATCTTCCTTAATTAAAGCAGCTTGCTGTCCGGCGTTGATGGTACCGTTGTGAATTCTACCAATGACAATTCTTCCTAGATAATCCGAATAATCCAGAGTTGTTACCTGTAACTGTAAAGGCTTTTCAGGATCGCCAACTGGAGGTGGAACGTGACGTAAAATTCCTTCAAATAAAGGTTGCATATCCTTATCTTCATCTTCCAGTTCGTTTTTAGCGAAACCTGCTAAACCAGAAGCGAACAAATAAGGAAAATCACACTGATCGTCATCTGCTCCCAACTCAAGGAACAAATCCAATACTTTATCAACTGCAACGTGCGGATCTGCTCGGGGACGGTCAATTTTGTTAACTACAACAATCGGACGTAATCCTTTTTCCAAAGCTTTCTTCAACACAAAGCGAGTTTGAGGCATAGGGCCTTCATTTGCATCTACGATCAAGACGCAACCGTCTACCATCCCCAATACCCGTTCAACTTCTCCACCGAAGTCAGCGTGTCCGGGAGTATCAACAATATTAATTAAAGTGTCTTTGTAGCGAACTGCTGTATTTTTAGAAAGAATTGTAATTCCTCTTTCTCTTTCCAAATCGTTTGAATCCATAACGCAATCCGGAACGTCTTCCCCTTCACGGAAAATGCCAGATTGTTTGAGTAGGGAATCAACGAGGGTTGTTTTGCCGTGGTCTACGTGAGCGATAATAGCGACGTTACGGATTGGGAGCGTCATAATTGCGTCCGGTTAACTGCGGGTTTATGTATCTTAACTATTGTGTAAAGGCTGTATTAACAGAATTCGGATAAAAATGGTAATTCTGTAAACATCCCTTAACAATTGTATCTTACTCTTTCCGTTTGAAAGAAGATTTGGTAATCGGTAATTGCGAATTGAAAATTGGGCATTGGGCATTGGGCATGGTAAAAAGTTAGGAGTGATGAGCGATCAGTTATTAGTTATGAGTTATGAGTTATGAGTTATGAGTTAGGAGTTCTCAACCTTTGACCTTTGACCTTTAACCTTTCACCTGTTTAAAAAATGCCCCACATAATCCTACTTGGTGATTCGATTTTCGATAATGCTGCTTATGTTGATGAAAATCCGGATGTAATTTCGCAGTTACAAACGAAGCTTCCCCAAAATTGGAATGCTAGTTTAAATGCGGTTGATGGAAATAAGGTTGATAATGTTTATGCTCAACTAGGAAAATTACCCAAAGATGCTACTCATTTAGTTCTGAGTGTGGGAGGAAATGATGCACTTAGCTGTATCGGGATTTTAAATGAAAAAGTTGCTTCTTCTGCTGAAGTATTTATTAAGCTGGCTAATTTAAGAGAAGACTTTGAAGATCGGTATCGCAAATTATTACGAAGTATTTTAAGTCTTGGTATACCGACAGCTATTTGCACTATTTATAATCCGAATTATCCAGAATCAACTTATCAAAGAATCGCAGTTGCCGCTTTAACTATTTTCAATGATGCAATTATTAGGCAAGCTTTTCAGTTCGGTATTCCGCTAATTGATTTGAGATTGACTTGTAATGAAACTAGTGATTACGCAAATCCCATTGAACCTTCTTGTGCTGGTGGTGAAAAAATTGTAAATGCAATTGCTAATGCTGTTTTTGAGCATAATTTTGAAAAGCATTATACTCAGGTTTTTTATTAAATAGAAAACACTACCTTAAATTTATCAAATGTTAATTAATAGATACAAAATTTATTAATTCATTAGCGATACTTCTCCACCACCAGATATATTCATTTTCGGAAGTAGTTGCAGTATTAGTAACTAAATTTACTGCTCTTAAACCAGGATAAGAATTAAATTTTATTTCCACAATCTTTCTATCAGATTTTGCTCTTAAAGTATATTGTCCATCAGTTAGGTAAGCGTTGTGTTCGTAATTGTCTGGTTTTCTAACTAGTTCTTCAAGATGAATATAATAAGCAATCAGAAATTCTGCATCATCTTCAACATACAAAAACATTTCCCCATTATCAAAATAATCTGCTAATCCTCCAGATACTAGTATATTTTCATATCCCATGCTCAAGGGAGCATCCCAATTTTGCAAATTGCTCGAAATTTTAGTTGTCATTGCGAATGAAGCGAAGCGTAATGAAGCAATCGCAAAGTCTATTTATTGCGATTGCTTCGCTGCATTTCATTCCGCTCGCAATGACAAATTATGTTTTTACACATTTGGGATGCTCCCCATGCTCAATATCTTTTTCCTAAAGTCACGAGAATCTAAACCATTTAAGTTTTGTACTGTTCTAAAAATAAGATTAGTTGTTAATTCTGCTGTTTGACCACTCATATAATTGACTTTTATTAAAGCTAATATTTCTGTTCGTGTATTTAAAATTTACATTCGGCTCACAATTTGAACCTCAATCAAAATTCCTCATCCCCCCAGCCACAAATTTAACCAAACGAGCAATTGCAATTTCAACTTCTTCTGAAGATCCCGTGTTTATCAAACTACTTGGCTGATTAATTTGATTTACTGTACGGATTATTATGGCGATCGCTAAATCTAATTTCCAAGTTAGTTCGGTACGAGTTTGGTCTGGAAGCGCTCTTTGCAGAATATCCAAAAATCGTCGGTGACTTTCATTAAATTCTTTTTCTGAAAGTTGTTGTATCGGTAAAGGTTCTGCACGACAACGACCCATGAATTGAGCGCGAATTAATCCGGTTTCTCCCATTTGGATTATCGCTCTTAATGGAGGACCGTAAAATGCTTCTAGAATTTTCTCTAATGATAGTGATTCGTCTAAATTTTCATATTTGGCTAGTTGCTCTATTTGAGATGTTACTATTTGTTGGGCTGCTCTTCGCACAACAGCTACAAATAATTCTTCTTTTGAACCAAAATGGTAGTGAACGGCTGCAATATTAACCCCTGCTTCCCTTATCACGTTACGTAAACTTGTCCCAGCAAAGCCTTTTTCAGCGAATAAACGTTCGGCCACGTTGAGTATTTGCTCTTTTGTATCAATGGTTGTTACAGTATTTTTCATTTAAATCAAACGTTTGAATGATGCGCGATTTTAATTATAGCTAACTTATTTATAAATGTCTTGTTCCAATTTTACGGTATACAAGGCAAGTATTAGGCAAAATGCATTAATTAAAAAAAACTGCTTTGTTAGCTGTCTATCTATGGGAAGTAAAGCAGAATACTTTGTTCGGGATAACTAGATTATAGCTGTAAAAGTAATCAAAATGACTCATTCATTCTAATTGCCTAAAAGTATCATCGAGTTAACATATCTATCTATCAAACGTATGATTGACGATTATTAAAACGTATGTTTGAATTGTATGCATGAGAAAACTTATTTCAGGAACTAAGCCCCACTGGAGACAAATACGATGAACCCAGATTTTACTCCATATTCCCAGATATCGGGTGATGAAACACTTGAGAACGGGGGATATTCACAAGAAAAAGAGAATCAGCATCGAGATCGAGATTATTCCAAGTTGCTTCGCTATGGGATGTTGGGTGTGCTTGGGTTGATGGTAGCAGTAGGGGCTGTGTTTGGTGGTAATAATTTAATTAAAAATCAAACAGAACCTGAAACCAAGGAAGTCGCGGTTGCTAAACCCTTACCAGTTATAACTTTACGAGCAAAACCTGTCCAATCTTACCAAGTGATGCGGACTTACACTGGTGAAATTGCTGCAATTCGGACTAGTGAATTGGGGTTTGAGCGTGGTGGAAAGTTAGTTAATGTATTTGTCAAAGAAGGCGATCGCCTTAAATCGGGGCAGCCAATTGCAAAGCTTGATGTGAGTAATTTACAGATGCAAAAGCTGCAATTAGAAGCTCAAAAAGCCCAAGCACAAGCAAGATTGGATGAATTTATAGCTGGGCCCCGCCAGCAAGATATTGCAGCTGCTCGGGCAGCAGTTGATGATATTCAACAGCAGTTGCAGCTACAAAGAACTAAATTAAAGAGACGAAAGTATTTGTACGGTGAAGGTGCAATTTCAAGAGAACAGCTAGATGAAATTTCTTTTGGAGAAAATTCTTTAAATGCTCGTTTGAGACAATCACAAAGTAATTTAAACGAACTTTTAGCAGGAACCCGTACAGAACAAATAGCCGCACAACGAGCCGCTGTTAAACAATTAGAAGCAAGTATATCAGACTTAGAAATTAATATAGCTAAAAGTACTATCAAAGCACCATTTGCAGGTATAGTTTCTGCTCGTCAAATCGATGAAGGAACGGTAGTAAATACAGGTCAAGCTGTGGTGAGATTGGTAGAAAATACCAGTCCAGAAGCTAGAATTGGAATGCCTACAACCGTAGTAAATCGATTGCGAGTTGGTAGCACACAAAGAGTACAAATTAATAATCAGACTTATTCAGCAACAGTCGCTTCAATTTTGCCAGAAGTTAATCCTAATACTCGCACTCAAGTAGTCGTATTAAAATTAGAATCTTCTTTAATATCTCAAATTAATCCCGGTCAAACAGTTAGGTTAAAGCTGACAGATACAATTCCCACAGAAGGATTTTGGTTGCCAAATAAAGCTTTAACTCAGGGATTGCGAGGACTTTGGACAAGTTATGTCTTAGTCAAACCAAAAACAGAAAATCCTAACCTTCCCAAAGATGCTTTTGTATTACAACAGCGCAGTGTAGAAATATTGCATCAAGAAAGCGACAGAGTATTAGTACGGGGTACTTTACAATCCGGAGACAGAATTGTTGCTAACGGTGTTCATCGCTTAGTTCCCGGTCAAATCGTGCGTCCGATTGCAGAATGATGTGAGAGAGGGGGTAGAGGGGGGAGAGGGGGAAGAGGGGGTAGAAAAAATTAATTATTAACTTCCATCTTCATCACTTCAATCCCAAATAAATGCATCCGTTGTTAAAATTCCTGCATTAATTAACTTCTAACTCGCTACTGATAATTCACAATTCCTAACTCTTTTAATCAAAACGTAATTCACAATTTTCTTAATACATAATGGTGCGTTACGGCATTATCAAAGGAATAATCTTTCAATTGAATTATCTCGTGCCCCAGGGCACCCTACAAACTACAAACCAAAATTAATTAATTCCTAACTCCTAACTCTTAACTCCTAACTTAATCATGGTTCTTCCTTTTTTTCGTAATGTCCGTTTGCTAATTCTAAGTATGGTATTAATACTTTTTTGGGGCTTCTCAGCGTATCAATCTTTGCCGCGTCAAGAAGATCCAACACAAGTAGCCCGAACTGCTGTAATTACAACCGTATTTCCGGGAGCTAGTGCCGAACGTGTAGAAGCGCTAGTAACAGAAGTTATCGAGTCAGAAATATCTGAAGTTGAGCAAATTACAACTGTCACATCTAATTCGAGGGTTGGTTTATCTACAGTTACGGTTGAACTAAAGGATGCTGTAATGGATGGCGAACCAATTTGGACGCGGATACGGGATAGATTAGCAGATGCAAGGGTACAATTCCCCCCAGGTGTGTTGGAACCAAATTTAGATCAAGCAGAGATGCGAGCTTTTGCTGTAATTGCATCTTTAGTCTGGGAAGGTGAAAGCGAACCTAATTATGCAATTTTACGGCGCTTTGCTCAAGAACTTGATGTACAACTTCGAGTCGTAGAGGGAACCGAAGCAGTAGAAACATTTGGCTTTCCTTCTGAGGAAATAACTGTTGAAATCAACCCATCCGATTTAGCAGCAGTGGGATTAAATGCTCGTCAATTATCCCAGCAAATACTCCAAAGTGATGCCAAAAACAGCGCTGGACAACTTCGCAGTCCTGATAATACTTTAGCGATTGAGGTGGAAGGCGAACTTGATTCAACTGAACGAATTCGTAAAATTCCGATTTCTTCGACTACCAACGGACAGTTTACTCGTTTGGGAGATATTGCGCGGGTTACTAGAGGTATCAGAGAACCAGTTACAGATTTGGCTTTAATTGGTGGTAAACCAGGGGTAGCCTTGGGAGTGCTGATGGAACCTGGGAATCGGATTGATTTATGGGCAGAAAAAATTCGCTCGACCTTAGATGATTTTCGGACGCGCTTGCCAAATGGGGTTAAATTAGAAGTGATTTTTGACCAAAGTAGCTACGTGGTAACACGGATAGATAGTTTAATATCAAATTTAATATTTAGTGGCATTCTGGTAGTTATTGTGACTTTCGTTGGTATGGGTTGGCGGTCTTCTTTTATTGTAGGTACTGCCCTACCATTGACAGTATTCGCGGTTTTTGGAGAATTGCAACTTTTTAATATTCCCATTCACCAGATGTCAGTCTCAGGGTTAATTATCGCCTTGGGGTTGTTAATTGACAACGCAATTGTGGTGGTAGATGAAATTCAAGTTGAACTTAAACATGGATTAAAGCCAAAAGATGCTGTGGTGAAAACAGTTAATTACTTAACAGTTCCTCTGCTGACATCAACTTTAACAACCATGCTGACGTTCTTACCAATTGCCCTGTTGCCGGGAGGAGCAGGTGAATTCGTTGGCTCTATTGCTTGGAGTGTAATTATGTCGCTGGTTTCTTCTCTGGCGATATCTTTAACAATAATTGCTGCACTTTCCGGGCGTTTTCTCACTCAAAGTGGAATGGACAAAGAAAGTTCTCATAAAAGCCGCAAATCGCGTAAATCTCTATTATCAAAACTTAAAAATAAACTGAAAAATCCCGATGCTTGGTGGAATGCAGGTTTGTCTTTACCTTTTTTAGGTCGGATTTACCGCAAAACTTTAAGTTGGACTACAGCACAACCTCTAATTGCGGTTGTCTTAACATTTGTAGTGCCCGTAGTGGGTTTTATGAATGTAGGTTCTCTACCAGAACAGTTTTTTCCTTCCCTCGATCGCGATCAGTTTCAGATTGAAGTAGAGTTTCCCGCTCAAACTTCTATTGCTCAAACTCGTGGAGATGTATTCCGCGCTCGTCAGTTGATTCTAGAGCAGCCAGAAGTAGAAGAAGTTCACTGGTTTGTTGGGGAAAATGCCCCCAAGTTCTACTATAACTTTACTGGTGGTATACAAAATGCTGCTTACTATGCTCAAGCAATGGTGCAGCTGAACACAGATCGAGGGGTTACTCAATTAATTCGGACTTTGCAAAATGATTTAGATACAGCATTTCCCCAAGCGCGAGTTTTAGTAAAACAATTAGAGCAAGGTCCCCCATTTGATGCTCCCGTAGAAATGCGAATTTATGGCCCCGATATACAACAATTGCGAATATTAGGCGCGACGGTTCGGGAAACTTTAACTCAGATACCCAATGTTACTCATGTACGGGATGATTTAACCGAAGTTCTGCCTAAATTGGGATTAACTATAGACGAAGAACAAGCGCGGTTAGTGGGACTTGATAATACAGCGATCGCCCAACAGTTACAAACTTATTTAGAAGGTTCCGTGGGTGGTTCGATTCTCGAAGCCACAGAAAACTTACCAGTACGAGTTCGGATTGCTAATGCTAACCGAGGAGATTTATCTCAAATTGCTTCTCTTAATTTGCAACCCAATCAACAAGGTGCTGGTTCAGAACTTTCCTTGCGTCCGTTATCAGCGTTGGGAGACTTTAACCTGGTACCCCAATTAGCCAAAATTGCTAGACGTAACGAACAACGAGTTAATACCGTTCAAGCTTTTATTTCTGCTGGAGTTTTACCGTCAACGGTTCTCGAAGAATTACAGAAACGTCTTGAAGCCCAGAACTTTGAACTTCCCCTGGGATATAGGTATGAGTTTGGCGGCGAACAAGCAGAACGCAGCGATGCAGTTGGAGATTTAGTATCAACCGTAGGATTGCTGCTATTGGTGATGATAATCACCCTAGTATTATCTCTCGGTTCATTTCGACTTGCTGGTATTGTTTTTGGTGTTGGTGCTGGATCTGTTGGTTACGCTTTATTCTCTTTATGGGCTTTTCGTTCCGTATTTGGATTTATGGCAATTGTGGGGACAATGGGTTTAATCGGTATTGCCATCAACGGCGGGATTATTATTTTGTCAGCCTTTAATGAAGACGAAAAAGCACGTCAAGCAGATGTCAAAGCAGTGCAGTCCGTTGTAGTTAAAGCAACTCGTCACGTATTAACCACAACTATCACTACAATGGTCGGCTTTATCCCGCTAATTACTGATGGTGGTAGCTTTTGGCAACCTCTAGCAATTGCGATCGCTGGTGGTGTTGCTGGTTCTCCATTTCTGGCACTTTATTTTACTCCTGCCGCTTATTTATTAGTAAAAAGACGTAAGAAGAATAGTCGTAAGCGCAAGCAGCTTTTGCTTCCTCCGGCGGTTTCTTGATTTTTGAGTGGTGGGGGAGGTTATTTTTTTGGCGATGGGCAGATAAGTTAATTTTTTTAGGAAGTTATCTAACAAATGAGTTTCATACATCAAATTAGCAATGCCAGAAATTATTAAGTCAAACTCAGTTTTACAAGAGAAAAAATCAAAGTTGCATTTATGGTAAGCGACGAGCAATGCAAGATATTAATACAGTAAAGCCAGCACTAAGAAAAGGTAAGTGTCCCTTGGGAGCAGAGTCAGAAAAGTTTAAGACTGTGTAATCTTTCCACCCTGTATTTTGCTCCCACCAGCCTACTTGTTGACCAAATTTGCGATAAGTCTGCCAGTCATCTCGATCGAGTTGATTACCTGTTTGAAGATAAATTTGTTTTTGAATGCTAAAACCAAAATGATTTTTGGATGCATTCCGCCATAGTCGATCTAGTTCTTTAAGAAATTCCACTTTAAGATTTTTAATTGATTTTTCATCTAACCAACCCTCCGCTTGCCTTTTTGTCAGTTTTAGCAAAAGTAATTTGGTTTCTAAATCTGCTTGTTTCCAGTCTTTTTTATTCAGAAAGTCGCCGAGCCGATTAAAGGAAATAATCTCAGGAAAAATATCAACTCCAAGATTTTTAGCTCTTTCACACCAATAGCAATTTCTAGATTGTTTGTAATGTTCAGATTGGGAACTGTACCAATGGGAATCCACTTGAGCGCATTGATGCAACGTTTGTAATGCGGCTTCTAAACTCTTCACCCATTCTTGTGCTGTAGGGCGTTGAGATGGATTATCGTGTCCATCGTTAAAACACTGTAAAAATGATTGTTCTAATTCTGGATGAAGAATTTTTAAGGGAATAGTTTTGAGAGATGGCTCAAGTTTACGGCGATTTTTAGGAGCATAGGGCCAAAACCCTTTATGAACCAATTGATTTTTATCTGGAGCTTCTCCTTTTCCTTTCCAGACTCCTTGAAAGGGATGTTCCCCGAACAATAGGTAGTAAATCACAATACCTAACCTAAAGTTGTCTTGAGAGGGAGATTGAATCTCTTGACTAAATTCTTTGCCAAAAAGTTCAGCAGGGGTAAAGCCTTCTGAACCTACTAAGCAATGATAAATTTGACCAGTTTGAGGATTGTTAACTTGAAAGGAATCTACATCAATAATTGAAGGGAGTGCTTGGCTGTTGACTAAAATATTTTCAAGCTTAATATCTCCTAAAACATATTTATAAGCACGATATTCGTGAATCGCTTGGATAATTGATGCAATGTTGAGTGCTACTGTATGTAAGAAATACCAATCTATTTTCAAACCCTTTTGTTGACGTAGTCTGGGATTACAAATTCTCAGTAAATTATTCGCCCCTGGAATTTCTGGCATGAGAAACCCAACTTCTTGGTGTTGATTATTGAACAGCAAAGATTGGGGCCAAGCAAAGGAAATATGGCCTCGGTTGGCGTTGGGATCGAGAGGAGAATTTTGAGTGAGCAATTTAAGCTTATTTATGCGATCGCGGGTTAGAGTATTTTGATGATATAGCTTGGCAAGTTGTCTTTTACCATTGACGTAGCGATTGGTTTTCCAGACTTCTCCTTCTCCGCTACTAGCGATGCGGGGAGCTTCTAGAACGATATTCTGACCATGTGAATCAAAAAGCTGCTGCATATTGATGGCATATAAAAATAGTCTATTAAAGCTAGTAATTTTCAACAATATTACGGTTGTTGATGCAAACAAAGTAAAAGGGTTTTGTCGTCGTTAGTGCGGTCGTTTAAGCGATTGGAACTCAAAAATTTTTCTAAATAAGAAGGTTTTTCATGCTGCTGTTGAGTATTTTCGAGCTTTTTTATTTCTAGTGGTTTTTGATTATCTTGATTAGTGATATCTTTCAATTCCAATTCCCCAAAATTTTCTTCTTTATCGTCTGGAATATATTGTTTTAAAGGTTGTATTTGTTGTTCAATGCTTGTTGAATTTTTAGTATTATTTTCATTTGTTAAATCAATTTGGCTTTCAACTCTTCGAGTATTGACATCTGAAATACCTTGAGTTTTTTCTCTAACTTCAGTTGCAATTTCTGGTATATAATCATCCATAAAACTTTCTAATGGCTGGAAAAAGCCTTTAAATGGTTGCCATCCTTTAAAGCGAATAGCAACCCTTTCTAAGCCATCTGTCGCAGCACAAATAAAAACTGTTTTTTGGTTTAAAACTTTAATCTGTATTGTTTGTTGTGCCAAATTTGATGTCACAAAAGTGGTTTGATTTGCGAACTCTCCTTTATCGGGTTCAAACACCAAACGATAATCAGTTTCTCCATCAGCACGAGTAACTAAAAAACCATCTCCAATTTGCAATGCTACTATCCATTGAGGCGAAGCAATGAATGCAATTAATGTACAAGCCAATTCTTCTAGAGAACAGTTTAACTGTTGAGCTTTCTTTGCTAATATTTCTTGAACTTCTTGTACTAAAGTGCAGCAGAATAAATCAATTTTATTTTGGTCAGATTCTAGTAAATCTAAGAGTAACTTTGCGCCGCTTGGAAGTTTCTCCACTATTTGTGTGATTTCGCTAATCACCGTTTCAACTGCGATTTTAGCGCCATGTTCAGCATATTGAGCACTGCCAGCTCCATCAGCCACAGCACCGACTATAATCTCATTCTCATTGAAAATCCGATAATTGTTATAGTCCTGACAAGGTAGATTATACTTTTGGTGCAAGGTGCCAATAACAGATTTTCCAGTGGCTTTCCAAGGCATATCTAAATCTCCTGCAATTAATCGCCTTGATGGCTTTTATTGAATTTTTTATCGCGTTGCTGAGTGAAAATACTCCCCCAGGGCAACGAACGCTATTTTTATTAATGTAATGAAATTACTGTACGCCTAGTAAGGTTTTTTTAAATCGGTAATCTTCTGGCGAAATAGGAGTAATTTGAGTTACAACCTTAAGTTGCAACTTCACCCCAACCCGTAGCAGGAGGAAGTGCTCTCATCTCGCCCACTTTGCCACTAGATACGCGTTGTAGGGATGCACTCAGCCACAAAAATAGTTCTTCAAAGTTTAATCCTTTCAAAGACATAGGCTTACGTTGTGCGGGAGCAATTTGTTTGAGAATTTTCATATCTGCTTTTTCCACACCTACTGCAAAAAAGAGTAATTTACTTTGTTCTTCTGCTGCATGGACACGTTGAGCAGCTTGTTCCCAATCATCTGTCGGAGCACCATCAGTAATTAAAAAAAGCCAGGGACGATAGTATCCAACGCCATTGCTTTTGTAGACTGCTTTACGCTCTTCTAACATATCTAAAGCTTTTTGAATAGCAGATCCCATAGGAGTTCTGCCTGTTGCTGTCAATTCTGGTGGATTAAAATTATCTACAGTCACAAATTCTTGAACTACAGAGACTTCTCCCCCAAACTTAATCACAGCAACCTCTACCCTTAAAGCGGCGAGATCGTCTTCCACTACACTAGCTTGAAATCGCTGTATGCCCTTATTCAACTCTTGAATTGGTTCGTTAGACATGGAGGCAGAAGTATCTAGCAGCAAAACTACCGGGCAGCGATTTTCGGGGTTTTCGACAAATTCAGGTTCAGCGTATCCTACTTGAATTTCTTGCTCAGACATAATATTCTCCTATTAATTGATGAAGTAATAATTTGGTAATAAATTGGTAATAAATTATCAAGAATTGCTGTAATTAATTGGGATTCCAATTGGTAAAGCGAATTTCAATACGCCGTCGATTTGGATTGTCATTTTGGTTACTAGGTGCAGGTTTAGGATTGTTTCCTGGTAGATAAAGCTGTGCCGCAGAATAAGCTCGAAATGCTTTAACTTTACATTTACATTCTCCAGTTCTTTGTAAATCTTGCAAGGTTTTAACAACAATTAAAGCCCTAATTAAACCTAAATCAGCATTTGAGCCTGCTTGTAATTTCTTAAATCTTTCTACTAAAGTATTAAAATTAATTTTCTTAGCATCTAGTCTGGCTAAATCATTTAATAAGTTTTTATCTAAATTACCTGCTTTGCTGATAGGATTGCCATCTGTATGACCAATAACTTCAATCATATCAACTTTGGAAAGTTTTAATTGCTCTTCAATTTGTGGGACAATTTTATCTTTAATATAATTTCTCAACTCATTAGGACCATTTTTAGGAAAAGCTTTAGATGGCTCGAAGGATAAATCCTTTGAAGGAATTAGAATTATTCGTGGATCTTCCTCAAGTAGAGGTAGAGTTGATTGTTTTTGTTTAAGATAGCCAATCATTAACAAAAAAACCATCGCTAAAAGGGCAAACATCTCGGCTTGTTTTAGAGAATTTAAGCTTGATTTCATGGATTTTTCCCTTTTTGAGCCTGAATGTACTGAGCTAGTTGTTGTAACTCGGTAATAAGTTGATTTATTAAGTCAACGGAGTTAGTAGTCTCACTTGCCCAATTTTGAACTTGTTTAGAGGCACTTTGAGCAGATTGTGCAACTTTTTCCATTTCACCTGATGCATTTGCTGCATTTTGTTGCAATTTCTGAAATCTTTTTGATAAGTTTTCAGCGCTTTTTTCAACTTCGGTAGAGGCTTTATTATAATTTTGCAGGCTATTATTGAGACTTTTAGTTTGTGCATCGACAGTAGATTTAACTGTACCAAAACTATTTTTTATCTCCCCTGCTCCTTGATTTAATTCATTTTCAACATTGCTAAATCCGCTATCAACCTTTATTGCTCCTTGATTTAATTTCATTTCAACTAGGGTGAATTCCCCAGAAACCCTTGTTGCTCCTTGATTCAATTCATTTTCAACTTTGCCAAATGCTGCCTTAATCGCATTTGAATTTTTTTCAAGCTGAATATACAAGGTATCTAATTTCTGATTATGTTTCTCATATGAGTCTAATAGCTTATTTGCACCATCTTGATGAGCTTTACCCAATTTATCTAAGTGGGATTGATAAGCGTTTTCTAGATTCTTAAGGCTTGTATTGTAAGCCTTTTCCATATTAGATATATTTTGTTGATATAACCTTAAATGTTGGTTTTGAATTTCCCCAATACTTAGATAATAATCTTGGAGGGCTTCAACAATCTGTGATGTTGCCTTCTCAAGTTCAGGTTTATCAGTTTCCCCCCGTGCAGTAATTTCTCCTCCAAATAACCAACCCATTAAGCTAGTAATTAAAGCACTAGATAATGGAAAAGCCAACTGTGCTATTTCAAAGTCCTCTTGCTGTAACAAAGATAAAGCAGTGATAAAACCAATAAGCGTGTGAAGATAGCCAGCACTTTGAATTCGATTACCAGCACTAATTAAACGATAGGGTGTGTCGCTTAATCGATTGCCTAAAAAGATTAGCAAAGCAAGATGGACAATACCTAAGATTAGGATTAATATTGGTAGAAAATTAAGTTGTGTGAAAAATTGTAAAGATGCGATTCCTATAGTTAAAAGAATACCGAAAACATGCAGTTTAACAAATAAGCCAAAGTAATCTTTTCGTGACATATTTATGCCTACTTTTGTGATATAAGAGTTTATTTATTAAAAATTAAATTTGGATTCAGTAACGCAAGAAAAGATTGAATGCCTAACTTTTTATTAAAGAGAATATTTCCATATATATAACTGTCTTATTTAGTATGAATATATGCCTCAATCATCACGCTTTGCCAAAAAGCAATCTATCAAAAGCGTGAAAGTGCTTTGATTTTTGTGTTCATGTTATAAATTTTAGCTAATTGTTAGATAATACTGCCTTCAGACTTGATTAAATCAAAATTATAATTATTGGCTTAGATTTTGTTTTCCAAGAGCTATGAAAGAGAGATATAAAATTTCTCTGTATAACGGGGCAATATGAAGATAATATAAGGTATTTCCATATAAATCTCCAATTTTCAAAATTTCACTGCGAACTTTTCCGTATCACATCGGCTTGCCGGAATATAAAACGGTAATTCACAGCATCGAACTGTTATATACAGCTTTCGCAGTTAATTAAAGCACACCGAGAAAGTTAGCGCAAGTTTAATTGGTGACAAATTTATCAATGAAAAAGTTTTGCACCTTAGAGGGGGTGTATTTTCTAGATTTCGATTTGCTCTAGTTTTCTGTCCCCGGCCATTTTGATCGGTTGTATAAATCTAAAATTTCCCCAAGCACTTCAAGCACCTAAGTCTTTTTGCAAAAAATCAAAAATAGAAAACTAGAAGAAAATGGCGAACCAAATGTATCTGAGAAATAAGCCATTAATTCTTTTATTTTTTGATAATGCTCTCCCTAGTGCAAGCCGAAAACAGCTTGTAAAATAATTTGCATGAAGATTTATTGCATTACCGAACGAATTACCAAAATTTCATTTTTAGGTAATGTTTGAAAAACTTTTTCCGCAATATCGCAAATTAGTTATTACGAGAGATAAAATTATACATATGAATATAATGGAAACATTTTTTACTTCCTTCTATGACTCCTTGATTTTTAATATTTCTAATCAAGTGGAATATTTATAATAAATTCTGTACCCTCTCCTAATACGGAATTCACTTCAACTGTTCCATGATGTTTTTCTACAACAATTTGTTTAGCTATAGCCAATCCCAATCCCGTACCTTTACCAACAGCTTTGGTAGTAAATAAATGTTTAAAGATGTTGTTTTTAACTTCTTCACTCATTCCTTTACCGTTATCACAAATATGAATACTAACCCGATTTGCAATCATTTCGGTACGAATAGTAATCTGTTGGGGATTTGCTTCTATTTCTTTATATGTTTGAGTTTGTGCCATTTCATCAAACATATCTATTCCATTTGCCAAAATATTCATAAATACTTGGTTTAATTGTCCGGGGAAGCATTCTATTTCGAGTATTTCACCATATTCTTGATTAATTATAATTGCAGGACGTTTGTTATTAGCTTTGAGACGGTATTTTAAAATCAGTAAGGTGCTATCAATTCCATCATGCAAATTTGCTGTAACTTTGTGTTCTGTATCGGCACGAGAGAAGGTACGAAGACTGTTACTAATCGATGTAATTCTATTGGTTGCTGCTGTCATTGCATCAAGCAATTTGGGTAAATCTTCTAGCACAAACTCTAAGTCAATATCTTCGGCATTTTCTTGAATTTCTTCGTTAGTTTCAGGATATTGTTGTTGATAAAGTTTTAGATGTCCAAATAAATCCTTGAGATATTCTTCGGCATTGCTGATACTTCCTGTAAGAAATCCAATCGGATTATTAACCTCGTGTGCGACTCCTGCAACTAAATTACCCAAAGTCGCCATTTTCTCATTTTGTACCATTTGTAGCTGCGATTCTTCCAATTGCTGGGCATATATTTGAGCTTGCTGATAAAGACGAGCATTTTCTAAAGAAATAGCAGCTTGAGTACAAAGAAAATTGAGAACAAGTAAGCGATTGCTGGAAAACACGCCACTAGCCAAGTTATTTTTCAAGTACAAAATTCCCACCAAATGTCCTTGAGTAAGGATAGGTAAACATAAAAGACTTGATGGTTGCTCTTTGTCAAAATATTCATCAATAACGGGTAAATCGGTTTTAAGATTGTCAATTACCGCTAATTGTTGAGTATTTTTGACATAGTTAATCAATTTGATGGGTAAATTGGAATTACCGTCAAGGGGTTGGGAACAAAGTTCTATTACTTCGGGTGTAGCAATGGCTTCAACACACCATTCTTTATTTGCATTTGGTAGAATTAAAGCGCAGTAATCGCCGCCAGAATTTTGCAGAATTATTTGAGTAAGCTCTCGTAATAATTCTGAAAGTTCCATAGTACGTGAAAGGTTTTGGGAAGTTTTGATAATAGCAGAAAAATCTAAAGCAGTGTTGATGCTGGTATTATAAGTAGAAGTTTTAGTTGTAGAGCTATGAATAGAAAAATTAGGTGCAGCGATTGTAGTTAAAGTTTCTAACGGGTTTAATACCTGTGTTGCTTGCTCGAATATTGGACGTAGTAAATCGGGATAGCGTTTTTCTAAATCATCAGTTTTAGCTTTGGCTCCCCAGCGGGAATAACAATAGTAAGCTTCTTGCATATAGCCAGCAGCAACTTTTTGTTTATTCCAATCTAGATAAAATTTAGCTGCAAGTTCATTTGCTAAAGCTTCTTCATTAAGATAACCATTTTCTTTGGCTCCAGAAATAGCACAATCGTAATAGGTAATTGCTTCTGTATATTTACCTAAAACCCGATAACGTTCCGCTTCCACCAAATTCCATTTGTGTAGCGAATTCATTGGCGCAAAATTTGCCCACTTTTTCAGTTTTTTCTGATTTTTGCTAACTTGACTTAACAAACGCAACCGCTGAATTTTAGTTGCACTAAAATAAAGTGCTAGTCGCGTTAGAGAATCGTACAGGTAAAGCGCTACATTTGAAACAAGTGCCATTCCTGCTTCTTCATACTCTTGAAAACGATTAACTATTTTTACCGCAACTTCCAACTCTCCAAACAAATAACGTAATTGCAGCTGATTCACATAGTAGAAGAAAATTCCAGTGCGATCGCCTGTTTTTATTTGTATCGGAAGACTCTCAGTTTCGCTGTAGTAGGGGCCATCAAACAAGCTGGGTTTGGCAGCTTTTCCCATTAAGTTCAATGCAGATTGACGATGAATATTAATATAAACCAAAGCATTATTTTGCTTGGATTGCTTAACAGCTTCGCCGTAATTATGAAGGGTTTGCTCTAAATCAAAAAGTTCGCTACCATTCCAATACATATGTATGCCATGTAATAAAGCAGACCACGCTCCATATTCAACATCACCATTTTCGATTCCACTTTGATAGGCTTCTTGAAGTGCAGAAAAGGTAGATTTGAGGTGCTGTTTCCAATGGTTAATAAAAGAATTCACCATAAACATAGTTTTACAGCGTAGATTTTGGGCATTGAATCGTTCTAATACTTGTAAAGCCAACTGTCCAAACTCATAGCCTCCATCAACATCTACAACCACACCACATAAAATGGTTCCATACCAAGCATAGGCAAAAGCTGACAAAGGCATATTGCCATACTTTACCGATAAGTTAACTTGCCAGAAAACCAGTAGGGGTAATAATTTCGGGGCACCAATAAACGCCGCAGATAAAGCGCTCGAAAGAATTCGCATAGCTGCCAATTTTTCTGGATTAGTCATGGTGGGCAGATTAGCTAAGTCTTGGTTTTTTTTACCAGCTAAAATCAGTTTAGTTTGAGCTAATCCGAGTAAAACCCTTGCCATATTTGGAGTTTGGGGTAAATCTATACCGAGCTTTTTAAGAACATCAAGCGCAGTCTCGATCGCTTCTGAAAGCTGGTTTTGTGCCATACAGGCTTGAATTCTAGTTTCGTAAATTGCGATTTTATCTAATAGGGTTTTAGCAGAATCTAATGTCAAATTAACAACTTCATCTAATTTTTCAAACTCCCCATTTAAATAAATTGCATCTGCCTTTGCTTCATGCAAAGCAAGAGTTAAAGCATATTGTGATTCCCAGCAATTCTCTTCTAATAATTCAATTCCTGTGTTGAAATAAGCAATTGCAGCAGCGTAGGCTGTAGCAGATTTAGCTTTACGTCCAACCGTGAGATTCAACTGAGTTAATTCCGAGCGCTTTGAAGCTTGAGCAATCAAAGACTTACCAATATTAAAATGGTTAACAATATCAAAAAGTTTTTCTTCTCGCTCTTTCTCTGAGGTTTGCTCTAACAATAATTGCCCAATTTTTAAATGAGTTGCCTGTTTTTCGTCATCAGGAATCAACGAATAAGCAGCTTGTTGAACTCTGTCATGTAAAAATTTATAGTTAACAACTTCAGAAATTTGCTCTTGACTAGTTTCTTGTTCCCCAAGATAAAATTTATAAACCTCACTTTGAGGCAAAATCAATCCAAATTGCAAAGCTTTCCACAAATCAACAGCAGCATCGGCTTCTGATTGTTCGCAAACTATTGCTAAAGTTTTTAAATCAAACTGATTGCCGATACAAGCTGCTAACTTTAATATATTCTGATTAGATTGTGGCAATTTCTTTAGCTGCAAAGCCATAAATTCAACTACATCATCGGTAAGCGCTAAAGCAGTTACCTCGGAAATATCGCACTGCCAAAAATAATCATCGAAATTGAATTTTATTAAACCATCTTCGTAGAGAGATTTTAAAAATTGCGTGCTAAAAAATGGATTGCCTTTAGTTTTTCGATATATGAGTTTAGTTAATGCATCTGCTCTTAAGGAAAGACAATTTAAAGTATCGGCAACCAGTTGATTTAAACTTAGTTCACTTAACGGTGCTAAAGTAATAGTGTTAATTACAGCTTCAGCCTTATCAATTTCTTCCAAAGTCAACATCAAAGGATGAGCCGGAAAAACTTCATTATCGCGATAGGCACCAATTAATAATAAATAGGAATTTTCCGATTCACTCATCAGCAACTGCATCAATTTTAAAGAAGCAGAGTCTGCCCACTGTAAGTCATCCAAGAAAATAACCAGAGGATGTTCTTTAGTAGTAAAAACTTGAATAAATTTTTGAAATAATGAATTAAATCTATTTTGAGCAGCAGTACCTGATAATTCTGTAACGGGAGGCTGCGTACCAATAATTTGCGATAATTCAGGAATAACATCAACAATTACTTGGGCATTATCTCCCAAAAAAGTTAATATTTTACTCTTCCAACTTGATAATTGAGCATCGCTTTCCGTTCTTAATTGTGCAATTAAATTTTTAAAAGCTTGCACAAAAGCATCTAGAGGAACATTACGATTAAACTGGTCAAATTTACCTTTAATAAAATAACCACGTTGTTTAACAATCGGTTTATGAACTTCATTAACTACCGCAGTTTTACCAATCCCAGAAAAACCAGCAACTAACATTAGTTCGTTGTTCCCATTCGATACCCGTTCAAATGCTGCTAATAGTTGTTGAACTTCATTTTGTCTACCATATAATTTTTCCGGAATCAAAAATCTCTCGCTAATATCTCGCTTAGCAATTTCAAAATCTTCTATCTTCCCACTATCTTTTAACTGATACAAACAAGTTTCTAAATCATGCTTTAATCCTAAAGCACTTTGATATCTATCTTCAGCATTTTTCGCCATTAATTTCATGACGATATCCGATAAAATTTGAGGAATTTCTTCTTCCTCTTGCTCCTCTTGTTCCCTCTCCTTAATAAGGAGAGGGTTAGGGTGAGGTTTTTTATCATTACCAAGAAGTTTTTTATCATTACCAAAGAAAGAGTTAGTGTGAGGTTTTTTGATTTCTGGAGGATTTTTTGCAATATGAGAATGCAGCAATTCCATAGCATCATCCGATTGAAACGGTAATTCTCCTGTCAATAACTCATAAAAGGTAACACCCAAAGAATAAAAATCAGTTCGATAATCAATACCCCGATTCATTCTTCCAGTTTGTTCGGGTGATATATAAGCAAGAGTACCTTCTAAACTATTCGGATTCTTGATTTCTTGGCTTTCTTTGGGAAGCAATGAAGCAATACTAAAGTCAATTAATTTAACTTGCTGTGTTTCGGGATGAATTAATATATTAGCTGGTTTGATATCTTTGTGAATAACTCGATTCTGGTGCAGATGGTGAAGAATATCGGTGATTTGCACCATAATAGATAGCAGTTGTTGTAAAGATACGCTGTGGTGAGTCTGTATATATTCATGCAAAGAAACCCCACCAAAATCTTCCATTACTAAAGCATAACTATTTTGGTAAGGCTCTATATTATAAGGAGTAACTATTCCAGGAATATCTAAATTTTTGGCAATTGTATATTGGTTGCGAAATTGCAAAAGCTCGTTGAAGCTCGGATAAGTATTTTGGAGGATTTTGATTACGACTGGTTTTTGGTGATTTTCCTGGATAGCGCGGTATACTGAAGTTCTCGATCCATCGTAGAGTTGTTCTTTGATTTTGTATCCCTGAATATTTACCATGATGCTAAATCCTGTATGTTTATGGACTTAGTATTCCCAAATTATTTTAAAAATAAGTCATCAATGCCAAGTTGAGACAGTTTGAATTGCAAAATCTCGGTTTATCTATTTAATTCTTAATTATTCGCTTAAAACTAGTATCTGAAAGCTTTTAAAAAAAATTTTCATTATTTGTACGCAGAATGCAAACATAGATACAATCACTCAAAACTTTTCTCCCCTCGCCAAACGCTCAACCAACTCGCTGCGAGTTAAATTATTATCCCGAGCAATTTTATCCAAATTTTCCCAAGCAGTATCGGTAAGTCGCAACGAACGCACCTGTTTCGGTTCTTGATAATCCTGCTCGAACTTACCCGAACTAGAACGCTTGCGTCGTGACGCTTTTTCTTTTATCCCAGCATATTTATCTTCTTCCTTTTCTTGCTTGGGAATAATCAAATTAACCAAACATTTAATTAATCTTTCTCGCTCCATTGGCATAATTTTCCCAGACTGAAGCATATACTCAATCATGGTGTAATGCACCAAAGTACCCAAGAATACCCGCGTCATCGCTTCTGGATCTGCAATTTGTAGTTCGGGATGAGAGCGTAGATAGTTCGCTATAACTTGAACTACATTTTTATCTATATTGCGAACCATGTATTGCGCCAGCATGGGGAATCTTCCCGACTCGGCTATCATCAAACGAATTAAATCTAAAAATTCTGGCGATTTGCTAACGTCTTTCGCGAATTGATTTAGTAAATGAGTTGCAAAATTATTTAAGACTTGGGCAGGTTTGCCTTCAAACATCTCCGGGTTTGGTTTATTTAAAGCAATTCCGTGATTTGTAATCAGACGTTCAATTAAAGCAACAAATAATTTTTCTTTATCTTGAAAATAGCTGTAAACCGTGGTTTTTGAAACTCCTGCTGCTGCTGTAACTTTGTCCATTGTGGTTCCAGCAAAACCATGAGTCAAAAATTCTTGCATTGCACCTTGCAAAATCGCTTCAACTTTTTCTGCCGATTGTGAAGCATCTGCATTACTGTTATCTGATGGTTTGATAATTTGTTTTCTCGCTTGCATATTTAAGGTATTGAAAATAATTTGTTTGTAATTGTCTACGGGCACCCTTCCCTACATCCGCTGCCTATTCCTTGCCTATCTGCTTCTAAGCTTTTGTTTACCAATAAAACTGCCATGTATTACAAGTTTATTCTATCATTTTTCATCTTTAGTTAGTAAAACCCGAATCGTAAAATGCACCTAAAGACAGATTTTTGTGGCTTGTATAATTACGCAATACTCATTATTGGCAATGGTTTGAGGTTCAAATTATAATCAGCTATTAGCCGAATCTATTCAATATATAGATTCAAACATCTTGACAAAATCAACTGAACTGTTTAGTTTAGTATTAAGCAATTAAACGATTTAGTTCACTCTTACTTTTCTTGAGAGGAATTATTATGGTCAGTACATTTTTTAAGTTACCCAAAATTGAGCCTCGAAAGACCGCAATAATCGGCGTTAGCGTCAGTTTGTTAGCGGGAGGAGTGCTATTATCTCAAATTGTCGGCAACCATGTATTACAAACTAAAGAAGCGGAAAAAGAACAGCAGGTAGTTGTTCCTCAAATCAATACGGTGACAGCATTAGGTCGGTTGGAGCCGGAAGGAGATGTGGTCAAAATTGCTGGTTCTTCATCGGGACAAGCTGCTCAAGGAAATAAAATCGATAAGTTATTGGTTAAGGAAGGAGAAGAGGTTAAGGCAGGGCAAGTAATTGCAATTTTGGATAATAGCGATAAATTAAAAGCTGCTTATGAAAAAGCGAAGGAAGCTGTGGCGATCGCTCAAGCGAATTTAGCAAAAGTGCAAGCAGGTGCGAAAACTGGAGAAATTGAAGCTCAAAGAGCCGAAATTGCCAGAATAAGAGCGCAGTCTTTAGGAGAAGAAAGAGCGCAACGAGAAGCAATATCAAGATTAGAAGCGCAATATGAAGGAGATAAAGCGACTCAAAGAGCGACTGTTAGAAGATTAGAAGCTGAATTAAATAATGCTCGTTCAGAATTTCGTCGATATGAAAGTTTATATAAAAATGGTGCGATTTCTCAATCAGAGTTTGACAGCAGACGTTTAAAAGTTGATACCGTTTTACAGCAATTAAACGAAGCGAAAGCGACTTTAGCAAGGACACAAACTACTGGAAGCAAGCAAATAAGCGAAGCTAGAGCAGTATTAAATAGAATTCAAAATGCTAGCAGTCAGCAAATAAATTCGGCAGAGGCAACCTTAAGTAAAATTGCTGAAGTTCGTCCGGTGGATGTAACAGCAGCAAAAGCCGAATTAAGACAAGCTGTAGCATCAGAAAAAGAAGCAAGAGCCAATTTCGAGCAATCTTTAATTAAAGCACCAACAGATGGTGTGATTTTGAAAATTAATAGTAGAAGTGGAGAAACAGTTTCTAATGATGGAATTGTTGAGCTAGGAAAAGTTCAGCAAATGATGGTAGTGGCTGAAGTTTATCAAGCTCATATTAGCAAGATAAAAGAAGATCAAAATGTACGAGTAACTAGTAATGCTTTAGGTGTTGATTTAAAAGGTAAAGTTGATTCTATCGGTTGGCAAGTACAGCGACAAGATGTAATTAATGCCGATCCAAGTGAAAATATTGATGCTCGGGTTGTAGAAGTTAAAGTGCGTTTGGATGAAGAGTCTAGTCAAAAAGCTGCTAAATTGACTAATTTACAGGTTAAAGCAATTTTTGAACTATGAAAATTGGTGATTTATTTTTTATTTGTGTTTTTAAACGCAGAGTTTCGCAAAGGTAAACGCAAAGTTTCGCAGAGGATTAATGAGAAATAGAAATTGATGTAATAACGTTTTCTCCAATCCAAAATCTAAAATCTAAAATCCAAAATAGTTATGCTGGGATTTATCCAACAACTTCAACGTCGCACTCCTTTGGGGTGGTTGCAACTTTCGCGTCATAAAGGACGGTTTCTTGTCGCGCTTTCGGGAATTGCTTTTGCTGATATTTTGATGTTTATGCAGCTTGCTTTCCAAGCTTCGCTGTTTGAAAGTAATACAAAGCTAAATCGCGCGGTGGTTTCGGATATTGTTTTAATTAGTTCTCAAGCAAAAAGTACTCTAAATTTGTCTACATTTCCCCGAAATAGACTATTTGAAGCATCCGACGTGCCAGGAGTCAGAGCAGCAGAACCGATGTACATTAGTGGAGTAACGTGGAGGAATCCACAAACGCGGAAAAAAGTTCAAGTACAAGCAATTGGATTTAATCCCGAAATACCTGCTTTAAATATACCTGAAGCTAACACCCAACTCGATAAAATTCAATTACCGGATAGTTTTTTATTTGATAAAGCTGCAAGGGGAGAATACGACAAAGTTTTTTCTCAAATAGAAGCGGGAAAAGATGTTCAAACAGAAATAGGTAGACGAACTATTACTGTCAATGGACTATTTGAATTTGGTGCTTCTTTTGCTTTTGATGGTATTTTACTTTCTAGTACAGATAATTTTTTAAGATTGTTTCCGGGACGAAAACCAAACAGTGTAAATATTGGTTTAGTTTACCTTGAACCAGGATATGAAGCTGATGAGGTTGTATCTCGATTAGAAGATTATTTACCAGAAGACGTTAGAGTTTTGACTGCTGAAGGATTTGTTCAATTTGAATTAGACGTGCTTACCAAAGAAAGTCCGATTGCTGTAATCTTTACTTTCGGTGTAGCTATGGGCTTTATTATTGGTGTAATTATTGTTTATCAAATACTTTCAACAGATGTAAATTCTCATTTGAAAGAATACGCCACATTTAAAGCAATGGGCTATGGAAATAATTATTTATTAGGGGTGATTTTTGAAGAAGCAATTATTATCGCCACGGTTGGTTTTATTCCCGGTTTTTTCATTCCATTAGGGTTATACCAATTAGCTGCTGCTGCTACAAATTTACCTATATATATGACAGTTTCGCGAGCAATTACCGTTTTTATTTTAACTATAATTGCATGTGCAATTTCCGGAGTCTTAACAACTCAAAAACTACAGTCTGCTGATCCAGCGGATATGTTTTAACAGTGAGCAGTGAACTATCACGGATTAAATGGATGACACGGATTACACGGATGGTTTTAACGCTCTTATAACAAATAACGACTAACTAATGAATACTGAACCTGCTATTTCAATTCACAATCTCAATCATTATTTTGGTAAAGGTCAGCTTCGCAAACAGGCTTTATTTGATATCGATTTAGAAATACAAACGGGTGAAATTATTATCATGACTGGACCATCTGGTTCTGGTAAAACGACACTTCTAACAATTTGCGGTGGTTTGCGTTCGGCTCAAGAAGGTAGTGTCAAAGTATTAGGAAAAGAATTATGTGGTGCTTCTGCAAAACAACTCACAGTCGCTAGACGTAAACATGGCTATATTTTCCAAGCGCATAATTTACACGAAAGTTTAACCGCACTTCAAAATGTCAGAATGGGTTTGGAAATGCATCCACATATTTCTACTCAAGAAATGCATAAAAAGTCAGTAGAAATGTTGGAAATAGTTGGGCTAGGAAACCGAATTAATTATTATCCCGATGATTTATCTGGTGGACAAAAACAAAGGGTAGCTATAGCACGCGCTCTTGTTAGTGAACCAAAGATTGTTTTAGCTGATGAACCTACTGCTGCACTCGACAAGAAAACCGGACGTGATGTGGTAAATATTATGCAGAAATTAGCAAAAGAACAAGGTTGTACGATTCTGATGGTAACTCATGATAACCGCATTTTAGATATTGCCGACCGAATTGTTTATATGGAAGATGGAAAGTTAGCTCCTCTACCAGAGTCAATGGAGGTATCGCATTAATTATTATTTTTTAATTTTTCATAAATTGCAATCGGTAAAAAGTTAATTAATTTAAAAAAAACTGTTATTTGAACAGTAACTACAGAATCAAACAAACCAGGGAAAATAAAAATGAAAACTGACGTAATTATTATCGGTGCTGGTCCAACCGGACTTTCTTTAGCTTGTCAGCTAGTTAGATATGGAATTGACTTTGTAATTATCGAAAAAAACAAAAGTATTACGCATCTTTCAAAAGCTCTCGGTGTTCACGCTCGAACCCTATCGGCTAAAAAAGAAGCTTGATAATATTTACTTATTAAAAAGTAACATAATATATATTTGTTTAATAAGTAAACAAATATATCATTCAAACGATTGATTTAATTTGGATAATCCTTTATCTTATGTACAACAGATGTCTTAGCAGCCCCGTTTCGCTTTCTTATTTTCGCTTCCGTGAAGATACAAATAGTAATTTGGTATAAGGAAAATTGGTGAAAACGCAAAAAATATGTTTTAGTTTTTTATTCATTGCCACGGTGGCAGCATTAAACACTCAATCTGCGAATGCCGATAGTGCCAGCTTAAGTCAAATGCAAACAATACCTAATTATTCAATTCCAACATCGGAAGAGAGTACGGTTCGTTTTCAGTTGAGCGTTCCCTCAGAACCAATTCCCCCCCATCGTGTTGAAAAACAATTAACTCCAAATAGCTCAAAATCAGTGCTAGATTCTCTGAGAGCTAACCCAAACCCACTCCAATATCCGACAAAACCAGAAGAAGTTCAGATTAAGGCAATTCAAGCTATAACTTTAGAGCAAGCTTTGCAATTAGCGCGGCGTAATAATCGCGAGTTACAGGTGGGATTGTTGGAATTAGAACGCGCTCAAGCTGCTGTAAAAGAAGCTCAAGCATCATTGTTACCAAATGCCGGTTTGAGTGCTGAAATTGGCAGACAACAATCCGCTCAAAATCAACTCACAGTAGAAAGTACAAACGTTGGTTCTGACGAAGCAACTACAGCTTTTAACGGTAGTCTGCAACTCAATTACGACCTTTATACCGGAGGCAGACGAAATGCTCAAATCGGACAAGCTGAAGAACGTTTGCGCGTTCAGGAATTGGCTGTGGAAGCTTTAGAAGAAGAAGTTCGTTTGAATGTTTCTACAGAATACTTTGACTTGCAGCAAGCTTCGGAAGAAGTCAGGATTGCTCAGGCTGCTGTAGTCAATGCCAGAGCGAGCTTAAGAGATGCTCAAGCTTTGGAACGCGCTGGAGTTGGAACTCAATTTGATGTATTACGAACTCAGGTAAATCTTGCAAATGCTCAACAGCAGTTAACCAATGCAGTTGCATCTCAAGAAGTTGCTCGTCGTCGCTTGGTAACTCGCTTGAGTTTACCTCAAACTATAGATATAGCTGCTGCCGATCCTGTTAAATTAGCAGGGCTATGGAAATTAAGCTTAGAAAGTAGTATTATCCAGGCTTATCAAAACCGTTCGGAACTGCAACAACAGTTAGCCCAGCGCAATATTAATTTACTCGACAGACGCTTAGCGCTTTCTGCACTCAAACCTCAAATTTCTTTAGTTGCTAGCTATAGTCTACTAGACCAGTTCGATGATAGCGTCAGCCTTACCGATGGCTACAGCGTAGCAGTTCAAGCAAACTTAAATTTATTCGATGGCGGTAGAGCTAAAGCTCAAGCTGCACAAGCAAAAGCCAACATCAAAATAGCTGAAACTCAGTTCGCTGACACTCGCAATCAGATTCGTTTTCAGGTGGAGCAAGCTTATTCTGGTTTGCAATCCAATTTAGAAAACGTCCAAACTTCTAATGCTGCTCTAGAACAAGCTAGAGAATCTTTGCGATTAGCTCGTTTGCGATTTCAAGCTGGTGTCGGAACTCAACTAGAAGTAATAGATGCTGAAAATGCTCTTACCACCGCTGAGGGTAATAGAATCAGGGCAATCTTGGATTACAACCGCGCTTTCGCAAATTTACAACGCTCTGTTACATAAGACGGCATTACGTTAATTATGAAGAGGGAATAGGAAGTAGTTAAAGTATAAATTTCCCATACCCTATAGTTATTTAGAGCATTGCTGGGGAATAGAGTATCAGCGATTTGTCAAACGATATCGTAGCTTTATCGAACCTCATTACCTGGAAGAAAACGGTAGCGCATTTATAGAATATTGCCCGAAACTGAATTACCGGCGATATAACTCCTTGAGGGATCTATAAAGTCGGATTTTCTAATATCAGTAAATTTACGGCAAAGTTTAGTCAAATTGTATGTAAAATACCAAAGACTTATCTGAATAGCTTTTAAAAACTTATAAGAGGTTCAGAAGACTTCATTCTCTGATTTTTTGAGTTTAATTTCCTATTTTTTCATATCTTCAGCAAAATAGTAAAACTTGGTTAATAATTGTGAAAGAACTCTTGAATAAGTGAAGTATCTCGCAAAGAAACTTTAACTGGTGAAAGTTCTTTACCTTCACATAAGGCTTTAACATTAGTAGCAATGGCTTCGGCTTTTTGATTAGCAACCTGTGTTAATGCTGGTTGAGGATTTTCAGTCTTTACTGCACAGTCTCCCCCTGCAAACACTTCAGGATATTCTGGTAGCTCAAAGTAATTATTTATAATTATCTTGCCTTTGCGATCGCGATATTTTTCGCTGATTGCAAGCTGTCTTATTAATGGATGAGCAACAGTTTCAGCCGTCCAAACAATGGTAGCTGCTTCTAAGTTTTCCGTGTTTCCAATTCGTTCGTACTTAACCCAGTCTTTCCCTACTGCACTAATGTTAGCGTTGGGAATCATTTTAATAGATGCTGTTCTTTGCTGTAGAGAAGTTTCAGTTACCGGATGCAATAGTTCGTTTGTATCTCCTTTGAGAATTTCTTCACCTCTTTGAATAATTTCAATTTGTAATTCTTGAGCATCACCTTGTAAAGCTTCATACCAAACAGGTAATAAGTCAGCCAGAGTAGCAGCTAACTCTACTCCCACAGAACCAGTACCGATGATAGCTACCGTTAATAATTTCTTTTTTTCTAATGGGTCTTTTTCCTGGGTTGCTCTTTGCAAACATGTTCTTAAATGCTGTCCCAATCTCAACACATCTTCTCCGGTGCGAAAAGTAAAGGTATTTTCTCTAGCTCCAGGAATATTAAAATATCCTATAGCACGTCCTAATGATAAAACTAAATATTCGTAGTTATAGCAAAGACCAGAATCTAAACTAACTTTCCGCTGCTTTAAGTTTATGTGTGAAATGCTGTCGTGAATAAACATAACATCACTCCCAGCCAGCAGTTCATCATAACGAGGTGATGCCACATCAAGATTCATTTCGCCAGTTAGTATTTCATAAAGTAGAGGCTGAAATAGAAATCGCCACTTACAGTCTATTAAAATTATTGGTCGCGAACATTTTTGATTGCTCAGATGTAAAGCAGTGAATAATCCCGTAAAACCACCACCTGCAATTACTATTGGCTTGAGAGAGTCATTCATATAAATTAAATTGCTATTAGTAATTAATTCTTTTAGATAATTGAGTAACTATTAGTTATCACTTTTGACTTCAATGACAGTTGTCAGCTATTGTTTCTACTAAAGTTTGTAGAGTTTGATATTCTTGAGGATTAATTTGACGGTCAAGTAAAGCAATACTAACTGTTTGAGAAAGTGCTAATGCTGCGACATCAGCATCCAAATCTTTAACTAGTGTGTCAATATATTGAGGTACTTTTAAAGCTGATTTTATTCCTAAAAGTGTTGATTCTTCTAAGCCTAATCTTTGTAATTGAGGGTAAATTTTATCCCAATTAACAGAGCTTTCTGAATGACTTCTTTGTACAGCATAAGCAAGTATGCGTTGATACTTTGTTTCTTGTTCGGGTGGAATTGAGACACTATCGTTAACTAATTCTTCTGTTTGCGATGTGCTGCGATTGAGATTTTGTAATATTTTTTGCCAATCGCTATTTTCACTTGTGTCAGGCTTGCCTACAGTAATCGATACTTCAATTTTGTCTCCTAGCGCGTCAATTTGATTAACTGTGGCTTCTACTCCTAAAAAACTTAGCCATTTAGCTATGGTTTTGATTAAAGTTGAGCGCGTGCTTTTGCTTTTAGCCAACAGGTTAATTTGAGTGTTGACCATCGGACGAACTATTTGTGAAAGCATATATCAATTAACAATTAACAATTAACAATTAACAATTATCAAGATTTAAGCTACTACGCATCTACCCGATCTATTCATTTGACATTAGTTAATGGCTAAAACTTTTGTTTTGTTCTCTATGTAAGAAAAGGGAAAGAGCAAAAAATAACCTCAACGTCAACTTTTAGCCCTTTCTCTTACTGCAAGAAGCTTGTAAAGTGTGTGTTAGTGATGGGTCAAATCAAGCCAAAAACTTGATTAGCCGGAAATTCCGGATCAAAATCCGTAAGTGGAAGTAAAGAGCTTCATTCCATATTTTAATCTCCTCTAAAAATTGAAAAAATATTTGGAAAATGTTGAGCTACCTTAGAGGATGTTTTAAAAGTATCAGGCGGTTAAAACCGCTACTACACAGGCAAAGTCCACCTCCGTGGACTGAGTCATTTTAACCCACGTTAGCGCAGCGTGTCCGATAGGACATAGGTGGGTTTTGCTAGTGTAGCCGCGACTTACAGTCGCCAGGTAAGGTATTAAATCCGACTTTTGAAACATCCTCTTAAATAGAAAAATTGGTGATTGATTCTATTTAAACAAATATGATTTACTTGTGTTCTATTAGCCCAATCTTTTCGTGTGCTGCAAACAGGCTTTTAGTTAGCAATACCAATTATCCATTTTCGTTACAGGCATAATCATATGATATAAAAAATAATTACTTCTCTTCTATTCTTGCTGTTTTTAATAAATTCTTGCTAGAGTTGAATCTAAAAATTTTCAGTTAAATCCACATACTTGAAACATTACCTAGTGGTTGACCGCACTAATTTTGCCGAGTTGACATTTTCTCTGGCTAACATTTCTTAACCGTAATTCAGCAAGAAAGTACCAAAAACAGCAAGAAAGTACTATCTATTGAAGATGTAGTTACATAATATATATTCAATACTCATTATTCAGACCACAAAATTCACCAGTGGTAGATTTTTAGCTGTCGATAACAACATGATGCCTAAAAGAGCAAGAAAAAGAAATATTTTTAGATTATCGCTATTCACTAACTATCAATAGAGATAATCTCATGCATTTGAGCCGTATTTAGATTGGGTTGCAGTACGGCTGTTTATGTCAACAAACAGCGAACAACTTTCACCCAGAGGGTGTGGATCATCAACTAACCACTTTCACCCAACAACTACACAATCAACAATACACAATGTACCAAAGTCATATATCAGTACTAGATAGCCGTAGCGGCAAGATTAGACAACAGGTTTGTCCTGATGCAACAGTAACTTTATCGAGTAAAGCCGAACACTGGCAAGATTTAAGAGTTGAACAGCAATATTTACCGGCTTCGGAAACCCCACAAATGACTAGCATCGGCGATTTAATTTGCGTTCGTTTGAGTGCGCCATTATTAGTAGAATATCAAGAAACTGACAAATGGCGTAATTGTTTGATGAAACCGGGAGATTTATTTATTATCCCAGATGGTGCTTCCCATGCTGCTCGCTGGCAGGAGGAAGGGGAAGCAATAATTATGGCTTTGGAACCAGATTTAATTAGTAAAATTGCGCCAGAAGCAGTTAAGGAACAAAAAGTAGAGCTTATTCGCGCTAAAGGACAATCAGACGGATTAATTACCAATATTGCCTTAGCTTTTAAAGAAGAATTAGAATCGGGAGGAAGCGGGGGAAAACTGTATCGGGATTCTCTAACTAACGCTTTAGTAGCAAAGTTATTGCGTAACTATAGCGTTACTTCCGCTACATATGAACCAGTAGGAAGATTGGGCAAACGCAAGCTAAACAAAGTTATCGACTATGTTCAAGCTCATCTTACCGAGGAAATAAGTTTGACACAAATGGCTGAAGTTGCAGGTTTGAGTCAGTTTCATTTTTCGCGGATGTTTAAAGAGTCGGTAGGAATTTCCCCGAATCGTTATGTTAATAATTGTCGGGTTGAGAAAGCTAAACTATTATTGATGCAAGAGCAATTAACTATCAATAAAATTTCAGCAGCTTGCGGTTATAAGAATCCAAGTTATTTTATCAGACAGTTTCGTAAGATTACAGGAGTTACACCGAAGGTTTATCAAGGTGAAAGGTAAGCATGGCAAACGCAAGAGGTAAAAAGTAAAAAGTAAAAATTAGTAGCGGACAATTAATCATTTTAAAACTAATGACACAGCAAACTGCAATAAGATTAGTAAACCCTTTAGATGTTTTCAAAGTGAATCGTATTAACTATTAAACAAAACAACTACATAAATTTTACAATGATTGAAAATAGCTCATTAAAGATTAATACTAATTTAGATGCCGATATCTTAAAGCTTACTGAAGCTTGTGGTATAAGTTTGACAAAATTTAATAGATATCCAACTGGTATAAGCGAACTAAGTATACTTCATCTTGGTAGTGTAGCTTGTGAAGCTCTCGAACATAAATCAATACAGCATACGGTTATAGTTCACCTCAAGCCTGAGAAAAAATCGGAAAGAAGATTAGATGGAAAATTGCAGGTAGAAAATCCACAAATTGGAGACATTGCGGTTGTGCCTGCCGGGGTTAATCATTGGCATATGATGAGACAAGATAGTGAAGGTATTATGTTTAATATTGAACCAAGTTGTCTTGTTTCTATTGCTAGAGAAAATGTCAAAGATAATATCGAATTAATACCCACTTTTGCAAAACCCGATGCTTTTATCTATGGTACGGCATTAGCGCTCAAGCAAGAACTGGAAACCGAGTACAAAGGTTGTAATTTGTATGCGGAATCTTTATTTCACAGTTTAGCAGTTCATCTTTTACATAAATATGCTACCAGAAAACCCCAAATCAAAGAATCAGCAGACGGACTTTCATCATCGCAATTAAAATATATCTTGGAATTAATCAACGATAATATTTCCTCGGAAATCAGCGTCAACAAAATGGCAGATTATTTAAACTTGAGTCCATTTCACTTTTCTCGCGAATTTAAAAAATCCGTTGGTGTAACTCCTCATAACTATGTAATGCAGCAGCGAGTGGAAATGGCAAAAATAATTTTGAAACAGCAAAATTTACCGATAGCAGAAGTTGCCCTTGAATGCGGTTTTTCCAATCAAAGTCATTTGGGAAGAACTTTTAAAAAACATACTGGTGTGACTCCTAAAAAATTTAGATTGGATAATTGGTAATGGATAATTGGTGAGTAGTGAGTTGATTATTTTAGTTTTATTATAGTTATTTTAGCAATCATTTTGATGTCAATGCTGAATTAAACTATGAGTTATATTTATATACTTGTATACATTTTGTAAAAACATAAAACCCGTGTAGAGACGTAAAAGTGTTACGTCTCTGGCAATGTGAAATTATAATTTAATATTGCGATTCAGTAAAGCCATTATTTTAATTATCAATTATCAATTATCAATTACCAACTACCAATTACATATCGCCAATTATTATTCTAAAAACGGATAATCAATATAACCTTTTTCATTACCACCAAAGATAGTACCAACATCTAAAGGATTTAAAGGTACATTTTCTTCTAATCGTCTGGGTAAATCTGGATTCGCAACAAAAGCACGGTCGAAAGAAATTAAATTTGCATTTTGATTAACTACAATATAAGGAGTTTTGTCAAATTGCGAAACTGATTGATTGAGCGGAACTAATCTCTTTCCGAAAAAATGACCTATAACGTAGGATGGATTGCGACTTCGGCACACCTTCGATCAACATTCCTCAACCTAACCTACAATTTTTTAATAATCTTAGAGGGTGACATAAATATTTTTGCCTCTTTAAGCAAGAATAGATCAGTTTTAGCAAGAAAATGCAAGCTTTTGGTTCCCTCAAGATTGTAATTTTAAAAATATAGCGGTGTTCCATGTTCCATTAGCTACCCCCGCAGATATTATATATTTAGGAGGTTTATTGAAATGAATTTCCCATTTTTGCGATATCTAAATCAAATTCTCTTTGATGAAAACAAACCCGCAATAATTAACCCTCAGCGTTATTGGCAGATTTACAGCATTAATCACCTTGAAAAATGCTTAAACAATAAACTTTTAGAGCATTGCTGGGAGATTGATTATCAGCAATTTGTTAAACGATACCGCAACTTTATCGAACCTCATTACCTTGAAGAGAATGGTAGTGCATTTATAGAATACTGTTGGAAACTGAATTATCGGCAATATCGACGTTACAGCTATCGACATCCGGAAGAAGATGTGTTCTAGTAGTTCACTACATAGGATTCACCCATAAAAGCTTCTGCTAGCTTGGTGGATTACCAACGTAAAATCCAGCTTTCCTATAGATATCATCAAAAGTAAACATGATTTTTTCATCAATAGCACTTGCAAAAAATTCAAACAAACGTTTTAATGAATATAGAGAAATGATTCTTACTAAAAAATTTGAAGCTTTTTCTGTAGTTTCAAATTTTGTGCAAGTAATCGAAAAAGCAAGTCTCATTATCTTTTATTCACTTTTCTGAGAAATAAGTATATATAGACTCAGAATTCGGAGCGTGAATATTGCTCGATTCCGGTGTGATTCTCAAAATGGTATTTTCTCTCAATCAAAGGTTTTCAGGACTTACGTTAGCGGAGCGTGAGGCGATAGCGTCATTATTGTCACAAGAATCGGATGGTGCTGTACACTCACCGTCTTGTTATTACGTTCATCTGGGAATCAGTGTACAAGCACCTTGCAGGGAAAATGTGCCAGTTACGGCCATTCCTGGTTTTCAATAAAACAGTAAATGAGTAGCTAAATTATCTCCTTATTTACTACAATCTCAAAAAAATGAATAGAGTTTAGAGGATGTTTTAAAAGTAACCGGCGGTTAAAACCGCTACTACACGGGCAAAGTCCACGCAGGTGGACTAGTCGATTTTTAACCCACGCAGGTGGGTTTTGCTTGTATAGCCGTGACTTACAGTCGCCAGGTAGAGTATAGAATTAGACTTTAAAAACATCCTCTTAAATCAATCACCTTGAACTGATAAACCTTTTGAAATAAGGCTCGATGATGAATATTCTGACATTGTTTCTACCACAATTGCAATTGCAGCTACAACCTCAAATAATTGCTGAAATAAGCGATTCTACAACTAATGAATCAGCTATTATTGGAGCGTTGCTAATATCTACAACGCTAATTTTTTTCATAAGTAAGATTTGGGAAGAAATTTGTGCTTGGCTCAAGCTTCCTCCAGTACTTGGACAATTAGTATGTGGTATAGTTCTCGGTGTTTCTGTCCTAAATATTTTAGTATTTACAGAAACAAGTGGCCATACAATCAACCCCAATATTATCAAGTTAATTGAATGGTCAACCAACTCGGATGCAGTAGTTGCAACAGCCGCTTACAAGAACCAACTGATAGCAGTCTCTGAAGGTGCTGCAAATCTTGGTGCTATAGCTTTGTTATTTTTGATTGGATTGGAATCGGATTTTGAAGAGTTGGTAGGTGTTGGTAATCAAGCAGTAGCTGTTGCTGTTACGGGAGTAGTGCTTCCCTTCGCTTTGGGGACTTTAGGCCTGATTTACTTATTTGGTACTCCATTCGTTCCTGCTATTTTCGCTGGTGCGGCTCTTACTGCTACCAGTATTGGAATTACGGCTAAAGTTTTACAAGAACTTAATCAATTGCAATCAAAGGAAGGACAAATCATTATTGGGGCTGCAATTATTGATGATTTATTAGGGATTTTGATACTTGCAGTTGTGGTTAGTTTGGTGCAAATTGGTACGGTTAATGTAAATGACTTAGCATACCTGTTGCTTAGTACAACCTTGTTTGTTGGTGGAGTATTTTTATTTAGAAATCAACTAGGTAATGCCTTTGTCGCTGTTACCAGCAGAATGAAAAGTGACAACGGGCTGTTAGTAGTGGCTATATTGTTTGCACTGTTATGGGCTGGGATTGCCAATACTATTGATCTAGAAGCTATTTTAGGAGCTTTTGTAGCAGGTATAATTCTCGCTGGAACTGACAAAAAACATGAAATCATAGAGCAATTTCAACCCATTGCCAATATTCTTTCACCTATCTTCTTCGTGGTAGTAGGCGCAAAAACGGATTTAACAGTTCTCAACCCTGCCAATCCCCAAAGCCGAGAAGGACTTATTATTGCGGCTTTTCTGATTCTAGTAGCTATCCTCGGTAAAGTCATCGCTGGTTATATGAGTGGGAACTCAAAGGATATTAATCGTCTAGCAATTGGTATGGGGATGGTTCCTCGTGGAGAAGTTGGTCTTGTTTTTGTGGGTATCGGTACAGCTTTAGATATTCTACCGGATGCCTTGAGCGCAGCTGTTGTCTTAATGGTTATCGTCACGACTTTTATAGCACCGCTTTTACTAAGACTAATTTTCAATTCAGTTGAAGAAAAATCTGTAATTTCAACTGAATCATTATCTGCAAATCAATGAAAAGAGATAAGGAGTAATAAAATTTTGAATTGAAAAAGGAAATTTCTAATGACACAAAAAACAGATGTTCTAGTTATCGGTGCTGGCCCTACAGGTTTAACTGTTGCTATCGAACTTGCACGACGTAACATCAAAGTACGAATCATAGAACAACGAAACCGCCCATCTACCCGCAGTAAAGCTTTAGTAGTACACCCTCGTACCTTGGAATTTTTAGATATCTTGGGTGTTGCTGAAGAGTTAATTCAACGCGGTTATACATCTCCCGGAATTGACCTAGGTACAGATGCACAAAACCCGCTCCGAGCTAACATGTACGGGCTTGACACGCGGTTCCCTTATATTTTGATTTTGCCGCAGGCTGAAACCGAAGCAATTTTAGAGTATCGTCTCAATCAATTTGGTGTAGAAGTCGAACGGAATAGCAGCCTGACTCATTTTCAGGAAACTGAAACAGGTGTTTGCGCCACTGTCGAATATCAGGATTGCTCTCAAGCTGAGATTGAAGCCAAATATCTTGTAGGTGCAGATGGCTCCCGCAGTACCGTAAGAGAAGAACTTGGTTTACCTTTTGAAGGCTCTCCTTATTCTTGGACTGCATTCCTAGGTGACGTTCATATGCAAGGGCATCACGCTTTATGTGGAACAGAACAACATTCTAACGACAGAGGTTTAGCTTTTATCGTACCTTTTGATGACGGTTCGCACCGTATTGTCACTATCGACCGCAAATATCAAAATCAACGGAACAAGCGTACACTTAAGCTTGAAGAACTCCAAGAATCTATTAGCGCTATCCTGGAAAAACCAGTTTATTTGAGTCAACCAAAATGGTTATCTCGGTGGGGTTCACAATTACGTCTAGCACCCAGATATCAGATAGGAAGAGTATTTATTGCTGGCGATGCAGCCCATACCCACAGCCCTGCTGGTGGTCAGGGAATGAATACGGGTATCCAAGATGCCTTTAATCTCGGTTGGAAGTTAGCTTTTGCAGTTAAAGGTGAATTACCCCAAAGCCTTCTCAATAGTTACGATAGAGAACGCTATCAAATTGGTAAACGCATTTTGCGTACAAGTGACTTACTGTTACGTAGTTTACTCTTACGCCAACGTTTGCTAAGACAAATGCGGGAATTAATATTTCGTATCTTTATTCCCTTACCTTTCGTACAGCGAAAACTTGCTCAAAATTTATCGGGTTTAGGAGTTAGTTACGAAACAGGAGAAGGTAAACTCGGAGGAAAGCGCATACCAGACATAGAAATTATGAGCGCTAAACACGAGCGGGTAAGACTTTACGAACTTTTACGCTTTCCTGGATATACCTTAATTCTGTTCATCAATCCAAATCAAGCTCAATCCAAACGCAAACAGATAGAGCAGATTCTTGAAAGCAGCGATGATATGTTAAGAGCGCACCTAATCTTTAATAACGGTTTACCGCAGCGACATGACTTTAAAGCCAGCACCTTAGTAGATTATCGCGGCGATTTTGAAACAAAGCTTGGTGCAGAAACTGGTCGGATTCTCTTGGTACGTCCGGATGCTTACGTTGCATTTGATATTGATGCTCTTGATGTAAAAACTTTTAAGAAGCAACTAAAACAATGGAAGAATGCAAAGTCGTTTTTACCAGTGGCTGTGGCTGTTTGATATCTCAAAAGTAGTAGTGAAAAACTGCTTTTAATGATTTTAGTTTTTCACTACTCACACATATTTATTTCTATCAATATTCACTCAAAGGAAATTGTCTTATGGCTTTGAATTGTAAAAGATATTTTCGTTAGTAGTTAAGTCAAATATTTGCTTTTAAACTTATTGCAGAATCACGATAAAGGGTAAACAATAAATATTAAATTCATTTTTACTCTTTCTCTTTTTTTACAAAAAAGCAAAAAATTACGACCGCTTCTTCAATTTATTCAATAATTGGTATGTTAAATTATCTGTCATAATTTATCTTTAAATATGATATGTAAAGAATTGAAACTTGAACAGATTATTTCTTACTTAGGACTTACGCAAAATCTACGTGATTGCGTCATTACGAGCGATAGCGACGTAATCGCCAAAATGTTGGGATTGCTTCCCTGCACTTCGTTTCGGTCGCAATGACAATATGCTGTTGCGTAAGTCTTGTTACTATCTGCAATTATAGCTGTTACCTATTTTTATAAAATTTCGCCGGGTAGTTCTTATCATTAAATAAAAAAGGAAACAAACAGATGACATCTAAAGTTACTTTATTTACAAAACCAGATTGTAAAAATTGCGATAAAGCAAAAGCTATTTTAGAGCAAGCTGATATTAACTATCAAGAAATTGATACCAAAGCAAATCGACGTAATGCAGATGCATCAATTTATTTCAGTTATACAACAGCGATTCCACAAATTTTCATTGGTAGTTACCATGTTAATAGCGTACAGGAATTAGAGAAGCTGAAAAACTCGGGAAGATTGGCAAGACTGGTCAAATTAAATTTAGGTAATTTATCTGTTGATAAACTCTCAGATAGACAATTACGTCAATCTGCGAAAAATATTGTTTTACGCGAGTATACTCCGCGAATTCAAATTCTTATTTTGATTGCCAGCATCGGTGTATTAAGCATATTTGCTACTGGTCAATTTTCTATTTCTATTAATAATAAATTAATGAATACTCAAGTTAGTCAAATAACCTGAAGACTAAGTTTTATTTCACCAATTGAAACTTGATTCGCCTTACTTAAGTCGTTATAGCATAAGCTTGATTAGAGAAAGAGCGACCAAATATTAATAATTACAAACATGAAATTACCATCAACCCGCTATTTCCGTAATCTAAGAACGCGAACTTTAGTTGCAGCTTTGTTCGGATTAAGTAAGTCGGCGAAAAAAAATATAGCTATGTAACGAAAAGTTAAGAAGAT
>CAYMZW010000007.1:0-10125 GCA_964395005.1 uncultured Rivularia sp.
GGGGACAAATTCAGCAGGTTAGGTGGGAGTTGGAAAGTTTGAGTAAGCGGGTTTCTTATGAGTATGTTGAGAAAGCTGCAATAGCGTTTGTTAAGGATGATAATTTACAGTTAGCGTTGAAGATAATTGATAATGAAATTCTGGATTCAGGTTATAAAGCGAGGGCTTTAAGCAAGATTGGTGGAATTTATATCAAGTTGAAGCAGCCAGATAAAGCCATCACACTTCTTGAAAAAGCAATCGAAGCTACCAACCAAATTCAAGAATTATACCCTAAAGCCTTGGCTTTAAGTTCTATCGCCGGAGTTTATGCAAAATTTAACTCTTCTGAAAAAGCCATCTCACTGCTGGAAAAAGCACTCAAAACTACCAACCAAATTCAAATTCAATATTCAAATGCTAAAGCCTCGGCTTTAACTTCCATCGCCGAAGCTGTTGCAAAATTGAACTCTTCTGAAAAAGCCATCTCACTACTGGAAAAAGTACTCAAAGCTGCCAACCAAATTCGAGAATCATATTACAAACCCCAGGCTTTAATTTCTATCGCCGAAGCTGTTGCAAAATTGAATTCTTCTGAAAAAGCCATCCCAATACTGGAAAAAGCACTCGAAACTGCCAACCAAATTCAAGATTCAGAGGCCAACAACCCAATTCAAGAATATGACAAAGCCCCGGCTTTAGCTTCCATCGCCGAAGCTGTTGCAAAATTGAATTCTTCTGAAAAAGCCATCTCACTACTGGAAAAAGTACTCGAAGCTGCCAACCAAATTCAAGATTCATTTGACAAACCCCAGGCTTTAACTTCCATTGCCGAAGCTGTTGTAAAATTGAACTCTTCTAAAAAAGACATCCCAATACTGGAAAAAGTACTCGAAGCTGCCAACCAAATTCAAGATTCATCCTCCAAAGCCGAGATTTTAACTTCCATCGCCGAAGTTTATGCAAAATTGAACTCTTCCGATGAAGCCATCCCACTGCTCGAAAAATTACTCGAAGTTGCCAACCAAATTCAAGATTCATCCTCCAAAGCCGAGATTTTAACTTCCATCGCCGAAGTTTATGCAAAATTGAACTCTTCCGATGAAGCCATCCCACTGCTCGAAAAATTACTCGAAGTTGCCAACCAAATTCAAGATTCATCCTCCAAAGCCGAGATTTTAACTTCCATCGCCGAAGTTTATGCAAAATTGAATTCTTCTGGCAAAGCCATCCCAATACTGGAAAAAGCACTCAAAGCTGCCAACCAAATTCAATATTCATCCTCCAAAGCCGAGATTTTAACTTCCATCGCCCAAGCTTATGCAAAATTGAACTCTTCTGAAAAAACCATCTCAGTGCTGGAAAAAGCACTCAAAGCTGCCAACCAAATTCAAGATTCATCCTCCAAAGCCGAGATTTTAACTTCCATCGCCGAAGTTTATGCAAAATTGAACTCTTCTGAAAAAACCATTTCAGTGCTGGAAAAAGCACTCAAAGCTGCCAACCAAATTCAAGGTTTGATTGACAAAGCCCCGGCTTTAACTTCCATTACTGAAGCTGTTGCAAAATTGAACTCTTCTGATAAAGCCATCCCACTGCTGGAAAAAGTACTCGAAGTTGCCAACCAAATTCAAGATTCAAATTTCAAAGCCAGGGTTTTAACTTCCATTGTCGAAGCTTATGCAAAATTAGACAATTGGCGACTCGCACGCGATGCATTTACTAAATGTCCCACAGATGATTGTAAAGTAGAATCCCGTGCTAAAGTGCTGACAATCTGGGCTGAGAACCAAAATTCGGCTTTAGTTGGGTTGGATGAGGAGGAATGATGGTGTTGTTGGTTGTTAGCATCCCAAAGCATATCGAAATCAATTTCAAGGCAGTTTGGTGCGAACTCGATGGGATACGTTTTAGCCCTAATGGTCAAATGATTGCTTCCGCGAGTGATGATAAAACAGTTAAGCTATGGAATCTAGATGGCATTCTCTTGAGAACTTTTGAAGGACACACTAATCGGATTTTAGGGGTAAGTTTTAGCTCTGATTGTAAGATAATAGTTTCTTCTAGTGATGATAAAACAGTTAGACTATGGCGTATTGACCCCGAAGACTTAACTTTAAACCTTGATGCTAAATTAAATAATTTACTACAAAAAAGTTGTAATTGGATTAGGAATTATCTCAAAACAAACCCTAATGTTAGTGAAAGCGATCGCACACTCTGTGACAAAATTTGCTCTTCTCAATAATGCCTTTAATCCTATTTTCTGACTATTTTGAACGCATAAATACATACTAATCAAGCTCATCAGGAAAAAACGCTGCGTCTGCGGCTTCAACTGTATTCACAACTAAGGCTCTATCTAGGAATTCGTTACGACGTTCGCAGGATGTTTCGGCTATCAACAAGCAACCGTGACAAGCTGAACCGTGCAGAAAGCGTTCTTCTTGTGTATCATCGGGTTTGTGTTGGGCGCAAACTGGGTCATTTGAACATAAACGTCCGAATTCGATGGCTGCTGCTAAATGGTGTTCGATGCGCTTTCCTACTTCTACTAATCCCCCTAAAGTACCTTCGGAACCTGAAGTTCCGGTATAGAGTAAAATACCGTAGCCGGAATCACCTGCATATATGCGTTCGCGAATAGAACTTGCTGCATAACCACATTCTAGGGAAACCGTTGTAATGAGGAGATGGGAAAGTGAATGCAGCATTATGTAAGGTAAACCCGGAAATTTGGCGTTATCTTCTGTAACTCCCCGACGCTGACACCATTGTTTAAAGCCGTTGAGTAATTCAATTCCCCGATTTTTTACAGATTCCTGTTGTCTCCAACTATCAATGGCTGACTTTTGAAAAGCAATAAAAACTCCTTCCCCTTTATTTTCTATGGCAGGTACCCAGTTCGATTCGATGTCTAATGTAGCGCGACGTACTTCTAAGGATAATTCGCCATCAATATCTGGCATTTCTGCTTCAAATCTGGTGAAACCAATTTGAGCGATAACTTCGCGCAGTCTATGTACGAGTACTATTCTTTCAATACGCGAGCTAAGACTTGGTGTTAAGTTATCAAGTTTACGAACGCGAGCGTAAAAATCACCTTCGGGAACATCTTCACCGATTTCTGTGGGACTTGATAATAAAGCTTCGATTTCTACTTGTTTGATACTTTTGATCTGGGATGTTTCTCCTTGCAAACGTCGTTGCACTTCTGCCCAAACAACTTGATCGCTAAATCCTTCTAATGCATTTGCTACTTTATGCTTGCGACGTTCTTTACCTATTTCCGAGGCATCTTGGCAATATTGTAAAAAGTCTTCGTAGACTAAGCTTACGGCATCTTTGAGTTTTTGGTCGGAATCGGGAATTGAAATAACGCTCAATGCTTGAGCAAAATATGCGTTACTTGCAGAGCGAACCAGTAAGCGATTCTTCTCGCGCCCTTTACCATCAATAACGGTACAAATTTCTGAAGCAGCTTGTCCTAACCAAGGACGCTCTCCCTTACAAAAACCAAGAATTCCAGGAATGGTAGCATCGGAAAGAGGACGACGTTTTTTGCATTGCTCGCACCTAACAAAAATATCGGCGAAGTCGTTTCCGGTTCCTCCTTCATCTAACCACAATTGAGCGGGACAATTACTACGGCAATCGGGATTTGCGAAAAGATACCAGTCAATGTCACTTATATGACCGTTTAAACAAGCTTGGACGAAACGTACTGGAACAACGGAATGTTTTTTCCTCAGTTGACTTAAATATTTACCTTGTACTAAACGTACCCAAGGTATCATCGGTCTTGTTTGATACTCTTTACTGTTAGCAGATATCCACTTCTCATCGGCAATTTGGGCGACGAACCAAGTCGGAAATGTAAAGGCTTTGATACCAGTGCGCGGTGCTGCGGGGTCTTGTTCTGCGGCAGGTGGTGCATACATATCAATTCTGGCAACACCCAAAAGCTGGGATACTCTGGCAGCAAGACGGTCTTCGTAAATTGGTTGGTTGCGGTATCCCTGCCAGTGATTTAAACCGCTAATTAATACAGAATAATTCGGTAAATCTACCATTGAACCGGGACCGAAGGTAGATAAAACTTGCGAACTGCGGATTTCTCCGGAAGGTTGTTTCTTCTGTGCCATTATTCCTCTTCCTCGATATTATTAGGATTAACTACCCAAAGATTGACTACTGGTTCGACATCTCGCAAGCTGCGTTGAGCTTTGAATTTTTGGGCTTCGGGTTTTTGATTTTTTAATTCTGGGTCGAGAAAGTTGTAAAGCAACGGGGGAGCGGAACCTACTTCCTGTTGGTATTGTAGTTGTCCTTTTTCGGTGGCAATTGATTCCCAAGCATTTAAAAGGTCGATGACGCGACTTCTAATTTGACTGCGGAGGTTTTGGGCTGCGATCGCATCTAATTCTGCGTCATGCATTTCGGCTCGTTGGGCGATAATATCGGCAACAATATCTAATTGCTGACGATATTGGGCAATATCGGCTGCCCTTATTGGTGCCGTCATCTGTTGATTTCCTAACCTAGCTAAGGCAACGGTAATACCAGCAATTCCTCTGTCTACAGCACGAGGAGAAAATGGGGTAACGCTGGTAGCTTCCACATCGCGGTAAAATGCAGCGTGCCAGGTTTGAAAGCGTTCGTAATGCGAGCGATCGCGGGGTCGATGAATGTTGAGTAATGTTACAACCAAACCCGGTTTGTTTTCATCTCGTCCCACACGGCTGGTAGCTTGAATATATTCGGATGCAGTTTTGGGTTGTCCCAATACAACCATCAAACCCAAACGGGTAATATCTAAACCCACGGAAATCATGTTGGTGGCAAGTACTACATCTACTCGTTCGCTTTCATGAAAAGGTTGTTGCAAGCGTCTTTTGGTTTCTGCAACTTTACTGGTGCTGACGCGAGAAGTAAGTTCGCAGGGTTCGTCATCAATTTTACGATTCGCGAACAATCCCGATGCTTCATTTTCGCGCTTTCTAGCACCGTAACCATATAAACGAGAATTGACCTCATCTTCAACGATGCGGCGGCTTCCTCCCAATTCTCGCAGCGAATTAAAGTATCCTAAAAGGGTCATGTAAGGGTCGGCTGGATTATCAAGATTTTTCTTTCCTCCTGCTGCTTCCCAGGCTTTTTGTGATGCACCTAGAAGTGCTAAATATGTCCTGAGTAAAACAACTTTCAAACTACGACCTTGAGCAGCGATTCCTACATAAGTGCGGGGATTGCGTTCTTCTACGGTAGCAGTTTTAGCAAAGAATGAATCGCGACGATTTGGTCCTGGAGGTGGAAAAACATCAACTCGATCGCGTCCGAAGAGTCCGCGTATTTGTTTGGTAGCTCTTCTTACGGTTGCGGTGGAAGCGATGATTTTAGGACGAATTGTTTTATTATGATTAATATCGTCAACTTCTCTACTACTCAAAGCATCAATAGCAGTTTCATATAATCCTGCCATCGTTCCCAATGGTCCCGATATTAAATGTAATTCATCTTGAATAATTAAATCTGGTGGTAGAAGTTTACCATTATCTAAGGGATGTCCTTGTAGGTTGCTATCGGCAGCACCGTAAAAACCATCTCCGTCGCTGTAATGAGTAACTTTACCGAATAAAGCAGCAGTTTGACCAATCCAAGGAAGGTTGGCGAATTTGTCAATGGTAGCGATGATAAAGCAAGGTAAGCGTCGATAAATTGCTTCATCAACCGCTACGATGGGTAAGGAAGCATTTCCTCTAAATACGCATTGCTGTTGACCATTTTTGTGACGCTTGCGGTTGCAGCAGCTAACGCGGAGATTCGCGGGTTGGTCGGAATTGGGCAGTAGTTGAAACGAATTGGCATTAAATCTTTCTCCACACCAAGGACAATTTTCTAGAGGAATGGGTGACGGTTTGCTTTTACTATCATTTTGAAACGCGATTGTCCGAGCGCGAGCGGAATTTTGGTCGCCGTCGCCTTTTTTACCCATTTTATTGGGTGTAGCGGTCATTCCCACCCATAAACCGATTTCAAAGGGATGATAGCCAAGTTTTTCGGGATTCTTGTGTCGTTCTAATTCTAAAGCACAAACTAACGTTGCAGCCCTTCCTAATTGGTCAAGGGTTAATAATCTGAGGGTGTAGCGCATCAATACGCTTAAACCAGCAGAGTTGATTCCCGGATTTGTCAAACGACGTAAAACTAAAGTAAAAGCAGCAAGTCCTAAATATGCTTCTGTTTTACCTCCACCTGTAGGGAAAAACAGCAAGTCAACTAATTCTCTATCGGAATGCAAAGGATTGGCGATTCCGGCGATATTCATTAATAAAAAAGCAAGTTGAAACGGTCGCCATTTTGGTGGTGATAATTCATCAGGAGACTTATCCGTATCATGAGTAGAACGCTGACGAATAGAAGTGGCGATCGCCCGGTTAGCAATTTGAAATGCTTCTAATACTTTGGGGTCATCCAGAGCTTGTAATCCCGATGCAATTCTATATGAAGCAATCTCGGCTCGGTTTAGTAGTTCTTTGGCAATTTTTTCTCGGTGGGGAGATGCGGTAGGGATGTGACTTCTTTGTTCGGCAATCCAAACAGTATAATTATTAACCATATTGCCCAACAGATTGCGTACCGTTTCCGCATCCGGAGCTTTGGCGATCGCTTCCATACCCAACTCGACATTTTCAACTTTAGCTGCAACGACTTTTTCCACATCAGCAGTGGGTATCCAAGCAGTACAAATTTGATTGCAGCTATTATCAGGATTCAAATGAGCGACAGCAGATACATTATGTCCGACAACATATTCATAGACATCCCGGTATTGTAATTCCGCAACACTTTCATCCCAATCATCACCGCTTTGTCCTCTGGGATTGGGACGAGGGACAAAAGATTCGCTACTATCAACTGTAAGTTGAGCTTGGAATATATAACCAATATCTCGTTCTTTATTATCTTTTACAGGACGACGATTATTGACTAAAAATAAAGCGATAGAACGAGTACCCGGTGGTAAGCAGCTAGAAGAATTTACCGAACGGTTGGTGATAATTAAATACAGTCCATTACTGCGGGGAATCTCGTATTTATAGGTTTTGTTTTTAGTTTGATTTTTAACAGCTTGGGAAGTATCTAAAGGAATTTCTAATTCAGCTTCGCAAGGAGTTCTTTTCCAGCTTCCGGAAGTACGGCTTTGTAAAACGGTTTCAGCTTTCTCTTCTTTCTCTTCCGGGATTGGGGAATAATCTCCCCACTGTACGGTGACATTTAACCTTGGCGTATTTTGATTAACTAAGAAACTTAATCCCATTGAAGAAGGAAAGAAAGCTTTACGAGCCGAAGCAGCTTCCGGGGTATTTTCATCATCTCCCGTCGCACTCCTACTACCATCTCGATCTAACTCCTCATTTCCTGCATCATCCGAACGTTGTTCTATCGAAGCTTCGTAAGGAACTAAAAAACCCGTGAGATACCACATTGAAGGAGGTTGGTAGAGAATTTCCTCCACTCGTTCAAAATCCGATGGTTTTGGCCCGACTAAATCAATTTGCAAAGTATCAATAAGACACCTTCTGATATCAGCAGGAGTAGTAGCGGTCATAGCGTATTGCTTTTAACTCCTTTACGTAAACTTAACGAGCAATTAACAGTCTATATCATGTTGCCGGAAGTCGGCGGAAGTGTCAAATAATACTTTTGGGATTTTTTTTGATGTAACGGTTGAATTGAATTATTTTTCAGTTATGGAATAGTTGGGGATTAGATGGAGAATTTAGCCAGGGATTAGCCGGAGTTAAGCTGGGAATTAGATGGGGAATAAAATTCCAGGTTTTAACCACAAGTTAGCCGGGGAATAAAATGGGGAATAAAATTCCAGGTTTTAACCACAAGTTAGCCGGGGAATTAGATGGGGAATAAAATTCCAGGTTTTAACCACAAGTTAGCCGGGGAATAAAATTCCCCGTCTCAAAGCGAAAGTCGTCTTAAGACGACTGAATTCAAATGTTGTGCTTTAATAAATTCTTTTTCAGTCCTCTTTCAGAGGACTTTTACTATTAGACGGGGAATTCCATTCCCCGGCTTGGGTTAGATGGGTAAATCAAATTTTTTTGGTTGCGATTAAATGGAAATCAAATTCCGCAGCTTTGATTAAATGGGAAACCAAATTCTCTGACTATTTATAATACAATAAACATAAATAATTTGTTTATAGTCATGAGTAAAATAAGCCCCATATGTTAGTTTTATTCGTAATAATTAAAAGGTTATAAAACAATAATTTAATAAACAGGGAATATTTGTAGCTCAAAAAAAACTATAATTTAAAGAAGAACAATCCGGGTGTAATAGTGAGTATAGATAATGTCTGCAAAATATTAGCAGAAAAATATCCTGATGATTTTGCTCGGTGGCTAATAGAGGCAGAATCATCAGCTAAAGTATTGAAAACAGAATTGAGTATTGAACCAATACGCGCAGATTCTGTGACGTTTCTACAAACAATAAGCAGAATTTTGCATATTGAATTTCAAACTTTAACTAAATCTACCCCTCCAGTTCCCTTTCGGATGTTGGATTATTTTGTGAGATTAGTCCGACAATATAATGTTCCAATCACACAAGTAGTCATCTTCTTACAAGAAACAAATAACGAAATCGCTTTTACTGAAGAATATGTCAACGAAATGACATCCCATCGCTACCGAGTCATACGAATGTGGGAGCAAGATTCTACCATGTTTCTTGATAACCCAGCATTGTTACCTTTAGCACCTTTAACCCGAACAGATTCCCCCGAACAGCTACTATCCCAGGTAGCCCAAAATGTTGCTAAAATTCTTAGTAGAGAGTCAAGACAAGAGATAGCTGGGTATACAGAGATTTTAGCCGGGTTAAAATTTAAGAAAGATTTAATTCGTCAGTTTTTAAGCGAGGAAATTATGCGAGAGTCAGTTATTTACCAAGATATAGAACAAAAAGGAAAGCACAAAGAAGCGCTTTCGTTCTGTATGCGCTTACTCAATCAGCGTTTTGGGGATTTGGAATCATCCATTGTTGAGAGAGTCAATGTTTTACCTGTTGAAAAATTAGAAGCTTTAGGTGTAGCTTTGTTAAATATTTCTGAAATTGATGATTTGATAACTTGGTTGGAAGAAAATAATACTCCACAGTAGTTTTTTAGGAGCATTAGTCATTTCTTAAAGTAATTAATTGCTAAAAGTAACTTTTTCTAAATGCACGTTTGTAGTTCCTTGTGCATGATGTAGTTTTTGATTTTTAACATAACCTAAAGCTTGTTCAAGTTGTTTGCTACCTAAAGAAAAAATACCATATCCTTCTTGCCAAGAGAATTTAGTCAAATTTGGATTCAAATCTTGATTCAAATAACGAGAGCTACTACCTTTTATTTTTTTGACATATTCGGAAATGGCAAGATTAGGAGGTATGGAAGCAATTAAATGAATATGATTTTCAGTACCACCGATGCCGTGAATAATAGAATTTAAAGCAGTTGATTTGCCGATAATGTAATTATAAAGTTCTATTTCGTGTTCTGGTTTAATTAAATCTTGGCGTTGTTTCGTTGCCCAAACGATATGGTAATAAAGTCGCCACAGAGACATATAGTTGTTTGAATTTTTTTTATATCTATTTACATATATATGGTTCCCAGATTGGTGGGGAAAATAGCTAGGGAATCGTCAAAATTTTAAAAATAGCCAGAATAGCTAGAATAGCCAGGGAATAGCCAGGGAATAGCCAGGGAATAGAATTCCCTGTCTTAAAGCGAAAGTCGTCTGAAGACGACTGAATAAAAAAATCTCACGGTTTAATTGAATTGTTTTTTAGTCCTCTTTCAGAGGACTTTTGCTATTAGACGGGGAATTCCATTCCCCGGATACAATTCGCTGTAAAACCCGAAATCCCATTCCCCGGATACAATTCGCTGTAAAACCCGAAATCCCATTCCCCCACTACAATTGCGACGGAAAACCCGAAATTCCATTCCCCCACTACAATTGCGACGGAAAACCCGAAATTCCATTCCCCGGATACAATTCGCTGTAAAACCCGAAATCCCATTCCCCCACTACAATTGCGACGGAAAACCCGAAATTCCATTCCCCCACTACA
>CAYMZW010000007.1:10225-38914 GCA_964395005.1 uncultured Rivularia sp.
ACTACAATTCGCTGTAAAACCCGAAATCCCATTCCCCGGATACAATTCGCTGTAAAACCCGAAATTCCATTCCCCGACTACAATTGCGACGGAAAACCCGAAATTCCATTCCCCGACTACAATTCGCTGTAAAACCCGAAATCCCATTCCCCGGATACAATTCGCTGTAAAACCCGAAATTCCATTCCCCGGATAAATTCGCTGTAAAACCCGAAATTCCATTCCCCGGCTATAATTTGACACGAAACCTATCGTAGCCGGGGAATCAAATTCCCCGTCTCAAAGCGAAAGTCGTCTTAAGACGACTAAATTAAAATGTTGCGGTTTAACAAAACTCTTTCCTAGTCCTTTTTAAAGGACTTCTGCTATTAGACGGGGATTTCTAATCCCTGGCTACTCAAAGAGGACTAATCAAAACATCCCAACCAAAAATCACTCCATCACCTCATCAAATCCCGCAATCATCGGTTGATTCTTCTCCTTTCCTTTACCCGCTTTCTTCTTACCCTTACTTTTACCTTTCTTCCCTCCCTTCTCTTTACCACCGAGAATTTCCGCTTCTGCTCGTTTTTGATTGAGTTCAAGCAGACGTGCTAAAACATCGTCGTGTGTTTCTTCATTCCAACGGTAGCGATAGGGTTTTTTCTTTTTGCGGCTATTTGTTGTATTCTCGGAATCGTCTTCTTCATCTTCGTAATCAAGCAAGAATTCGCATTCTGTAGGAATATCCGTCCAATCGTAAGCATCAAGTACGGCTTTATCCATTTGGGTATGGAGCTCCCGGAGTTTGATGATTTCGGGGTGGTTTTCTTCGGGGTTGTGGAAGCGGTTGTAGGTTTCGGTTAATCCTTGGTTATTACGAACCATTAATTCGGCGCGGTATTCGTAGTATTCTTTTCCTGCTGTTTCTAATTTGGGGTTGGTTTCCCAGTTTTCCGGGAAGGGGAAGGTTTCAAAGCAGTCGGATGGGGTGTAACGAAGGTCATCTTTCATTGATGAGCCTAAAAATCTTGCCCAAATTTCATGAATGCGAGATTGCATGATACAGAAAAATGAATCATGTTCATTCGCAAAAATAACTAAAGCTTCAGAAAAAACTGATTTTGAACTTAAAAATGCTGTACACCATTGTGGTTGATGACGAGCAACAACTAACACACGTTCGAGAGGTGCGATCGCCTTATTCCCTTCTTTATTTCTACGTCCAAATAGCCACCATTGACGGCTGTAACTTCCAGGTTTACTTTTTCTTTCAGGAAATACTTTCTCTTCTACAATCTCCATCAAATCGGGATATTGTCGCGCTTCATCTTCACTCATCTCCCCAAAGTTGATAACATAACGATGATGAGCATGAGTTGGACTGCTATTTACTTCTTCCCCACCAATATAAGGAAAAATTCTTCCGGCATTTTTTGGATCTTTCTCAATTAAACGATGCATCTGCTCAATAGAAGTTGCTTCTGGTTTTGAATCATCAAAGGTAAAACCCATTCCCAAAACATAACTTCCAATAAAACTTTTATTTGCATTCGCTAAAAGCACCTGGGGATTTTCATTTCCCCCAGCATGAAATAGAAAAGCAGAAATTAAATCAACTTCCCTTCCATCTAAAATCTTTATTCCTTGATAAATTCCCTTCAATACATTAACAACGCTGACAACAACCGCAGCTTGTCCCACCCATTTCATCCGCTTCTGAGCATGATAAATAGTTCCCCCATGCTGACAAATCCACCTCAAACCAGTGCTGCGAGTATCACCTTGAGCAATAGTATTTGTAGAAATTAAACCAAATGCCCCATTCTCAGATAATAAATCAAAAGCACGACGAAAGAAAAACGCTACTAAATCCGAATTACCATTAGATTCTGGGTAAACTTCTAATAACCAATCTTTATACTCGCTGCCTAAATTTGTACTGATATTTTTCCCACCTAAAAATGGCGGATTTCCAACTATTGCGTCAAACCCAGATTTCCCAACATCAAAAACCTCTGGATATTCAATATCCCAGTTAAAGGGAATAATACATTGATTGCTGCGACGTAATTTTTGAGAAATCCCCTGTATTGACGATAAATTCTGCGTTTCTACATCCGTTGTTTGATATCGCCATTTTCTCACTAACTCTGCAAACTCCCTTTCTTTCTCTTCCCGCTCCTTGTTATTACTCCCTGCAAAAAACGCCGCAATTTTGACATCACCAGTTAACCGAGCTTCCCGTAATTCTTGTTCAACATCAAGCAGACGCAAACGTTTTTGATCGTAATCAGCATCGCTGCGGTTATCATTGGCTTGAATTTGGGTTCTTAAATTCCGGGCTTTATCAATTTTCTCTTTCAATAAAGCTAATAAAGGTAAATCGTAACTAGCATCCTTACCAAAAGAACCGATTTGCGCCTTAGTTAACCCTACCAAAGAATCCCCACATTTCAACGCATGGTCGAGAAACGTAAACGGATAATCCTTCGCTAAAGTTACCAACCATAAAGATAACTTCGCCAAATTTACCGCAAACGGATTTTTATCAACACCATACAAACAACGTTGAGCGACAAGACGACGGGCTAATAATAATGGTTCGACATCACCATTGGTGATTGGTTGGTTTTGTTGGGGTGGTTGTGATTCCCTAGCGTCTTCTAGCCAGGGATTAGAAATTTGGGAGGGATTTTGGGTAATATTATTAGTCCCCGGTAGCCAGGGATTAGAAATCCCTGTCTCATAGCTTTCGTCTTCTGAAGAAGACTGGAAGAGATTTTGGGTAATATTTTCATCATTATCAGTCCTCTTTAGAGGACTTTCGCTTTTAGACGGGGAATTTGATTCCCCGGCTTCTAAAGAAGACTGGGAGGGATTTTGGGTAATATTATTAGTCTCCGGTAGCCAGGGATTAGAAATCCCTGTCTCATAGCTAAAGTCTTCTGAAGAAGACTGGGAAACACTTTGGGAAATCTTTTTATTATTATCAGTCCTCTTTAGAGGACTTTTGCTTTTAGACGGGGAATTCGATTCCCCGGCTGAGGATTCGCTTATTGACGACAAATTCGATTCCCCGGCTGAAGATTGGTTCGTAAACCCCGAATTCGATTCCCCGGCTGAGGATTCGCTTATTGACGACAAATTCAATTCCCCGGCTGAAGATTGGTTCGTAAACCCCGAATTCGATTCCCCAACAGAAATTTCTTCATCAAACCCCGAATCCAATTCCCCATCTAATTCCGATTCCCGATTCCAAGCTTCCACCAGCTTCTCAGCCAATTGACGACAGGTTTCCACCAAAAAAGCCCCGGAACCCATCGCTAAATCGCAAATTTTCAACGATAATATCTGTTCCGATGTCGGATGTTCTCCCAAACCTTCTAATACCGGACGCAAAGTTTTTTCAACTATTGGTTGAGTTAATTTACGGGGTGTGTAGTGAGAACCCGTTCTTCTTCTTTCTTCTCCCGGTTGCAAATACAGCGAACCTTTTAATAATAAATTGGGAGTTCTAGAAGAAACCTTTCTATCTAATGCTGCTGCAAATTCTTCCGGTGTTTTCGCTGTTTTTATCTCTATAGCGACTTTACCCGCAACCTTACAATCTGCGTCTTGTAATATTTTTGCCCTGTCGCCCGGTTTTGCTGCTAAAATTTCATCAACGTTGACCACAACATCTTTCGGACGGACAGCAATGGAAGTTCCGCGAGCAATTTCCACTTCATAACCCATAATCGCTTCGTACACGGAACCGATTTGTTCTACGTCTAAGGAACGATAAGATAAACGTTCCCCATCCAAAACCAAAAGATTTTGCAACACCCGATAAATTACGCCGTCGGGAATCCGTGGTGGTTCAATCCAACCAAATTCACTGTAATGACTTTCTAGACTTCTTCCTTCTAAAAACGGATATTCATCGGGGTCAAATAACTGTCCGTGACGTGCGGGTAAATAAGCTTCCGTACTACCACCACCATCGTAAACCAATCTGACCAAACTTAATAGCCAAGCCCAAGCACCATATCTTTGATTCATCGTATCGGGATAGCTGCTTTCATCTTCCCGCAATCTTTCATATAATCCAGTAACAGAATAGTTTCTTTGATAAATATCATCCCCTGGCATTAATCCTTTGTCTTCTGCATAAAGCAAAAACACCAATCGCATCAAAGTAGTAATCAATCCCCCATAAATATGTTGCGGTTCGTTACGAGCAATTTCTCCCAATAACTTACCGTTAACACCAGCATCAGCAATTTGAAATCCCCGCAATAATTCCCAAAGTGCATCAAGTACCTGATTTGCCAGTTTATTAGAAACCTCAGCTTGATATTCGCGACTATCGCTAAGTAACTTTGGTAAACGACGCTGAGTAGGGACATTAAATAACCTATCCTGTCCCAAAAGCATATCCAAAGCCGCCAATATTGACCGTCCCGACACCTCGCACATCGCTTGTACGGGAAAAGTCAAATGCCCCGAAGATTCCCCCTGGGGAGCATAAACTAAGCGCAAACGAGTACCGTTAAACAAAATCCCGATCGGAATATTAGTTTCTCGCAACAAACGCTCAAATTTTTCCTGTACCGTAGCTTTCCAACCGCTTCCTTTTTCTAACCTTGGTTCTACCCCATCCAAATCCAAACCCGGTGCAACTTCCTTAACCAGCATCAACCAACCATCGCTATCTGGGTCGGGTACTGCATAACTTGGCTTCAGTGTTTCTCCGTAATCAGTGAGTACAACTTCTAACTGTTGCGGCAACGCATTATTTTCCCCAACACCAACTAAATCTTCCGGCATCCACTCCAAAACCTGCTCCGTAAAAGCCGCAAAATCATTAATCCATAAGACTTCCTTAGAATTTAAGTTGGGAATTGGGTCATAGCAAATAATCTCAGTAAGCCTAGTTTGTAATTCAACAGCCTTACCTCGGTTTACTACAGCTTGCGCTTTAATTAAAGCCGGTGGGGAAACTACTAATCCAACAGGTTGTAGAAGTCCCAACCATTCTTTATGTCGCCAAGTTTCGATGTCGTTTGTCATGGTTTTGGTGATTGGTAATGGGTAATTGGTAATTGGGGATTGGGAATGGGGAATTGGGGATTGGGAATGGAGATTTTAGATTTTGTTTTTAGCGGTTTGGATTGGAATCGGGGTTTTAGGTTTTGTTGATAACGGTTTGGATTGGGAATTGGGATTTTGGGTTTTGTTGATAACGGTTTGGGTTGAGAATTGGGATTTTGGGTTTTTAACGGTTTGGGTTGGAATTGGGATTTTGGGTTTGGTTTCCACATCCGCTCGTTTTGTCCCCCACAATCGCCGGTTTTGTCCCCACATCCGCCAGGGATTGAAAATCCCTGTCTAATAGCGAAAGTCCTCTAAAGAGGACTGGGAAAGGTTTTTAGTCTTCTTTAGAAGACTTTTGCTTTGAGACGGGGAATTCTATTCCCCGGCTATTCGCTGTCGCTTGAAACTCGGGATTGAATTCTATTCCCCGGCTATTCGCTGTCGCTTGAAACTCGGGATTGAATTCTATTCCCCGGCTATTCGCTGTCGCTTGAAACCCGAAATTGTATTCCATTCCCCGTCTAAGACTTGTGCTTGAAACGAGAATTCTATTCCCCGGATATAAAGTTTGGTTTTCAATCGTTAACTCGAAACCGGATACAAATAAACCAATCCCACGGGTTCCACTCTGTCAGCTTTCACCCGATAACCCTTCTCAATTCGTTCCGGCTCGTCAATGATTTCCTTCTCTAGTTCCCCTACTCGAATTCGCCAATGTCGCCTATCTGCTTCCAATTGGCGCAATTCATCTGTATTGAATAAAGAAAGCTGATGCACTTGATATTGCTTTTCTTGCTTGAGAATGCGATCGCGCTGTTCTTCTAGCAGTTTTTTCATTTCTATGGCTTCTTTTATACCGCGTTCTGCGAGTTTTTTCTTAGCTCTCTCGGTTAAGGTATCAGCGCGTTTTTCTAAATGAGGAATTAAGTCTTCGACATCCCTGGCTGCATATTCTTTAAAGCGTTGTTTGATTGATTCAGAAACCTTTGTTAAAGCTGGGGTTGTTAAACAATCTTCCAATTCTTGTAAAACGTCTTTCTTCTCAGTTTCAGTCAAAGGTCGTAATTTCCCTCTCCCCCGCGCTTCTGGAGCAATCCATTCTGCTGCTACTGCAATAATTTCATCGTGAAGTCTCGCAGCTCCTTCTCCGTACAACGACAACCTTCCCAAAGCGATAACTTTCGGCACCGGGTCATCCGTCAAACATACGCAAGCGCGGGTCAATTCATCGTAAAGAAAACCTTGCGATAAAAACCTTCCTAACAATCGCTGCACCATCCGGTGTTCTAAATGCAGGTGTACGACTATACCGTCTAAAGTACCGGGGTCGCGGAACACTACCGGACGGATTTCCGTTTCTTTCCTCCAATCCCACAACTTTTGTTTTTTCTGACGGGGAGGTCTTAAAGTATCCAAAGTATTAGCCCATGTCGGGTCCGTTCCGGCTTTTTCATCCAATGCAGGTAATACCCATCTCGCACTATTTGGGTCTTTTACCGCTTCTTGCGAGTTCAACGGTTCTAAAGGTTTCGCTCCCATAATTTCCAAAGAAGCACATAAAGCATTACGGAAGTGTCGCTCGTCCAAACCCAACCACCTCCGAGAATCTCGCAACATATCTTCAAGTTCTACCTGTTGCTGATATAGTTTTTGATTGCGGACTCGCACGGCTTCCAATTCTTCCTTAATTGCGGAACCTTTAATTACCAACTCTTCACTACTACACTCAGCAACATTAATCGCTTCAGTTAAATCCTGCTCTTGCTCAGCCCGAATCCCTTGATCGAGCAACTTAGAAATATTCTTTTCCACCACCGGAGAAAGGCTACCCAACTCTTGCTGAATAGTCGCCGTTTTCCGCACCAACACATCTAACACTCGGTCTTCAGAACGTTGGGGGAAGACAAAATAATGACACCTTACTACCGCTTCTCTCTGTAATTTTCGGTCAATTCTACCGTTGCGCTGCTCCATTCTGCTGGGGTTCCACGGTACATCAAAATGGAATAAATCGGCGCAGTGATTTTGTAAATTCACCCCTTCGCGAGCTGCATCTGTCGCAATCAAAATTCTCAAAGGATGCTCCGATGGTTCCGCATTAAATGCAGCTTTAATAGCTTCCCGCCTATCGTCTCCCATTCCCCCATGAAAAGTATCGATGCGTTGATTTTCAAGATGGGAATTAGCAATCGCACTTGATAGCTGCTGTACTAAGTAACGTTTAGTATCCGTATATTCAGTAAATATCAAAACGCGGCGATGGTTCCAAGCTGCACCAGCTTTACCCAAATCGGGACAAAGATTTTGACGAATCCAATCTACCAACAGATCAATTCTGCCATCTGCTTGATAGCGAGCCATTGCAGCAATTTGACTCATTTCTTCAAGCAACTCCAATTCCCGTTGAGTAATCCCCGAAACAGCAGTTTTGGTTGCAGCTGTCATTATATAATCTTCCTCAGCTTCCACCTCAGCTTCCGAAATCTCAGCACGCTCGTCATCAGAACCCGGAGTTTGCAAAAGTAAGGGATAATTCCTTAAATTGTCTTTACCTTGAATCTCCCTTTCTTGCTTTCTAGCTTTTTCAACCGCATTTTGATGCACTTTCAAAGTGCGAGCAAAGGCTTCAATACAAGAAAGCAAGCGTTTCTGCAAAGAAGTAATTACCAACATCGCAGTATTTTGGGCTGACTTAGAAACGTCCTGAAGACGCTCCTCCCGCAAACTGCGATATTCCTGCAATAAAACAGATAACCTCAATTCCGGTGCATCTTCTGGTAAATTGTCAACTACCATCGGAATTACTTTGCGTTCGGGAAAATCGCGATCGCCAATATCTCGTAAATCCTGCTTAAGTCGCCGTACCATCACAGCATCCAGCAGCTTTTGATTAACGGTAACTCCCCGACAAAACCGTTGTGGATCGAGAATTTCTAACAACGCAGCGAAACTATTTGAATGTCCGTTGTGTGGAGTAGCCGAAAGAAATAACTTGTGTTCAAAACGAGGAGCAATATCGCGAACAGTTTTTGTCAATTGGGAATCCACAGCATATTTTGAACTACTAGCAGGTGCAGCATTATGAGCTTCATCCAAAATCAACATTGAGCTAGCAGCAAAATTTCCCAACCAATCCCTTAACAAAGCCCCGTAAGTCTCATCCCTAAGCAACGCATGGGAAATAATAAACCGATTATGAGTTGTCCAAGGATTAATGCTATAACCGCGCTCCCGACGCTGCATCGCAATAAAATTTCGATCAAAAATCTTAAATATCAAACCAAAACGGCTTTCCATTTCCTCCTGCCATTGTCTGACAACCGAAGGAGGGCAAGAAATCACCACCCGCTTAATTTTTTGACGCATTAACATCTCGCGCAAAATTAAACCAGCTTCGATAGTCTTTCCCAAACCCACATCGTCAGCAATAAACAGCGACACCCTCGGCATTAATAAAGCCTTTCTTAAGGGTTCAAGCTGATAAGCCTTAACCTCAATCCCCGCACGGTAAGGAGCCTGAAACAACTTAGGATTAGTAGAAGTAACGCAATTCCACCGCAGAGCATGAAAATAAGCACTAAAAAAATTGGGCTGATCAAAACCTTTTTTGGCAACCGACTCCCAAGACGAAGCCCCCATAACTTGAGCATCCACCTCACGTTCCCAAAAAACCTCTAATTGCTGTCCTTGAGCATCATCTTCCAAACAGGCAAGCCGCACCCTATTGTCACCAATATCGGATGTCGAAATCACAACATCCTCAATCAAATATTGACGAGAGCGAACTCGAACTATCTGCCCAACCTTGATGTCAGTCACCCATACCTCGTTATAAATTCAGGATGTAAAATTTGCATCGAAAATTAACCGCTAGCAATATAAGTGCAAGCAGCACCAGCAATGAAACTTTTAACTGAAATTTAGCCGATTCATCAGTACTACTGACTAAGATAAGCAGCAGTAAAATATGATTTGATACATGATAACCGCATATTTTATACTCTGACCGGATAAAATAAATTTTACTTAAACTAGTTTTAATGTATTAATTGCTATGTTGTTTGGAACGTATAGATACGTATAAATATTGATTTTATTATTCTCGGAAAGGTTAAAAATGAGAATATCTGTATTTTATCTAGTAAGACAATTTACCGAACGGAAACTGTTTCCGCTCGGTAGTGTAGAAGATGAGAAACATTTTTTATTTGTTGATTGCTGCTAAAGCTTGACCACAGGATAGTGAGCGATAAAATCTTCAATAAGGTAGATGCATTTTCCGTATTTACTTATCTTCACATAGCGCAGGTTTATTTGTACCCACCTACTTACACAAATGGTCTAAATTTCTTCAACTTTTAGACAGTGGTGAAATCAACTTTAATAATCATATCGTTATAGTCTAAGTCACCGCCGCCGGGTAAATCCTCGAAACCAAAGGTATTGTCACCAAGCAAGCGAATGTGGTCAACTCCATCGCTGTTTGCTCCCAAAAATGAGAAGTAAACTTCTGCATTGTTATTGATTGCTTTATCGACGCTTCCATCTATAACAATAAAAGGAGCTAAAATGCTTCCACCATCAAAAGTTCCATCAAAGGTAGTTGCTTGTTGATTATCGGTTTGAAGCAAGTCTAAACTTGTGACGCGGTTTGATAAAGCTGCTTCTTTATAACCAATTTGACCGGGATTGAAGTCTGCTACACCATCATTATTGGTATCAATACCACCGTTTGTATCAGTAATTTGGTAGAAGCCGATAAGGTTATCAAAAGCAGCTTCTCGATATACTTCGACACTAATCGATATTTTACCCGTAACATCGCGTAAATCAATTAGTTCTTTCTGTGTTTCTCTTTGTAATTGAGTGAAGGGAGCAGGAGTATCTTGAGTTAGTTGTACGCTTAACTCCATATCCGTAAAGTCACTACTACCTATTTCATCCGACCAGTTTAATTCAAAGCCTTCCTCACTTAGGTCAGATACTTGTAGATTAGAGGAATCGGAGAAGAACACGGGTACACTTGTTGTTCCTGTTGATTCTAAATCAGCAAGTGCTGTATCGGTTGTACCGTTAGATATTATGTAGAAGCCTAAACGTGCATCCCCATTAACTTCAATTACTCGCTCAATATCTCCTAAGCCAAATCCACTGGGAAAGTCAGAAATTGCTGAGAAGACAACTTGCGCTCTTTGTAGCGCTGCTTTGAGATAACCTTCGGAACTAGGAGCTAACCCATCAACGTTGCCGTTTTCATCATCTACAACAAATACACCAACCTCGTTGACGTTATCTGTTCCAACGTTATTAAGAATAAACTTAAGGTTGTTGCTGTCTCCAGATAAAGTGAATATTCCGTTTTGGCTTTGATTTGTATCAAACAAGCCAGGAGGAACATCTCCTAAGTTAACGGTAACTTCTGCTGTATCGCTTAAATTACCTGCGTCTGTAGCTGTAACCTCTAAATTGAAGCTGGGGTTTGTTTCAAAGTCAAGGTCATCTTTATCATTGACGGTAATTATTCCAGTAGAGGGGTCAATTGCGAAAGCTAGGTTACTATCATTATCTGGGTCAAGATTTCCGGAGATTATTGCAAAGTTTAGGGTTTCATTTTCGGGGTCGGAAGCAGTAATAATAGCTACTTGCGTTTCTTCTTCGCTGTTTTCATCTACAGTGACAATTGCATCGTCAATATTCGGTGGTTCATTCTCGTTAGTAACGCTAATTGTCAAGTCTTGAGTTACGGTTTGAGTACCGTCAGAAACCTCAACAGAAACTTGGTAATTATTATCACTATTAGCATTGGATGCATTTTCAAAGTCGGGAACGTTATTAAAGCTTAATTCCCCACTATTGGAATCTATGATAAACAATGCTTGGTCAGCACCACCACTAATACTGAATGTCAGGTCATTACCATCCGCATCTTCTGCTGTGATTGTTCCGACTGTTTTAATATTTTCTACGACTGAGAAATTCGCATTACTAGTGATGGTTGGTGGTGTGTTTTCATCAACATCAGTAACGCTAATTGTCAGGTCTTGAGTTACGGTGTCAATATCATCGGATACAGAAATCTGAACTTGGAAATTATTATCACCATTAGCCGAGCCAGCATTTTCAAAGTCGGGAGCATTTTTAAAGCTTAATTCCCCACTGTCCGAATCAATAGTAAATAATCCTTGGTCAGCACCACCACTGATACTAAAGCTGAGGTCATTACCATCTGCATCCTCTGCTGTGATTCTTCCTAAAGTTGTCGTATTTTCTGAAACTTGGAATGTTGCATTACTGGTAATGATTGGTGGGGTGTTTTCATCAATATCCGTGAGATTAACTCTAATAGCAGCATCACCCGATAAACCTTCAGCATCAGTTACCGTTACGGTTAAATTAAAGCTAGGTGTGGATTCAAAATCTAAATCACCACTATCGGCAACTGTAATTTCACCAGTGGTAGTGTCAATAGCAAAAGCAACATTACTATCGTTATCAGGGTCGCTGTTGCCAGTAGTAATAGCATAAGTTAATGTATCCGAAGTATTAGGGTCTGAAGCAGTAACAGTACCTATTGACGTACCATCAGCACTGTTTTCTGCTAGTAAGAATATTGCATCTTCTACAATAGGAGGTTCATTCTCACTGTCATTATCTAAAATAGTCAGAGTAGCCCTTTTTTGAAAACCTAAAGCTGCTCCTCCTGTGGGGTTAGAAAGGGTTAAAGTTAAAGTTTTACTCCCTTCAACAATTGCATCATCTACAATTGGAATATAGACGACTTTGCTAGTTTCTCCTGAAGCGAAATTAACGATAATAGGGGTATTATCGAATTCTGCGGGAGCAATTGCTGTTCCATTACTTGGAGTTAAAGTAACAGTGAGTGTGTTATTACTGTTACCGATGCGATTTATAGTGATAGCGTTAGCAGATGTTCCATTTTCGCTAATACTGTAGTGAGCTTGATTGAAGGTAAGAAAGACACCTGTGACATAGTTTTTAATGTTTTCTTTATTCCAAATAACTGCTCCGTTATCAAATTGAAATTCTTCGACTGAGTTATATTCTCCTGTGGCAAACTGACCTTTAATTGTGAGCGTGTCAGTAGTACCATTGACTTTAAAAATCAGGTCATTACCTTGTCGAACAATTTCCATTGTTTGTGGAGTCAATCCCCTACCAAATTTAACAGTGTCCTCGTTGGTGTGCCAAAAGTAGTAATCTTCTTGAATGACATCTTGACCATAGCTTTCTTTAAAAATGTAAGTGTCATTTCCTGAACCTCCTGCTAAAGTGTCATCACCTAAGTCGCCATCTAAAGTTTCATTGTTAATTCCTTCAGAATAACCAACTATATAGTCATCGCCATTCGTAGACTTTAGTAAATATTGTTTAATATCTTCTTTAGTCCAAACAATTGCACCGTTATCGAATTGGAATTCTTCAATGGAAATTAATTCATAAGGATAATCAAACTGATCCTTAATTGTGAGGCGATCGCTGCTACCTTTGACTTTGAAAACGAGGTCATCACCTTGTCGAATAATTTCCATCGTGTTGGTAGTTAAACCAGCACCAAACTTCACGGTGTCGTAGTAACTGTTTAATCCACGATAATCTTCTTCAATGGTATCTTGACCATAACCTAAATTAAATATGTAGGTATCATCCCCAGCACCTCCTACTAGGGTGTCATTTCCTAAACCACCATCTAAAATTTCATTGTTAATTCCTTCAGAATAACCAACTATATAGTCATCGCCATTCGTAGACTTTAGTAAATATTGTTTAATATCTTCTTTAGTCCAAACAATTGCACCGTTATCGAATTGGAATTCTTCAATGGAAATTAATTCATAAGGATAATCAAACTGATCCTTAATTGTGAGGCGATCGCTGCTACCTTTGACTTTGAAAACGAGGTCATCACCTTGTCGAATAATTTCCATCGTGTTGGTAGTTAAACCAGCACCAAACTTCACGGTGTCGTAGTAACTGTTTAATCCACGATAATCTTCTTCAATGGTATCTTGACCATAACCTAAATTAAATATGTAGGTATCATCCCCAGCACCTCCTACTAGGGTGTCATTTCCTAAACCACCATCTAATATTTCATTATTCAATCCATCAGAATAACCTACTAGATAGTCATCTGCATTTGTAGATTGTAATAAGTATTGTTTGATATCTTCTTTAGTCCAAACAATTGCACCGTTATCAAATTGGAATTCTTCAACCGAAAGAACTTCATTAACGTAATCAAATTGATTTTCTATTGTGAGGCGGTCGCTACTACCTTTGACTTTGAAAACGAGGTCATTATCTTGTCTAACAATTTCCATTGTGTTGGTATTTAAACCAGCACCAAATTTCACGGTGTCATAGTAGCTGTTTAATCCACGATAATCTTCTTCAATGGTATCTTGACCATAACCTAAATTAAATATGTAGATATCATTCCCCGTTCCTCCTGCTAAGGTGTCATTACCTGTCGCATTTTCTAAAGTATTGGCATTTGCATCTCCAGTTAATAGGTTATCTTCAGAGAAATTGTTTGCCAAAGACATAGAATTAATATCTGACCGGGTTACAGTTGTACCATCGGCAAATATAAACTGGTCTACGCCATAACGACTATTTCTAAATTGATCTTCAATGATGAGGCGGTCATTAGTATTTTTGATTGCTAAGTATAGATTATCTTTTTCTGAGCTAATATTTGTCTTCCGCCAGAAAACAATATCCGATTTACTAATACCTGCTTTGAAACTGAGAGTATCTGTACCAGTATTGGAGTTTTCAACAATAGTATCAACTTCATAGCCACGACCAAAAATGTATGTATTGTTGCCAGCACCACCGTTTAATAAGTCGTTTCCTGCACCACCATCAAGAGTATCATTGCCTTGATATCCTAGTAAGTAATCATCACTAGGGGTAGATTGCAGTAACAAAGTTTGAATGTTGTCCCTTGTCCAAATGGTGCCGTCAGCAAATATAAACTGGTCTACGCCATAAGGACCATTTCTAAATTGATCTTCAATGATAATTTGGTCATGGGTATTTTTAATTGCTAAGTAGAGATTATCTCTTTCTGAAATGCTATTTGGCTTCCGCCATAAGATAATGTCGGATGGGTTAATACCTGCTTTGAAACTGAGAGTATCTGTACCAGTATTGTAATTTTCGACAACAGTATCAATTCCGTAGCCGCGACCAAAGACGTAGGTGTTATTGCCAGCACCACTGTTTAATAAGTCGTTTCCTGCACCACCATCAAGAGTATTATTGCCTTGATATCCTAATAAGTAATCATCATCAGGAGTAGATTGCAGTAACAAAGTTTGAATATTTTCTCTTGTCCAAATGGTGCCGTCAGCAAATATAAACTGGTCTACGCCATAAGGACCATTTCTAAATTGATCTTCAATAATAATTTGGTCATGGGTATTTTTAATTGCTAAGTAGAGATTATCTTTTTCTGAAATGCTATTTGGTTTTCGCCATAAGATAATGTCGGATAGGTTAATACCTGCTTTGAAGCTGAGAGTATCTGTACCAGTGTTGTAATTTTCAGCAATAGTATCAATTCCATAACCGCGACCAAAGACGTAGGTGTTATTGCCAGCACCACCGTTCAATAAGTCGTTTCCTGCACCACCATCTAAGGTATCATTACCGTTATATCCCAGTAAGTAATCATCACCAGAAGTAGATTGCAATAACCAAGCTTCAATATTTTCTCTTGTCCAGATTGTGCCATCAGCAAATGTAAATTGATTTATGCCGTAAGTGTTATTTGCTAGCTGATCTGTAATTATGAGACGGTCATGAGTATTTTTTATTGCTAGGTAAAGATTATTTTTTTCTGCATCATTGTTGGCTCTGCGCCAGAAAGCGATATCGGATGGACTAATACCTGCTTTAAAACTTATAATGTCTTTTTCTGCATTTCTATTTTGAGTAATAGTATCAATTCCATAATTGCGACCAAATACGTAAGTATTTTCACCAGAGCCTCCTTTTAGGGAGTCATTTCCTAAGCCACCATCTAAGATATTGTTACCATCTCCACCATCTAGAAAATCATCCCCTCCCAGTCCATAAAGTTGGTCGTCACCTTGTTCTCCGTAGAGACTATCATCACCATTACCACCAAGTAATAAATCATTGCCTTTATTTCCATATAATTTATCTTTGCCTTCTCCCCCTTCGATTTGGTCGCTTCCTTCTCCTCCTGTGAGATTGTCATTACCAAAATCTCCAGAAATGAGAATTGGTTTAACACCGCTATAAGTAATTTGATTACTAATTTTAGTGCCAATAATTGCTTCGATGTTGTTGCTGTCTTCGAGAATCAAATGTAAACGAGAATCGGCATCGATAGTGACTATATCAAAACCTTCTCCTCCATCTAAACTGGTAATAATATCGTCTTTATCAACGGTTATTGTATCGTCTCCTGCCCCAGCTTTGATGACATCTTGTCCTTTACCACCATTAAGAATATCACTACCATCTCCACCGGTTATTGTATCGTCTCCTGCGCCTCCATTGAGAATTCCACCTGTGGTGTTACTAGCTAGAATGGTCAGTTTATCGTTGCCTTTTCCTCCGGTAACAGAATAGGTTACTGTTGGATCGATTGTTAAATTTAGATTACCTGCTGTATCGTCAGCGATGATAATATCGGGTTTATTTTCAAAGTTGAATTTGTTAATTCCTCCGGGTAGTGTTTCTAATTTAACGCCGTCGGGATTATAAGCAAAAGCAACATCAAAAATTTGGGAGCGTTTCCTAAATTCGTAGCCTAACTGGGTAAAATAGGTTGAAGCAGTGATGAGGTTCCCAGCTATTTCAAAATTTTTCTGTTGACTTGCTAAGGAAATTTCTTCAATGCCATAGCGATGCAAGGCTGCTAATTCACCTAGTTCTACTCTATTATTACCGTTGGCATCAATCCAAATGCGGATTTTTTCAAAGTTAGTATCTTGAGAATTGAGTACGCGATCGCCATTACTGTTTAAACTACTAATTGCAGTAACATCTGCTTGAGAAGTTAAGGAGATAAATTCATTCAGTTCAGTAATACGACCATCATTATTTTGGTCTATCACTAATATTCCATCAGCAGGAGATACCCATCCTGTTTGTTCGAGAGAACCATCATTATCTAAATCTGACATCGCAAAGGAATTTTGAGCCGAAATTAACTGGAGTCCATTTCCAAATAAATCAACAACGGCTAATTTGTAAGCACTCAATACATAATTATCGGGTACATCTAGCTGAACATCTAAAGTTGCTTCTCCTTGGGTTAATACTGGTTGCAAAGAAACTGAGCCATCAGCAGCTAAGGTAGGATAAAAATCTTCGCCATTAGCAAGGCGAATAAACTCAATTCTGCTATTCTCATCAACCCAATTTTTGATGGTAATTGTAATTGGTTCAGCTTCGTTATTATCACTACTGGAATTAAATGATGGGAGAATATAAGAAACCGTGACGATTAAATCTTTATTTTGTAATTTTAAGCTGTGGATGATATTTGTGTCTAAAACTAGGGTATCTATGCCACCATCTCTCACTTTACCTTCATAATCTCCAGTATCATAAATTGTCGTATTTAAACCATCACCAAAGGAGTACAAATAAGTATCGTTTCCTGCACCACCAGAAAGGGTGTCATTTTCTCCTGAACCTCGGATAACATCAGCACCGATAGTTCCTTGAACTGTGATGTTATTGCTAGTGAAAGTTTGAATACTATTAGCAGCTTTTAATTGCCATTGACCGCTAGAATTATCAAAAAAGTATTCTTGGTTATTACCCAGACGAATAAACTCTATTTTGTTAATTGCAAAGTTCCTGATAGTTAGTTGATCCGTAATCAGTGCGGAGAGATTACTAGAATTAATGATATTAATAATTAAATCACTGCCATTTTGTTGTAGCTGTAAATTGGACAGTTGAATATTACTGTCAAATTCAATAACATCTACTCCCCCGATATCTTCAATCGTATCTTTTCCACTTCCCAGACTATAGCGATAAACATCGTCACCCTTTCCACCTTGAAGAGTTTCTGCGTTAGAGGAAGAAATTAAAACATCATCACTATTATCATTCCCTTGAACGACACCACCATTACCGTAGATAATTTTAGTGACATTAGTACCTTTGTAATTATCTGAAGACTGTGGTGTACTGAGGTTGAATTCTATTGCTTTCGCCAACACCGTGTTAAAATTGGCGACTAATTCATTTTCTAGTTTAACTGTACTGTTGTTTTCGACAACTATTTTAAAGCGACTACCATCAGCAAAGCGCAGAGTTTCTAAGCGTTTGTCTGTATTTGTTAACCAATTAGCAATTATCTCTCCATTAATAATTAAATTATTGCCACTAAGAGACAAACTTACTTGAGAAGGTAAAATATCTAAACCAAAATCTCTGATGGTTGGGTCTTTTTCGTACAGCTTGAGAGTAGCGTGCTTAACTTTAGGGATATTAGATAAATCCAAATTTTTGGGAATACCGTTACCAAGAATATCGTCAAGGTTTTGATACTTTTCTTCAATATTAATTGTGTAAAAACTTCCATCGTTAAATTGGAGAAATTGAATTTTATTTCCTGGTTGTGTCTTCAACCAATCAATAATTCTTTCACCATTGATAATTAAATCATTACCTTCTATAGAGATAGGAAAAACTATTGGTAAAAGATTTGTATCAACATTTGCATCAACTTTTTTTATTAGTTCTTCATTGAGTTCTGGGGGAACAAAACTATTCCAAGGTTGAGACCGTAAATCTAAAATTCTTTTATCTGCATCTTGAATTGATTTTTCTGCCAGTTGATTGACATATTCTTGATATAAAGCAGGGTTATCTTGATAAGTACCGTATTCTTTAGAAATTTGTAAAAGCTCGTTAAAATCTTCGAGATTACTTCTAGAATTGGTGTAATTATTAAAGAGGCGTTTGATGTAGCGGTCGCCTCCTTCAATCTGTGTTTTAGTAAGTTGATAAACTACACCCGCTTCAATCGCTGCTTGAGCATTTTCACCAAAACCCACTCTTGTGCCAAAACTACTCCTACCAGGTGCATCATCTTCTAGTTGGTAAACTGATTGTTCTTGGTAATGACCATAATAAATATTCTCAACAGTTAGCAATTGACCACCAACAGTGCTTGCAAAGAAATTGAGAATATCTCTTGCTGCTTCGCCCATTTGACGACCAATTTCAGTAATTCCATCGTCTAATTCGTATGAAAATTGAGTAACAAATTCTCCATTATCAATATTAACTATATACGCAGCACGAGGGAAATCTTCATCAATGAGAGAGCCAATAAAAGAACCAAGCAAATCACCTAAAGCTGCTCCAATTGCTGCACCAACACCTGGGATGGGAATTAGTTTTTGACCAACAATTTTACCAACAATAGAACCAATAGTGCTACCCAAAGATCCACCAATTTGGGCTGCTCTGCTACTAGTATTGAAAAATTTATCTGATAATTCTCCACCTACGTAAGATCCAGCCGCACTACCAAAAGCGTTTAAAAAACCTGCCCCAAATGTTTCAAAGCTATAATCCAAAACAGGTTGACCTGCTTGATTTACATAAACTGGCATCGCAAAATAATCAATAGCTGTTAGTGGAGCTACTTGAGCTACCGCAACAGCTACAGAGTAGGATGTAACCTGAGACACAAGAGTACTAGCGAAAATTTGTTCTAAAGGATCATCAAGGTCTAAAGCATCAATAATATTGTCTGTTAATTCATTTGCACCAAAGGAAATTACATTAGAGATAATATTAGGAGTGAGACGTGTCCCTAAAAATAATTCTGGCAGAGGTTTTTTTAAAGTAACAGCATCTCCTACCCAACCTCCAATAGTTGACCCCAATGATATTCCTAGTAGTTGACTACCAAAGCTATTGCCTGTAAAATATCCAGCTATATTTGCACCAATTGCTGCCCCAATTATTCCGCGAGTTGTTATTGGTACATAACGTCCTTCTGGATATTCTATAAATTCATTTAAATTTTGCTTCCAACCAGGATCTAGAACCCATCCAAAATCTAGAGTATCTAAAATAGATGCTACATCACCAATGACTTTGCTTAGAGTATAAGCTACGGCATTACTATTAGTGGCAGGATCACTAAAGAAAATCCAATTGAGCAAATTATAGCTAATATTTTTTGTATTAACACTTATTCCTTCATTTTTAGCTTCATTCCATTCATTTAAAGTAGAATTATAATCATTGCTTTCAAAAATAATTTTACCTTCTTCTAAATCAACATATTCATTTTCTAAATAGGAAAAATAATATTCATTTTTACCTTCAATCTCTGAAGTTCCTAGTTTATCAAATTCACCTATACTTTTACCATCATTACTACCAGTCCTTTGCCATTCCCATACGGCAATTTGATCACCTATTATACCGAAACCAGATGTTTTCCGACTACCATCTCTTGCTGTTGCCAATCCATGTAACTCATTTAAAGGTATTCTTGTTCCATTAGGCATAACCTCTACTAAGACTAAAAATCGGTGTACTCCTATTCCTAGAGTTGCTGGAATATGATATTGATGAAGTTCAATTTGAAACTGACTCATAGTCTTAAACCTGCTAGATAATTTATAAAGTTAAAAATCTCGCACTACCTAACTTATAAACTTTTTTTGCTATTTAATCTTTAAAATTCAAAGAATACAAAATTATTAACCTCATATACAGCACTTCAAGATAAGTGAGGTACACCAAATTATAAGGTGGATTTTAAAGCTTGGAATTTGAATTTAGTATTGTACCTCGTAAAAATCGAATCTACTGTACATTCATTAACTCGCTTTTTTTGGGTTGCAATGGGAAATAAATCAATAACCGTATTTTTGGCGTTGCTGATTGAAAGTATGAATTTATCTACACTAGAAGCGCAAAACCCTATAAAAACGTTGTTTAATCATGCTAAAAATGTAAATTCATACCCACATTCAGCAACACCGTATTTTTCTTTCAGAAAAACCTAATTACGACTTTTTATGCTGCATACATAAAAATGTTCTCTAGATTTTTTGAAATGCATAAGCAACTTGAATACTACATCGCTGATATTCAAAAAACAAGTTATTAAATTGACATTTAAAGTGCTTTTTTGTGTAAAAATAGACTTTTTATATTGTTTTTTTGTAATTATTTATAATTGTTTTTTTATGTGATTAATAAATAAAAGTTTTCATAAATTCAAAAAAAATAAAATTCATTTTTACTCACCTAAACCACAAATCCCACACTTAAAAAACTCCTATTCCTATCCTCTTCACAACCACACAAGCGCGATCGCATTTCCTCAACCCGCCAACTTGCGGGAATTTCCACCGCATCCCCATCCATTGCTTCCTGAGTTGTCAAAAGTCCTCGAACGGTATTTATTAGCTCATCTGGAGTTAACCAGGTAGCACCATCAGCAGTTTTTAGCATTGCTCTATCTGCTCCACTCGACATTGACTAAATTTGAAAAGCGGTGAATTCGACGAAACTAAAAAATGGCAGGACCTCAATTAGAGGACATGATAACCGCATATTTTATACTCTGAACGTATAAAATAACTTTTCTTTAAATTAGTCTAAATCTATTAATTGCTATATTTTTGAAGCATATAGGTACGGGTAAATATTGATTCCACTATTCTCAGAAAGTTTAAAAATGAGAATATCTGTATCTTATTTAATTGAGACAATTTACCGAACGGAAAAAGTTTCCGTTCGGTAGTGTTGGAGGTGAGAAATGATGTACCATACCGATTTGAAAGCGATTTGATATGTTGCCGTAAATACATGATGCAATCGCATTCCAAGTATCACCAAGAATGCGATACGCCCTTGGCGTTAAGCTCCGCTTATCGCAACATTCCCACTACCAACAAATAAACGTCAAAACGTCATTGCGACGAAAGAAGCGATCGCAAAATTCCTCACTACCAACGAGTCAATTGACCAAAATCCACAATAATTAACCAAAAAACCACCTTTTTCAACCTCCCATATCAAGAATCATCCCCATTCTTTCCCATCTGTGTACGTAAAGATTCCATGTTTCCCCGAATAGTCACCGTATTTGGATGATTTGTACCTAAAACCCGTTCTGCAATCTCCAAAGCTTGGATGTAAAGGGGTTCTGCTTCCTCGTACCTTCCTTGGAATTGGTAGAGTTCAGCTAAATTGTTCAAACTAATTGCATAATCGGGATGGTTTTCTCCCAGAATTGATTGTCTTACTTCCAAAGCTTGGAGAAAAAGAGGTTCTGCTGCTTTGTACTTTCCTTGGGACTTGTAGAGTTGAGCTAAATTGTTGAAGCTGTATGCAGTGTGGGGATGATTAACTCCGAGTAACTGTTTATATAACTCCAAAGCTTGGATGCAAAGAGGTTCTGCTTCTCCATACCTTCCTTGAGAACGGTAGAGTGCAGCTAAATTGTTGAAGCTTTGTGCAATATCGGGATGATTAACTCCGAGTAGCTGTTTTCTTAACTCCAAAGCTTGGATATGAAGTGGTTCTGCTTCTTCGTACTTGCCTTGGAAATAATAGAATACTGCTAAATTATTGAAGCTTTGTGCAGTGTCGGGATGATTAACTCCGAGTAGCTGTTTTCTTAACTCCAATGCTTGGATGTAAAGGGGTTCTGCTTCTTCGTACCTTCCTTGGAGTTCGTAGAGTACAGCTAAATTGTTCAAACTTTGTGGAATGTCGGGATGATTAACTCCGAGTAGCTGTTTTCTTAACTCCAATGCTTGGATGTAAAGAGGTTCTGCGGCTTCGTACCTTCCTTGGAGTTCGTAGAGTACAGCTAAATTGTTCAAGCTACTAGCAAAGTCCGGATGGTTTTCTCCCAGTAGCTGTTTATATAACTGCAATGCTTGGATATGAATAGGTTCTGCTGCTTCGTACTTTCCTTGGTAATGGTAGAGTAGAGCTAAATTATTCAAACTGGTTGCAACATGGGGATGGTTTTCTCCCAGAAGTTGTTTTCTTAACTCCAAAGCTTGGATGTAAAGAGGTTCTGCTTGTTCGTACTTTCCTTGGGAACGGTAGAGTTCAGCTAAATTATTCAAACTGGTTGCAACATGGGGATGATTAACTCCGAGTAGCTGTTTTCTTAACTGCAATGCTTGGATGTGAATAGGTTCTGCGACTTCGTACCTTCCTTGGTAACAGTAGAGTAGAGCTAAATCGTTCAAGCTTTGTGCAACAAGGGGATGATTTTCTCCCAAGCGCAATTTTGCTACTAAGACACATTGCTCGTACCAAGGTTCTGCCAATACATATAAACCCTGTTCATTGTAAAATCTAGCTAAACCAGTAAAAACCCAAATTAATTCTTCATCGTTGACAGCATCAGTTAAATTTTCTGCGACTTCTGTTAAATGAGGAATAGCATTTTTGACTGAGTTGATAAATTCCAGTGTTGCGGAATCAGGAATTGTCTGAGCAATCTCAATAAAAGTACTAGAAAATGCTTGTTTTAATTCGTTAATTTCAGTAGAAGATATTAACTTAAGTTGTAAAAATTCCCGAATTAAGGGATGTATTTTATAGTAATATTCGCTCTCTTCTTCTAAACACTGTACCAAGTGACGTTGGTAAAGTTGCTCAATTGCGACTTCAACATCCGACTCATCCCAATTGAGTGATTGAGTCATCGACTTTACCCATTCCCACACAAAAATATCTGCTGCAAACAGACTTATTAACGCTGCAACTTGCTGTGTTTCTTGATTCAATTCCACCCAGCTTATTTCAAATGCATCTAAAACACCAAGCTGTGCAGTACTCAATCCTTTTTGCTGGGGATTAATCGCTTCTTGTTCCAGTCGCTGCTGTTTCAACTGCTCCAGCATTTTCCCTAAAGTAAAATGTGGAGGCTTTTTAACTAAATATCTGCCAACTAATTCTATCCCTAAAGGTAAATATCCCAACCATTTACATAATTCTTGGGCTATTTTTAATTCCTTATTTACCTTCTGCTCACCAACTAAATTAATCAATAATTCCAAAGCTTCCTCTGCTGACAACACATCAAGGGGTATTTCCTGAATATTGGTGTCGAGATTTCTCAATCTGGTTGTGATCAAAACCCGAAAGCGGTTATTTGTGGGAAGTAACTCAGCAAACCCTTCCAAATTCGTCACATCATCTAATACAACCAACACCAAACCGACTCGTGATTGCCAATTTTGCCAACACCAAGCTACTTGTTGAATCAGCGTTAGTGGATTTCCTTGAAAATCCTGCTGAGGTACTTCCAAACCCATTTGTAGCTGGACAAATTGAATAATTTCCCCAGCTATATTTGCATCTCTCGCATTTAACCAACAAATTCCACCAGGATAATTGGCTTCATGTTCCCTGGCATATTTTATCGCCAATTCTGTTTTCCCCACACCACCCATTCCCGCAACCGCAGAAATGGCTACAGCGTTTTGTTGATGGAATTTTTCGTGAATTTTGACAAGTTCCTCACTGCGTCCAACGAAATTACGCACACCTGTGTAAGCAATATACTTAACCGCAGTTGGAGCTTTTTGACTGGATAGAATTTCTTTGATTATTTTCCGAATCGCTTCTGCAACAGTACTGTGGTAAATCTTGTCACCAATGTGAACATCCTTCCCTTCCCCGATATTAACATTATACTTACCAATCTGTAGCGAACCGGGGCTAGAGCTTGCGCTAATTGCCTGACGCAAAACGTCCAGATCTCCTTCACTGTGCTGCTGACGGAGAATGCGATCAATAATAGCAAGTAAATCTTCAGAGTCAGGCATCGCTGGGGCTGTTTCTCAGTAATTACACCGTATTTTAAGATACTTGATCTGGATGATTAGACATCCCCGGAAAAACTATAAACAAACAAGTCGATTTTCCCCTGTGTGATACCACAAAGTGGTTGCCAAGGTAATCGCGTTACCAAACCTTTTGTTTATCCCTCTTCCCATTCCAGATACTATCTTACATTAATATTGGGCTGTATCCTTTTGTATCCGCACTTGGTAAATAAGGTAAAACATTTCCCGCGTTTATAATATCACTATGATAAATATGAAAAGGTCAAACCATGCTGTCGGAACAGTTGCGACTCACCACAAACCCACTGACATCGGTTGAGGGAATCAGCTATCGCACCGAGCAGGTATACGTACCTTTGGGACTGGTGGAGCGGAAAAAGCCAACTCGACGACGGGAGGATGTATTTCCAGAGCAGGGTTCGGAACTTTACCGGGAAACCGAAATTACCCAAGCCTTTGAGTATCAGCAGTTTTTACAACAGGTACTCAAACAAAAACAAAGTCCCAAAAGCCAGGGAAAACGGATTGCAATTATAGGCGAACCGGGAGCGGGGAAAACTACACTATTGCAACAAATCGCTGGTTGGGTATCCGAGGAAATACCCGATGCGGTAGTGATTTGGGTATCTCTGGCAGATTTGCAGGGACGGGAGTTGGAAACATATTTGTTCGATGTATGGTTGCAAGGGGTAGCTAGGAAAGTCGGACAAGCGGAAGCATCTACCCAAATTAAAGATGATTTTGTGGCTCAGTTTAATCGGGGTTTGGTGTGGCTGTTGCTCGATGGGGTGGATGAAATGCAAGCAACTGTGGGAAATGCTTTGGCTAAGTGCGATCGCCAACTTCGGACGGGAAGTTTGTTACAGCAAGCGCGGATTGTGCTTTCCTGTCGGTTAAATCTTTGGGAGAATTAGCAAGGGAAGCGATCGATAAGGAAGCAACGCGGTTTCGATTGCGACAGGATTTCGTCTGCGAGTATTTGTGGGAACCGGATGATGGGTATTCGTTGATTTAGGTTTAGAAGATGCAGACGAACTTTTTACACGAGGTAAAATCGGGATTCAGGTAATTAGATGACTAAAACAGCGTAATTTAAAACAAAGAGAAATTAGCGAGCTTCTCGGTATTCCCCAACCGGAAGTATCGCATTTGATGAAAGGAGAATTTCAAAGGTTTAGTGAAGGTAAATTACTAAATTTTCTCAAGCGTCTCGATATGGAAGTTACCTTATATCTTCGCTCTCGCAATGCAGAAAATGAAGATTTCGATACTGCGATCGCATTATAAATTAAGCTGGCTATAATCTAATTACCAAAACAAATTGAGTGATTTTATTAATAATTACTCAGCCTTCGATTTAAGTTTGTATTTTTAAATTTCTGCACTTGGCAATAAGAGTGTTAGTTCAATTCCTTCTTTTACATTATTAGTAAGGTTGTCACTTCGTTCTGAGATAAATACTATTAGTCTATTAGCATTATAGTAATCATTTAATAATTGTAGTTGAGCTTGGCTAAACTCCCACTTGTGACCTATATCTCTTTCATTAATAGCTATATTCTCAATATTATTGATATTTATAAATTCTTCTAATGACATATTACTATATGAATCATATAAAGGTAATAGTATCTCTTTCAAGCATTTGATTATTTTTAGATGTTTGTAATTGGGTATTAAGATAAATCGAATCAACATACCAAAAATATTTCTTATATTTTCAATTTCCAACTTGTTGCATTGCAAAAAAAATATAATAAAGCGATCTAAGTCTATATCAAAATCTACACCAAACCCAATTCCTATATCTCTTGAAAGATGAAACATCATATCTATTTCTAGTAATTCTGAACAGATAAAGTAAAAAGCTCGTATAGCAGCAGGCTTGTAAAAATCTTTATTGTATATACACTTTTTCTTGACCCAACAAAGAAAATTTTGTATTTTTTTATCGTGAACTATCAAAGTATTAATTTTTTCGTAAAGCTGGCGTAGCAATTTATCATCCCAAGTCATGTCACATAAAAGTGAAAATACCTCTGCCCAGTAATATTTTGGAAATTGTTGTGCTATCATTCTTAGCTGTGCAAAAGTCAGTTCAGGATTATTAAGAAATATAAAGTATAATTTCGCCACCAAATATTCTTGAAAAGTCAAATGGGAAAACGACCAAACCTTGTGCGATCGCTCGATCAATAACCCATGCTGAGACGCGATCGCTCTCAATACCCCCTGACTCTCCCGACGCTCAATTCCCAAAAACTCCCCAATATAACCCTCCAATTCCTCCTGCTCGAACAACACATACTGCTCTTGCTCGAACTTTTTCACCGCAACATAACTCAACAACTCCAACTTGCGCTCCACCGACAAATCCCGATAAACCTCATCCCGCTGGACTTCCCGTGATTTGTCCCACTGCACCAACAATAACTCCAACCCCTCCTCATACAACTTGGAACGCTTGGAGTAAAATTTCCCGGTTTGCTGGAACACCGCACAAGTCAAACTCAGCAATATCGGTGTAATCGCTAATTCCCGAATCGGTTTATTTTCTTCCCGAAGCAGCTGTTCCAAAAATTCCCGCGCTTGTTTCTCCCCTTCATCCTCACACACAGTTCCAAACCAATGCTCTGCAAAAGTCCGCACCTGCTCCTCGTTAAAATCAGCCACCTCTACATAATCGAACCTTTGAAACCGCGATTCCTGGCTTTGCGTCCGACAAGTCACCACCACCAATACCTGGGGATAAACACGCGCAAACCGCTTGATTTCTTTGGTAATTTGCTTGCCCGCTTCCCCCGTCACCTCATCCAACCCATCCAACAACACCAAAGCTTTACCTTGGTTTAGCACCAATTCGATGTCTGCATTACTTAAGCGCCAAAGTTGTCCCAAAAACTGCTCCAAGTTATAGCCATACTTCCGTCCATCGTCTACAAACTCCCGCAGCTTGATCAACACAGGAATTCGCTGTGCTTGCAATTTCCCGTTATTGCATTCGGTGACAATTCTTTGTAGATATGTGGTTTTTCCCGAACCAGGTTTACCCACCACCATCAAATTTGTATTCCGCTCCAGCACACTCAACCCAGAAACGCGCTGCTGTTGATTACCCAAACCAATCCGATCCAAGCTGTGGTAGTTGGAGTTACCCGTCGTAAAATCCTGCCACAAATCATCTAATTCCGACCTACGATTACTGCTAGTTTCTTCTAAAATATTTACATCTACAAATAAATCTCCTAAAGGTACCCAATTATCGATTCCCCATAATGGCATTGTTCCGTGTAAACTTTGGATGCTGTCGTGGAGACGGGTACGCACTTGTTGCACCAAGTCATCAACCGGATTTATTGCCGTTAATTGGACTTTTTTTTTAGATTTTTGAATACTGGGGTATTTTCTTCTGGGATTCCTTGTAATGCAATGGCATCACAGCCACCATTATAAGCATCTTCAAACGACCAGCCAGCCCCTAGTTCATCATAAAAACCAACTGCAAATTTAATCGCTGCATCATCTCCAATAGCGCTATTCATACCGACTACATAATCAATATGTTCGGCGATCGCGTTGGCTTGAACTTCCGAATAGCAAGCGTTGAGAACCACACATTCAAGTCCTCGCGTTGCAAATCGTTTGAATAAATTGGCTAAAGCTTGGGTGGGAACAAGTTGCGCTAACCCCGCATCCGATTCCAAAATTAAACCACTTTCCCCTGAACCATGTCCGCAAAAATGCACAATTTGCGGGTTGAAATCCAACAAAGCACGACGTAAATCATCGGGACGAACGGCAAATTTGGGTTGCAAAGTAAATTTCTCTCTATGTTGTGACCTTCGCAAACCCTCATCGATTTCCCGCAATTCCTTATCTAAACGCAATCTCGCTTCATTTGTAGGGCTGGAAGCTAATACTAAAATGGTTTTTTGCGAAAGACTTTGAGGATTTTCTGTTTGAGACCAGTTGGGAAACTCTTCTTTGAGTATAGAACGAACAACTTCGCGGATTTGTGTAGCGTTAGAACCATTAATTACAGCACGAGCAACTTCTCGAATTGCTTCGGCATCAATTCCTTGATAAGTTTTATCACCAATATGAATGTTGTCTCCTTGTCCGATATTGATGTTGTACTTACCAACTTGCAGGTTTTGAAGATTTTGAATACCACCACTATTTAACCACTGACGCAAAGCTTCAACATCATCATCGGTTTGATTTCCGTTGAGGATACGTTGAATTATTTTATTTGGGTTGCTGGGGTTTGGCATCTACCGGAGTTTTTGAGTATTCCTTTAGACAAGCAATTAATTTTACAAAGTCTCTACATAATCGCATAAAGTCACTGGTTCGGCAATTGGTAATCCTTTTTATTGCTACCGTTTCCAAATTTTAATTGTTTGATCTCTTCCCCCGCTAATTAATGTTTCTCCATCTGGACTAATCGCAATAGATGTGACTCCTCGACGATGTTGTTCCGGAAAGGTTTGCGATTCTTTATCGTTAATTTTCCATTCCATAATTTTTCCATCGTTACTTCCACTTACCAAAGTTTTACCGTTTGGACTAAATACAAGACAAGTAACTGCATCCGAATGTTGTTGAAGGGTTTTAAGCATTTCTCCCCCATCAAAATTCCACAGCTTGATAGTATTATCATTGCTGCCGCTAGCAATTATTTTTCCATCTGGGCTAAATGCAAGGGCTGGTAACTGTTATCTAATTTCTACCCATAAATAGACATATCTACCCATAT
>CAYMZW010000008.1:0-38704 GCA_964395005.1 uncultured Rivularia sp.
AACTCCTAACTCCTAACTCCTCACCTTTGACTTTTAACCTATAACCTTTGACCTTTTAAAGATTCTTGCTCCTGTGGTGGTGCTACTTTTTGTCTGCCGAATCCACCGAATAATTCGTTTACCTTAAAGCTGATATTTACATAAGGGCCACCGGCGGAACGATAGCCTGTAAAGTCGCGATCGTCTGCACTTCCGAAGGCATAACCTAAACCAACACGAAAGTCTGGTGTGAGATGATATCCGGCTTCTACTGCTACGCCAAATTCGTTGTAATCCTGGGTAGGTTGTCCAATCCAACGCCCTTCTACTGCTAAATCTGTACGATAGCCTAATTGATAATTTGCTCTTAACTGAGCTAGGTTAACGCTGCTTTTACTAGTAAAGTTATTGGCTAAATAACTGTTGCTATTACGGAAAGCATATTTACCATAAAATTCCCATCGCCAACTTGGTGCATATATAGCTTCTGCTGAAAATAAATGATCGATCGCACCGTTTCCGCTACCAAATAACAAGCTATCTGGTGTTGTTGCAGGATTTTGGCGATATTCGTATTTGAGTAAGGCGTTTAATTTATCGCTTTTAATATCTCTATACGCTAAACCAACTTTTAGATTGGCTGTATCTGCTAATCCATTTAAAAGTTGATTTGCTCCACCTGCTTGTTTATACCGTACTGCTGCTGTTAAAGCGGTTGAAATTTTACCGGCTGCGGCTGCGGTAATTACTGTATTATTACCTTGGTTGCCATCGCGATATTCAAAACGAGCATTCGCGTTAAAGTTGGGATTATCTGTATATGCCATGCCGATGCTGTATGTACTTCCTGCAAATAAACCTAGAGAAGAAGCACTTTGTCCGGTTGCATAGGGTTGAGCAAATCTGATACCTGTTGCGGTGCTGCTGAAAATATCATTTAATACTCTTTCGTAACCCAAATCCAACTTTAATCCGGGTGCTAAACGAATACCCTGATTTAACCCTATGGAACCTCGATCGCTCATACCGTCGATTCCCGATAGAATCGAGTATCTACCGCTGATAGTGGTATCTTCAAAAAATTTATGCTCAACTAAAGTATCTAAACTGGTGATGTTATTACCTCTCAATAAACCACCATCAAAAAACTGATGCGCTAAACGCATTGTCACGCCGGGATATAAAGCCCAGTCTAAACCCAAGGTTGTACGGTTGGGATAAAGAGCATCGCTGTCTTCTAGATTTAGTTCGTTTTGAGCGCGGAATTTTAGAGACTCGGTTAAGGGAACATTGAGACTGGATACTAATTGACTGGCAGTTCCTTCAAATACATTGTTAACTCTATCTTCACGGGAACGATTGACGTATTCAACCTTTACGTCTGATTCTCCAATTTGTTGCTGAATACCAGCCCTCACTGTACTTAAAGAGTTATCAACTTGACTTCCCGGTGTAGGTAGAGGTTGGGGATTAAATAAATCGAATAATTCGGTTCTTTGTGCTGGAGCTATACCAAAGTTTTCTTCATGGTCGTAACCAGCCTGTAAACTAGTTGTACTGCCAATCTTAGCGGCAATATTTGCACCATAACGAGTTTGTCCCGGTGCAAAACTCCAGGTGGCATTATTAGCAAAGTTTTCTGTCACCGAACGGTAATAAGCTTTTGATTTAAAACCGCTACCAATGTTCGCATTTGCCTCTATACGATAAGCAGAACCACTGACATCGCCAAAATTCAGAGTATTGTGTTGCGATCGCGCATATTCACCAAGAATAAATCCCTCACCAAGAGGTGCATAGAAATCGGCTCCGTAAAGTACAAAGTCTTGCGCTCCCTGCTCTTCTTTTAAATAGCTACCTCCCAAAAATGCAGTTTTATCTGGGTTTTGATTACCATTCCTTAAATTTAATTGCAGTCTACCTCCATAAAGCTGACTATCTTCACCGGCTTCATTTTGATAAGTAACTACAATTCGATTTACCAAAGTTGCTGCAAAAGGATTTAATTCGGTAGCTAAAATCGGACGACGGAATAAAATTGTTCCTCTGTCGTAATCAATTTCATAATCAGCACCCCGATATAAACGCTGGCGTTTGACTACAGTGCCTGGGCGATTTATTTCTTCAGATTCGAGAAAAATGCTTTCGCTGCCGGGAATTACCAGCCGACGGGAAACAAAATAGTAACCGCTAGTGCCATCGGGAGTTATAGTATCTCGTTGAAAACCTTGAATATTATTGGCAAATAATCCAGTTACCTGCAAGCTGCCTAAATTAAAATTCCCTTTAAAACCGTGCAGTTGTCTGGTGGTGGCACTATAAAGTTGAGATTGTCGGGAAAACTCTTGGGTATTGTAATCACCCCACATAAAATAATCGGGTTCCGCTCCCTTAATATCAGGAGTACGCTCAATGCGAGCATAAACGCTATCTATAGAAGGAGCAGTGCTAGTTACCGTTGAATCGTCACCATAAACCGGATATTGTTTTTCACAAGATTGGATACCACCAAAAAGACGATTATCACCATTACAATCTTGATTCAAAGGGCGATCGCTGTTGTAAGCTCCAGTAAATAGCCATTCTCCAACTTTGCCCGTAGCAAATACAGACGCATCCAAATCTACAACTGTATCTTGATCAATCTCTTGTGGATTAACAAAATCGCGGAAACTACCATAATAATCGGTACCACCCGCTCCAATTCTCAGATTTACAACCCCAGTTGCTAGAGAAGGGCGCAAATTAGTTACAAATTCAACGTAGCCAACTGCTGTTGAATCAAATTTAGAAGAAGTCTTTTTACTATAAATATTGGCACTAACTTTGACATTTTTAGCCTCTTTTCCCGCTTGTAAAGTAGCACTAAACTCACCACCACGAGCCAAAACTTGAAAACCCGGTGTATCTGGCTTATAGTCTGCACCGATGAATCTACCGCCATTACTAGCTAAAGTAACGATGACATCTTTGTTTATTAATTTACCGTTTTCGTCAGTAATTTTACCTCGAAAATCGATATTAGAACGTCCATCAGCAGGAATTCTCGGCTCCCCAACTGGATTGAAAGAAATTTTAGTTTTTTGTTGTTGAACAATAACTTTAATGCTAACAGGATTACCTCCTTCAGCTTGAGCCGTAATCGTGTTTTCACCCGATGATAAAGGAGCGTTGTACCAAATTGTAGTGTGCAGCTTTTGCTCTTCATCTTTATGAACAAAACTGTCAATATTTCGATCTATAGGTTTACCATTTATCGTCACCTGAATTTTGGCATTAGGATGATGCCCAATAGCAATATTAGTAGTTTCCTTATTAATAACCCCAGCTTGAGGAGTAATGATACTAACTTGATTAACAACAGATAAAAGAATAGAATTTTGTTTTTGCTGCTTATCTGTTTGAGAATTATTAATTTCTTCTCCCCCTACTCCCTGCTTTCTACTTCCTACTCCCTTTTCTATTTGTAATTCTTCCGGTTGACTAATCGGCGGTGAAAATACTGCTTCAGTATCATCTTCTACTTCTAAATTTGATTCTGGTAAATCCGAATCATTTGCTGCATTTTCTTTAATAAAAATACTTTGTGCCGATACGCTGGCTGTAGGTAAAACAATCAAAGAGCTACAGACAGTTAATACTAAATCTCGTTTTTTTATACTTAAATTTTTCATACAATTAACGCTCCCCTCCAAAAGCTGGAGTGACAGCAAAATTTATTCTTGCCATACTTCCAGGAGCTAAACGCACCAAGCGAGATTGACTATTATTCTTAATTTTGTAGAGATTCGGAGCTTGAATATAACCAGGTAAACTTGTATAGTCTAAAGTCGCGGTACGATTCCCCGAAATCACGTTAGCTACCGAATACATTCCATTTGCATCAGTAATAATACGGTTGCCATCATCCATAAAAATTACTGCGTTGGGAACACCTGGTTCTCCCGTTTGCTGTTCGCCATCAAAATTTTTATCAACAAAAACACGTCCAATCAAAGTTCCACAATCAGAAACAATACCCGGACGAATTCTTAATAAATGGCTTGCAGTATTACTTCTGAGAGTTTGAGTAGTCGCTACAGCCAAATTTCTACCGCTTCCTCGCATCCCATCTGGTGTAACGGTAACGGCATAAACCACACTTAAAGTACCTTGGGGCGGAATGCTACCAGCATAATTAATTGCAACCGTGCGATTTTGGGTTGGAGTAGTTGATAATGGTACCTCAGTTGTGCTACTTCCATCAGTTAAAGAAGCCTGTACCGATTTTTCTCTCAAGGTAATACCCAAAGGCAGGGTATCGTTAAGAGTTAAATTGCTAGCCGAAACCGAGCCAGTATTACGAATTGCCACACGGTAAGTTACAGTATCTCCAGGCTCTGCGGCACTTTTATTAGCAGTTTTGGTTATTTGTAAAGCTGCATCTCCGGCTCTAAAAGTCGTGTTGTTAGTATTGAAAGAGCCAATATTACTACCTCCAAACACAGCTGTATTAGTAATTTCATCGGCGATAACAGGTATGGCTTCCTTGAGAATAACTCCAGAAAGCAATAACGATAGTAGAAGGTGACAATACCTCCGCCGCTTTATTTTTAATCTCATCTTTAATTAGAAATTATCAAGTTGGGAAGGTTTTTTACTAATTACTGACTTAAAATATTCCCTGAATTCAAATTTCTATAATTTCAGCCCAAATCACTCATACTTTCTGAGCATGAGAGTAGCGCTGCATTGTTTGAGTTTTTTTACGGTAAATGCTTTATCAAATTTTTTAGGTAGATGCAGAGAATACCTAAAAATAAATAGTCTCTTTTCGTTTGAAACTAAATATAGCAAGTTATAAATGTAGCGAAAACAGGTTTTATACGGAGATATTGATTCAAAATTAATTAATTTACCGACATAAATTCAGTAAAAAGCCGGAAAGTTATTTGTGACGGGGAATAGGGAATAAGGAATAGGGAATAGGGATTAGGGAATAGGCAACAGGGAATAGAGAGCAAAGATTATACTAAAAGAAAATTTTAACTATACGGCGTAATCACCAATTATTTTTGGGCAACTACAACCCAATTGCGCCCTTTTCTTTTGGCTTGATAAAGCGCTTGCTCTGCCATTTCTACCAACCTTGTTGATTCAACTTCAATATAGGGTTTTATACTGGCAGCCCCAATGCTAACCGTAATTACTTCTGCTGGTAAACCACCGATACCCGGATATTGGCAACTAATCGCTAAAGCTTGAATTTTTTCTCTAATATTTTGAGCGATTGTCAATGCTATTGTCTCATTGACTGACATAAGCACGCCAAATTTCTCTCCTGCATAACGAGCAACTAAAGTTTCATTTTGATTGGCAGTATTTAATGAAGAAACGTACTCGCGAATAACATTAGCAATTTGCTGCAAACAGTTATCTCCTGCTGCTTCACCATAAGTTTTGTTATAAAGCTTAAAATGATCGATATCGCATAAAATTAAGGATAATTCACCTTTGCGATTAGCATAATTTTGCCATAGCTCCTGCAAACAGGTTTCAAAAGCATGACGGGTTATCAGTTGAGTTAATAAATCTAAGTCAGCGTTTAAGGGTAATTCCTCAATTGAATTATTTGAATCGCACAATTGCCGTCGAAAATACAAACGATATAATTCACAAGCAACAGAAGCATAATCTCCTTCTAACTTAATTAAACCCATACTTTGCAACTTATAAGTTACCAAAGGATCGAACTTCATAGCACAATCTGCTTCAATTAATTCACAAAATACCGATTTAAGCTGCAAATTTTCTTGTAAAATCGATACGTATCGCCTCAAATGCGAATTATAAATCCCTGCTTCTGTAGGTGCTTGCTGCAACAGCAATTCTAAACTTTCAGCTTCTCCATCGAGCGCTAAATGATATAAAGCCAACCTTACCAAATAAGGATGCCCTCCCACCATTTCCATTAAGCGCGAGATATTGCGCTCATCCATCCAAGTTAAATTATGACGCGCTGCTAAATCTTGCACCTGCTCCTTGGTAAATGGAAATAATCTTAAAGGTAAACCCACATTAAAAGGAGATTGAGATAATTTTAGAGGAACAATAATTTCAGTAGAGTATGTTAGTACTAAACGTAGCTTTTGCCAAATATCTACCCGTTTGCCTTGTTCGTACCAAGAACGTAATAATGGTAAAAAGTCAGCAGCAATTTCTCGATGCTCAAACACTAAATCAACTTCATTCAAAACTATAACCACTGCACTTTCTAAAGATGAAAGCAAATAAGCTTCAAAATAAAGAGAGCAACTGACTTTTGAACCCATCTCTTCATCCCAATAATCATCCAATTGTGCTTTTAAACCTAATTCTCTACTAATATTGGCGCAAAACCAACGCAAAAACTTATCCAGGCTAGTAAAAATGGCTTTATCCGCTTGCTGAAAATCTAGGCTAACATTCTTATACCCAAGATTTGCCGCATGATTTAAAATGCGTAAATTCAGCGAAGTTTTACCCATTTTTCTGGGAGCTTTTACGCAAATAAAGCTACCGGGCTGTGCTATTTCGGCATAGGCTAACTCTTCAACTAGTGGACGTGATATATATAACTTGGAATCAATTGGTACTGGGCCATTGGGGAATTCTGAACTGACTTGTATACTTTTTTTATTGCCACTTCCCTGCTGAATTTGAGTGGAATTTAAATCAAATGAGGAGCCAAAATTTGATTCGTTAATTGGTTGCTTCTTGATATCGCTTAGTATTTGCCACAGGTTAGAAGCAACTGCTTTAATTTGTTCTTCTTCATATTGAGTTTCTGCTGCTATACCCCGATAACTTTTCCCTTCCGAGCAACAGCGCAATATTTTCTTCTGTAAAGAATCTAAACCACTTTCAAAATATGATTCTAATAGTTGTATTAATTCATCAATACTCATAGCGCTGTTAGATACACACCAAAATAAATGTCATTTAATATACTTGTAATATTCTATTATTACTAGTATGAAAACTTTTAGATTTACATAGCAATATAATATTATTCAAAAATAAAAAAATTATAGTTGTATTATTGACTATGGTTAAATGCATATTATTATACATTAAAGTCAATACTTACAAACTTTTTTAACAATTCATAACTAGGTAAAGAATATTTTTATAGTTACACATTTTCAGAAAATCAACACTGAAAGTAATATGACAAAGCTAAAATTACGTTTTTATTACGTGAAGTTACAGCCTAATCATTAAAAATTTAACAAAGTTATTACTTACAGTAATATTGAATAATATGCCAGCTTTCAGGTAACAATTATTTCCTAAAAATAAAATTTAAAAAGGCATAACATCGTAAGGGGTTTAGCCCCCTCAGATCGCTTATAGTATTTTGACTTATAAGTAATTAAAAGTGTATTTAAGTAAAAAACTTATTCACTATCATTGACTAAAAACAGTATTTACAGCATCTTTTTTCTAAGATAAATACCAAAAATACTATAATGTAGCCAAAATAACTATGAATTTTGTATCGATTAAATCAATAAATGATGTTACACAATAAACTAGGCACATAAAAAATTTGATACATCTTTTGTTCGCTATATTAGATATCTTTTATATCCAAAAATCACTCCAAAACTCTAATTTATCTAACTCTTTAGCTAGATGACAGCATAGAAAAGTTATAAAAATAGAATTACAGTTTTGGTTTAATAAGCTGATTATTATTTTTTGGATATAAAACAGTACAGCTATTATGAATTTTGTATAAAGATTGTAGAAAATAGCGAATTAAAATTGCGAGAAAAATATAAACTTTGTAAAAGAATAATTTTTTTGAAAGTGTTCCCTTTGGCTCAATTTTTTTTTACATCAGATGTTAGCTCAATTTAAGACAATGAATAAAAAACAAGTCGAAGAAGTTGTTAAAGCGATTCTAGCCAGGAAATATTCCTGGGCTTGTGTTTTGATACTACGTTTTCATGGATACGATCCTGTTGATTACATACCCTATCGTACTTACATACGATTACTCAAAGAAAATTATTTGACTCAAAGCAATGAAGCAATAGATACTGATAATAATCCAGTAGATATTCGGAGCATTGAACAGAAAAAAATGTATTTAGTCAATCAAAAAAAGGGTTAATAACTGCTTGTTTTAAAATTAGTGTAATTTAAGTTTCTATGAATACAAGCGTATTCTTATTTACTCTATTATTTATTTTTAGCGATCGAAAAGAGTAAATTTACTTTCTTAAGAAACAATTTAAACTAATTTTAAAACAATCAATTTGCTCCAAAGCTTTTATATCAATAGGGATTACGCAACTTGAACGGTAAAACTAGTATTTTATCTTCTTTAAATTTCTCTGCTTGCGTAAGTCTAAACCGAATATAGGTTGTTGCAAAATACTGAACATATAATACGTGAAGTTGCACGTAGTAAAATACCGAGAAGGAAATAAATATAACTTTTACGAACGAAAACAAGCTGAAAGTGAGTATTTGAATCAGACAGTATATGCCGCAAATAATTTACTTTAAATCATTTACTTTTTAGTATGTATCCAACCTGCTTTGTTTGTAAAATTACAAACAGTCACGAAATCTGATATCTTAAGCATATTAGAAATAGATAACTGTCTTGTAAATATGGCTTCCATAAATAATGCTTCAAAAAGGAATCCAACTCAAGCAATACCAGCAAAGATTTTTCACTGGATTAACATTGTAAGTTTGTTCGTTATGCTTACTAGCGGATTACAAATTTATAATGCTAACCCAGTTTTTGGTGGGCGCGGGGGTTTGCATATTCCCCCTATATTCACTTTGGGAGGTTGGCTTGCAGGAGGTAGACATTGGCATTTTGCTGCAATGTGGCTGTTTTCACTCAACCTTTTATGGTATGGAATTTACGTGCTGATTACCCGCAGATGGCAACATCGGTTTGTCAGCAGCAAGGATTTAAAAGCCTTACAGAAAACCAAAAATCCCAAACGTTTGGTTTATGCTTGGCATCGCATAGCATATACAAGCATTATTCCTATTTTGTTATTGGCATTATTTACTGGAATAGGAATGTATAAACCCGCTCAATTCCCTTGGATTGTCAGCGCATTTGGTAGTTGGCAAGCGCTGCGGATAGTTCACTTTTTCTCAGTACCATTAGTAGTTTTATTTGCAGCCATTCATTCGTGGTTGGGAATCAAAGCAGGTGGAGAAGAGCTTACTGAATCGATGTTTTGGTAATTGTTAAGATTGCAATATTTTTCAAAGGAATTGCTAAGGGCGATCGCACTGGTATTTCACCACGTTTGTAGAGACGTAAAATTTTACGTCTCCCGACGATTGGAGGAAAACGAACCCATTAAAACTAATAAGACGATTAATTCAAGATATTTGTATCAATTATCTTCTTTAGTATTATCAACGTTTTTTATGGTGGGTTGCGCTTTGCGACAACACACCTTACTAATTACGATTGATTACTTCAAATGTATAGAGACGCAATATATCTTGTCTCGACAATGCCCAATCCCCCATCCCCGATGCCCAATTTTTTATTTCCTAGCTTGTAACTTAGGATAAGCAATTCGCTTGTGATGAAATTGCTGCCAGACTCTAACAAAGATTTCGGCGATTTTTGACATTTCTTGGCGTGTTAGGCCTGAATCTAAGAGTTGATTATCTTTCCATCTTGCCCGTAGAATATTGTTAACCATATTCAATGCTTTTTCTGGCGTGGCATCTCTAAGCGATCGCAATGCGGCTTCACAGGAATCAGCTAACATGACAATTGCAGTTTCCCGCGATTGAGGAGTTGGCCCATCATAACGAAAGTCCTCGTCTTTTATCTGTAATGTTGGATCGTCTTTAGCAAGCTGTTGAGCTTGATGGTAGAAGTAAGCAATTTGCATTGTTCCTTGATGCTCTGGAATAAATGCCTGTATTGCTGTGGGTAAACTATGTTTTCTTGCCATAGTCAATCCGGCGCTGACGTGCTTTTTAATAATATCGGCGCTTATCCAAGGATCGTTTATTTCTGTTTCATGCTTGTTAGGGCCACCCATTTGATTTTCGATAAATCCCATTGGGTCGTGCATTTTCCCAACATCATGGTATAATGTCCCCGCTCTAACTAATTCTACGTTGCATTTAAGCTCTTTGGCCGCAGCTTCAGCAAGAGTAGCTACAAATAATGTATGCTGAAATGTTCCGGGAGCTTCTGTTGCAAGACGTTTGAGTAGGGGACGATTAGGAGAAGCGAGTTCTGCCAATCGTATGGGAGTCACTAAGTCAAACAGTTTCTCTAAATAAGGACTCAATCCCAAAGCGACGATACTCCAACCCAAACCCGATAAAGCTAATAATCCTGCTTCTTGAAAGACAAGGTGAGAAGTCGAAGTGAATGCAGTGCCTAATAATACCTTTAATAGTAAATAAACACCACCTTCAGTCAAAGAAATTCCAAATCCTAATACTGCTAATTCTTCACGAGAGCGCAGCCGCTGTGCCATACAGCTACCGAGAATTCCTCCGGCTGCACCAGCTATAATCGCTGTTTTGCCTACTTCTAGGCTCAAGGGTAACAATAATGTGGTCAGCAATCCAATAACTGTGATACCCAAAGTCGGACCGTAGAAACTGCCTAAAAGCAACCCGACTGCACTCCAAGTTGTAAAAGGAATGCCAAATACTAGTAACGATGGGCACGACAAAGTCAGTAATAATATTAGTAGTCTATCGCTTTGACGCAATCCCATTTTTAAACGCTTTTCTACCAAGGCATAAATGCCAATGGCTGCTGCAATAATGCTTGCCAGGATGCTTAAACCCAGCCAATTAATCTCCCGACGAATTAAACGATAATTTTCTAATACCGCTAAATCCCAAAGAGTAATATCTTGTCCTTTTCTGACAATTAATTCGCCTTTCTTAACCGTCACCATTACCGGCTGTATTTTGGCTGCTGCTTCTGAAGCTTGTAGCTCTGTTTGTTGCTCGTCTTTCCTTAAATTTGGCTGTAAAACATTTACTAATAATTTAGTTGCCCAAGATTTACTGTAGGAGGGTACTAATGATTCCGATCTTTGTAAATGCAGATTAATTACGTATTCTAAATTCTCAGAAGGAAGTCCAGGATGAATGCCTTGGGCTAAGATTAATTGGGCACTTTGTACTATACCCATTTGAATTTTTGACCATGCTTCGTCGCTGAAATCAAGTACGCTAGTGTCGTCGTATATTATTCCCTCTGGCAATTGATTGCTCAATTGTGCTAGCTTCGCTTTTGCTTGAGCATAAAGCTCTCGTTTCGATTCTATTGTTTTAGTTAGCGATCGCAAATTTCTCAGGGAAGTTTCAGCACGATATAGCTGTAATTGATTTAAAGCCTGCCTGAAGTTAGGGTTTTGGGCAATTGTATTAGTACTCGGAGTATCTAGCAGACTGGTATTGCTATCTGTTGTATTAGCTACAACAATAGGCTTTGGTTTTTGGTTCTTAGCAACATTTTGATTACCATTTTCTAAAGAAATCTTCAACCGATTCCATTCTTCTTCGGAAGCGGAACGTAAATAATTTTGTATGGAAGAATCTAATACTTCGAGATCGAAAAACGGAAAATCACCAGCAGTGTTACGAATTTCGTTTCCTTTTTGTAGCAATTGTTGTAAATTCTGCTCAACAGCTTCGTTAACTCGCTTATCTACCATTAGCCATTGCCGAGAATTGTCCCTAGCGGCTTCGCGAAGTAATTCTGTTTTCTGTTTATCTTCTACTTGAGCAGTATATGGGGCAACAATCGTCTCGCGGGCTGTTGTTCCTTCTTGCAATTGCGGTTGGCTGTATAACTTATGTCCCATCACTCCTGTCATGGTAATCAAAGCAATCGCAAATACAACCAAAGAATGCTGAGGAATCAAGCCCCAAAAAGCTGCGTAAATACCACATTTACCTTTAGCCGACTTTACCATTGAACTGGAACTGAAGGGTTTTTTATACCGACTTTTCTCGCCTGTTTTAGACAAATACCTACGACGTAGTACTTTGTATCGTCTTCCCCAGTGAGATATTTCTTGAGTTAAGGACTTAAAAAATGGCTGCGTTTTCATTACCTATGACCGCAGTTGCCTATAAGAATAGTTGAATACCAAACAATTCTGAACAGAAGTTTCAAGCTTCAAAGCTGCCATCATAGTTACCATTTTATTTAAATCCTGGGTTTACTCCGTATTAAGTATAGTTTTTTGCTCAAAAAAGTATAACTATCTGCCGGAACGGTAAACTTGCAGGGGGTGGACACAGAAATGAACGACTATAAATATAGTTAACGGTTGAGGTTAACGTAAGCGGATGATATATGGGGCTGCAATTGCCTCTAACGGGGAAATTAAATCTTCGTCTTCCTCCTTTAGTTCTATAGATTGCGGTAATACCTCATATGCTCCCGACCAAATAGCCATGAGTGCATCAGCTAATTTTACCATTTGCGAAAAGTTTGTTAGTCCCCATTGTGCTAATTTTGCCTCATCTAACTCTAAGTGCCAAGTTATAGGTATACCAGCAATGCTGTTATAAGCTCCGGAAATTACACCGGCGATCGCGCCACAAATCCTTGGATTGTGTTGAATTTTGATAGCTTGTAAGCAAGTAAGGCGAAAATCTTCTTTTGTATTTACAAAACAATAAAAAGCGGAGGCAATAATATTACTTATACTATTTTCTTTATCTAAGCAATTTTGTAATTCTGAATATCCGACATTTTCAGCTTGATGGTTATTGACTTGTTGGAGTTTTGTTGGTAAATCCGTTGTAGTTTCACCGATAAAGCGAGTAACTTCTGAAACCAATGTATTTGGATTAATTTTTTCATTTAAAGACTGAGCGACGAGATAAGATACAGTTAATACTGCATCTCGAAGTAAGGGATTATGACTTTTTATAGTTAAAAGTAAGTTTTCGCGTAGTTTTAAATGGTTTTCGTGAAAAAATAAAGCTATAGGCAAAGCTGCTGCAATTGAATGTAACAACATCAAGTCGGCTGGTAATTCCGGATTCCAAGCAGAGGATTGAAATTTATTCCATTCGTTTAAATCAAAGCCACCTTGTGCAATCAGCATTTTGATACCTTGTACTGCTGTTGTGCAATAAAATGGTTCTTCGTTTTGTGTAGTGGCTAAGCTTTGTCCGAGCAAACCTCCAATTAAAGTACCCCGAATTCTACTTGTAAGTGAATAGCGCATACAGTGAATAAAATAGATTTAAGTATTATTATTGTCTTATAACTACAGTTTGCACAAACACGAATTCTGAATAAGACTAGCTTTTTTAATAAATTCTGCTGTAAAAGGATAATATCCGCTAAAAACTAATATTATTAATCTTATTGAGCTTATTAGTTATGATAAGCACAGTTGTTAAATCGATTTAGCATTTCGTTTAGGCAGGGTTAGAGGAACAGATTTGGGACAGTTATATAGTAGAGTAGTAATTATTATATAAACGATGTGGGCTTATTTACAGAAGAGAAATATATAAGCCATTGCAATACAAATAAAACCCGTCGCCATACTGACGGGCTTAATAACAGTTAAAAAAAATATTTGAGCTTGGTTTATTGCACTTCGCTGTATACTATAATTTGTAATAAATTTTACGGCAGAAAGAGACTATATCTGCCCGGTAGCGATGCTATAGATGCTATATCAAATATAGCTTGCAGTTAATATTGTTTATTAATATTTTTTTATTTACTATTCTCCCCCACCCTATTGCCTATTCCCTGATGAAAACCATTTGTATAATTTAAGATTTTCTGAGGTGATAGACTAAAGCTTGCAATCCTAAAAGGTAGCTTTTCGCGCCAAAGCCACTAATTTGACCGATCGCTACTGGTGCAATATATGAATGATGTCTAAATTTTTCTCTACGATATATATTGCTTAAATGTACTTCTACCGTAGGTAGATTCACTCCAGCAATCGCATCTGGTAGTGCTACACTCGTATGGGTGTAAGCTCCAGCGTTGATAATAATACCCTGATGCTTGAATATAGCATCATGAATAGCATCGACTAAAACGCCTTCATGATTGGACTGCACGGTAGATATCCGAACAGATAAAGAACGTCCTTCTTCTACTAACAGACGATTAATATCATCTAAAGTAAGCGAACCATAAATTTCTGGCTCTCTTCGTCCCAGTAAATTAAGATTCGGTCCGTGCAGCACTAAAATGCTTAAAGAAGGTTCGGTGCCTTCCTTAGCATTAGAGCTATCTGCCACGACGAGAACGTCCATCTACAGGAATTGGAATTAATTCTGCTTCTGGCTCAGCTTCTGGCCCTAAAAGGGCATCAATCAGCTCGCGTGCTAATTCTTTAAGCTTTTCGAGCACCTTTTCGATATAATCCATTTAACTGAACGCTCCTGAGATACTAACTCAAAGTCAACCATCGACTACGGAGAAAATAAAACTAAAAACAGTATCGCTGCTTGATAAATGGGTTGATCACAACTTCCCTTAGCCGGGGAGCAAGTGATTACCAATAACCGCGATTTCTCCCTCTTTTATTTTAGGTTATCACATTCGCCACAGGTAGGTCGGTACCGATTTTCTTAAGAAGTATTTTATGTTAGCGGCAATCGGTCTTTAGTTCAAAATTAGTTAAAAATCAATAGTCCAGAAGTATTAAAGTATCTGGACTATTAAATGTTAGTGTCAGGGGTTTTTAGCTTAACTTGTTTCCGTTTTCTTTTTAGACTTAGTACCTGAAGTCTTACTATTGGTTTTAGCTTTAGTAGTAGTAGATTTTTTAGTACCTGAAGTTTTCGATTTAGTTGTTTTGCGAGTTGATTTACCTTTTGGTGCTTTAGAAGCTAATAATTCCAATGCTTTCTCTAAAGTGATGCTTTCAACAGTTTCACCTTCAGGAATGCCGACATTGGTTTTAACATGCTTGATGTAAACTCCATAAGGCCCTTCATAGACGTTTACTGGTTCTTCAGTATCTGGATGAGAACCCAACTCCCGCAATGGCTTTTTCGATTTACTTCTGCTACCGCGTCCTTTTTTAGGTTCGGACAATAATTCTAATGCTCTTTCAAAAGTGATGGTGAGTACATCATCACCTGCTTTTAAGGAACGGTAATCTTTAGCATCTTTAGCATTATGAACTACATAAGGCCCAAAACGTCCGAGATTGGCTTGGATGCTGGCACCAGTTTCTGGATGTTCTCCTAATTTTCTGGGAAGCGCCAATAAACCAACAGCCATTTCGACTGTTACGTCTTCTGGATTTACCTTTTTAGGTAGCGACGCTTGTTTCGGCTTGGGATTTTCTTCGGATTTTTCGCCAAGCTGTACGTAGGGGCCGTAAGGGCCAATCAACATGAAAATCGGCTGTGCGGTTTCTGGATGAATACCTACTTGATCGGGACCTTCAGTTTTTTGCTTAAGTAGCTTTTCGACTTTTGCCGGATCTAGGTCCGCTGGAGTCAAATCTCTGGGAATCGAAGCTGTGACTACATCACCGCCATTCTCAGCTTCCAAATAAGCGCCAAATTTACCAATACGAATTTTGACATTTGGGATGTTTAAATCTACCGTTCTGGATGTATTAGTATCAATTTGGCTTTCTCGTTCCTTAACTAAGGTATCTAAACCTTTTTCTCCCAAATAAAATTTTTCTAGGTAAGGTAGCCATTCAGCTTCACCTCTGGAAATATCATCAAGGGTTTGCTCCATTTTGGAGGTAAAACTGGGGTCAATGATTTCTGAGAAGTGAGTTTCTAGTAAATTGGTAACGGCAAAAGCTGTAAATGTCGGTACCAATGCATTACCTGTTAACTGGGCGTAGCCTTTATCGATAATGGTACCGATAATGCTGGCATAGGTACTGGGACGACCGATTCCTTCACTTTCTAAAGTTTTAACCAAAGTAGCTTCAGTGTACCTGGCTGGAGGTTGGGTTTCGTGACCTACAGTTTCAAGTTCTTGGCAATTTGGATTATCGCCAACTTTTAGGTTGGGTAAAATTACTTCCTTATCTTCCAGCGCTGCTTCCGGATCGTCGGAACCTTCTACATAAGCGCGTAAAAATCCGGGAAAATCAATTCGCTTACCAGAAGAACGAAAACCGGCATCTTCCACCTGCAAATGCATAGTGATTTGAGTTTGTTTCGCATCTGCCATCTGACAGGCAACGGTACGTTTCCAAATCAAATCGTACAATTGCAGTTCCCTACCGCTCAAACCAGTTTCTTGGGGAGTGCGGAAACTGCTTCCAGCCGGACGAATCGCTTCGTGTGCTTCTTGAGCGCTCTTAGATTTTGTGGTGTATTTTCTCGGCTGTGGGGACAAAAATTCTTTGCCGTAAAGTTTTTGAACGCATTCTCTAGCAGCAGTTATCGCTTGTTCGGACAAATGCACCGAGTCGGTACGCATATAGGTAATATACCCCTGCTCGTAAAGATTTTGAGCAACCCGCATCGTATCGCGTGCAGAAAGCCGTAACTTACGGTTGGATTCCTGCTGCAAAGTCGAAGTGGTAAAGGGTGGTGCTGGTTTGCGCGTTACAGGACGTTCCTCAAGGTTGGCAACCTTCCAAGTCTTATCAGCTATGCGTGCTTTAAGAGCTTCGGCTTCCTCTTGATTAAGTAGTACAACGTTACGACCTTCAGTAATTCGTCCGGTTGCAGCATCGAAATCACTACCAGTGGCTAACCTAGTTCCTCCTAGAGTTACCAATACCGAACTAAATGATTGCTCCTTATTAGATGCAGGATTCAAAATCGCTTTCAAATCCCAATAGGAACCTTGATTAAAAGCACGACGTTCCCGTTCTCGCTGCACTAACAATCGCACCGCTACAGACTGTACTCTTCCGGCAGATAAACCCCAAGCGATTTTCTTCCACAACAAAGGCGAAAGAGTATAACCTACCAATCGATCTAAAATTCGTCGGGTTTCTTGGGCGCGAACCACTTGTTCATCTACATTACGAGTATTTTTCAGCGCTTTTTTTATTGCTTCAGAGGTAATCTCGTGAAATACCATCCGTTTTGTAGGGACTTTTGGTTTTAACAGTTGGAATAAATGCCAGCTGATACTTTCCCCTTCTCTATCTTCGTCAGTCGCCAAAATCAATTCGGTTGCTTCCTTTAAAGCTTGTTTAAGCTGGGTAACAACCTGCTTTTTGGTTTTGGGAACTACATATAGCGGTTCAAAATTTGATTCTACGTTTACTCCCAACTTCGCCCACTCTTCTCCTTTAACAGCGGCAGGAATTTCACTAGCGGACTGTGGCAAGTCACGGACATGACCCATCGAAGCTTCTACTCGGTAATCTGATGGTAAATAGTTACGAATAGTTTTAGCTTTGGTCGGAGATTCGACAATAACGAGAGTTGACATGGAAATTTCTTGAAAAATATAGCTGCTAGGCTAAACACTTAAAGTGAGACAATTGATAGAAAAATGTGAATGAAACTACTGCATTCACAAGGTAATAACCTTTATAGAAAATGCCCTGTTTTATTAAAATCCCTTTTTTTATAAGGGTTTCAAACCCCAAGTTTTTGTAAAAGGCAATTGTATTTACCTCTCAAAGCTAAGATAGTTTAAATCGGGTTATCAACAAAGGCAGCCCTGTTCAATCTTTAACTTATATTGGACGTAATTGGCGACTACCATTTTTAAATATTTTCTTTTAAGTCATACAAACCAAGCGCGATCGCACTAGGCAAATGCTTACCAGACAAGTGAAAGAGAGATTTTTGACAAGCATATTTTACAATTTTTCATAATTTACAATATTTTGCCAATATTTAGCATTGTGCCAAAATAAAATTTAAATAAGTACCGTATTTTAAACAGATCATTTAACTACTAAGCAAGTAAAATCATGAAACCCTACCGTCAAGGCGATGTCATTTTAGTTCCCGTTAAGCAAGCTGAAGGTCAAAAGTTGACGCATCTAACTTTAGCTGAAGGAGAAGTTACCGGACATAAACACCGTATATCGGAAGGAGATGCACAATTGTATGCAGAAGATACCGATTTATATTTAAGTATTTTTTCAGAAACAGCAGCGCTAGTTCATGAAGAACATGGTTCAATTTCTGTTCCCCAAGGAAACTGGAGGGTGCAAATTCAGCGCGAATATGAACCCGAAGGATGGCGATACGTAGCCGATTGATTTGCGATCGAAATGGCAATTTATCCCCGCACGAGTCTTATGTTTGATTTGTGAGCTTTGCTAATACAACTCTACTCCTATTAAATTCACATTTTGCACTTTCGGAGGCTCTATTCGTTTCTTGTTAATTGCACAACGAAATAATTATGATTCGATCCATAAAAACCGGGTTTCTTTGAGCTTTCTGAGGATGGTGCAACAAGTAAGTTACTAATCACCCGGCGTTCTATTTACAGCTTGATTAATTATGCCCCATAACCAGCCTTATACAAAAACAAGTACCGCGAAGATCCAACCTATCACTCAAACGAGAGATTATTTAAACCGTTTATCAAATTGAGCAAAGTTATTACTAAAAAATCAATTAAATTAAATTATCAAAAATATAGTAAAAACTAATACTTATTTTAAGCTTGGGTAATTAGTGAAAAAGAATAAGCTAAAAAGCGCAAAAAAGTTGTGGTAGGATAATCCAGGAGAAGTGCGTTCGGTAATTGTGTTCTTATTATTAAGTAAAAGTCGCAATCAGCTTTCCGGATGTCCCCTCTGCACGGTTGGATTCTGGAGAGTCTCATGTCAATATACGTTGGAAATTTATCATACGATGTTACTCAGGATGACCTTAGTAAGGTATTCGCCGAGTACGGTAGTGTGAAGCGCGTTCAGTTACCCACCGATAGGGAAACTGGCAGACCTAGAGGTTTTGGTTTTGTAGAAATGGAATCAGAAGACGCAGAAAGTTCCGCTATTGAAGCCTTAGATGGAGCTGAATGGATGGGCCGCGTAATGAAGGTTAATAAAGCAAGACCGCGAGAAGACCGAGGTAACAAACGCTCTGGTGGTGGAAGTTGGGGTTAACGATTGTCTGTAATGGCTGCGGCAACGTAACCTAAGACTTCCGCAATGGTTATACAATATTGGTAGCGATCGCTTGCCTTTTCTAACAATATTTATCTGGTTTGAGAAAATATAGTTGGTAACAGGTTATAAATTTAAATCATAAAGCAAAGATTAATAGCATTATCGCAGTATTTTTTGTTACACCATTTCACCCAGCTTTTGTTAGCAGTAGCGCCATTACAAATCAAAATGTACCTTGCTACGTTGCAATGCAACGTCTTAATCAGTACAAGTATCTTTTTATTAAGGGCAACCTATAATCGGAATGCCCTTAATTATTTTCTTGTTTTTTGAGACTAAATGAAATATTAATCAATAAAGCTATAGCTATAATTCACGATCTTACAATATCATAAAATTGCTATCGATTCAGTAATCTTACTTAGTCATTACAATAATTTTAAATTTAAATTACGTTTTTTTATTTAAGTATGCATCTTAAATTTATACTTTTTCTCCAAAAAAAGGGTATCGTTAATTATACAAATAAATAATTGATATTAATTGAATAATTAAATATGTCATATCCAGAAGTAACGCTTATAGTTGTGCCAAATCAGTGTTTTAACTATACGCAACAGTCGCTTGAAAGTATTTATAAATATACAGATATTCCTTTTAAATTAATTTACATAGATGGTTACTCACCTAAAAAAGTGAAGCATTATCTTGAAGTACAATCTCAAGAAAAAGGATTTCGCTTAATACGTACAGATAATTATGTATCTCCGAACCAAGCCCGCAATATCGGTTTGCAACACATAGACACCGAATATGTTGTTTTTATCAATAATGATGTTTTAGTTACTAGTGATTGGTTAAACAACTTGATGCGATGCGCTCAAAAAACTTCAGCTTCAGCAGTTAGCCCTGTTTGCTTACAAGGAATATCAGAAAATCTTACTATTTACTCTGCTGGAGGTTCCCTAGAATTTCAATACAAGGATGGGAATTTAGATTTATTTAAGAAAAGCTCATTTACTAAAAACTCTTTCGATCAAGTGCAACATTTATTAACTTGCGAACCCACGCAAATGATAGATTTTAGCTGTGTTTTAGTACACACATCTATTTTAAATCAAATCAAAGGTTTAGATAATAATCTAATTAATTTTGGTCAAGATATTGATTTTTCTTTGTCAGTGTTTGCTGTAGGTGGAACTATTTATTTAGAGCCAGAAAGTATTATTAAATATCTTCCGGTTACAGAATTAAAGTTTTCAGATATGCCCTACTATTTATTAATTTGGAATTATGTTTGGAAACGTAAGAGTATAAATTATTTTCAGGAAAAATGGGGTTTAGCCAAGGATGCAAAATTTATAACTGATGCCCTTCGACAAATCAGCCAGAATAACAGTTTACCAATGCGATCGCTTTGTGAGTTAACTGAACAGTTTTGCATCAATGAAGGCGATCGCGTTTTTCCGAGGAATTTTAAATTCTCTTAGAATATGTAGCAGTTGAAACCACGGCTACACGAGCTTTTTAAAGTCCACCTGCGTAGACAATTGATTACCACTTTAAAAACGCTGCATCAATTCCGTCTTGTCGTCTAATTTTGCCATCTTTTTCAAACCAAGCAATAATTTGCTGCGTAGTTAATTCTTCAATCGCAACATTGTTTTCTTTGGCTATCTGTTGCAATACTCTCAAGGAAGAAATTGTCAACCTAGTTAAAAATTTTTCTGGGGAAGAAAGCAAAGCAGCATCAACCTTTGCCGATTCTTCCGAAGATAAAAATTGTGTTGTTGGTTGCTGTTGAAATTCCATAATTTATATCTATAAAGGTTAAAGATCAAAGGCTAAAGGTTGTAACTTCTGATAACTGATAACTCCTAAATACTAACTCTTAACTCCTAACTCTTAACTAGTTCTTTGCTTGAATTAAATAACCACACCTGTGTTCGCCGTTGATAATCCAGTGGGTACGTTCTACCGTACAATCGGGTAAAACGGCAGCAAACATTTCTAATTCATGCCCGCAAACACTGGGAAATGATTCGGCAACGTTAGAAATTGCACAATTATGTTCTAGAAAAATAAATTTATTTTCTTTTGGATCTGAATCTTCTACAGGATGGTATTCAGCCATAAAACCTTCAGCTTTTCTCAATTCCACTAAGGCAGCTACTCTTTGCTGGAGGCAACCTTTAGCTAAATATTGATGATATTCTTCGGCTTTACGCTGCCATTGTTTCTGTAAAATTGAACTTACTTGGTCGCGTCCTACTGTTTCTGTTAAAGTGTCTAATAAGGAAACAGTAAATTTACCATAGCTATCCCCAACTTCTCGACGCAAGCGTTCTTTACCTGTATCGCTCAATCGATAAACGTGTTGAGGCCGTCCCATCCCTAATTGTTCGGAGGAATAAATTATCAACTCTTCACCCTCCAAATCTTTTAAATGGCGACGAATCGCTTGGGGACTAACTTTTAAAGCAGTAGAAAGCGTTAAAGCTGTAGCCTGAACTTCCTTGAGCAGATATTTCAAGATATCTTGTTTGGTTGAGGACTGGTGGGTAGTTTCCATCGTCGCCCTAAAAATATTAAAGAAAATTTCACTTTGACAACATTATTGTTGTTAATCTAGCGTAAAATGAAGATACATTAAAACAACTTAGCTGTTGTTTTAGTCTTCAACATTATTGTAACAGTCGCGTGACTAACAGTCACGTTTGGGTGGGAAGCCTGCTATTTAATAGCCCGTCTCCCAACCTTGAAGAGAGAACAAGCGAAGCGAACGCGAGAGAATATTAGCGATGAGTGCTACAAAAACCTTAGTCAACCAGCCTTACAAGTACGGTTTCGTTACCGACATTGAGACAGATACGATACCTCGCGGACTTAGTGAGGACGTGATTCGCGTAATTAGCGCGAAGAAAAATGAGCCGGAATTTATGCTGGAGTTTCGCCTTAAAGCTTACCGCCAGTGGCTCAAAATGACCGAACCTGATTGGGCTAGCGTTGGCTATCCTGAAATTGATTATCAAAATATTATTTATTATTCGGCACCTAAACAAAGCGCTAAGAAGAAAAGTTTAGATGAAGTAGATCCAACTTTGTTGGAAACCTTTGAAAAATTAGGTATTCCGTTATCGGAGCAGAAACGCTTGGCAAATGTTGCTGTAGATGCAATTTTTGATAGCGTATCTGTAGCAACTACTTTCAAAGAAAAGCTGGCAGAAGAAGGTGTTATTTTCTGCTCGATTTCCGAAGCTTTACAGGAACATCCAGAATTAATCCAAAAGTATCTTGGTAGTGTAGTTCCCGTAGCTGATAATTACTTTGCGGCTTTGAATGCTGCCGTTTTCAGCGATGGTTCTTTCGTATTTATTCCTAAAGGCGTAAAATGCCCGATGGAATTATCTACTTATTTTCGGATTAATAATGGCGATACCGGACAATTTGAACGAACTTTAATTGTTGCCGAAGAAGACAGTTATGTGTCTTATCTCGAAGGTTGTACCGCGCCAATGTATGACAGCAATCAGCTACATGCTGCTGTTGTGGAATTAGTAACGCTAGATAATGCCGAAATCAAGTACTCTACCGTACAAAACTGGTACGCCGGAGATGAAAACGGCAAAGGCGGTATTTACAACTTTGTGACGAAACGCGGTTTGTGTAAAGGTAAAAATTCCAAAATATCTTGGACACAGGTAGAAACTGGTTCGGCTATTACTTGGAAGTATCCTAGTTGCGTTTTAGTTGGCGATAATTCCGTAGGTGAATTTTATTCAGTTGCGCTGACTAACAATATGCAGCAAGCCGACACCGGAACCAAAATGGTTCACGTTGGTAAAAATACTCGTTCTACAATTATTTCTAAAGGAATTTCTGCGGGTAAATCCAGTAACAGCTATCGGGGTTTGGTGAAAGTAAATCCCAAAGCTGAAGGGGCAAGAAATTATTCTCAATGCGACTCAATGTTAATTGGAGATAATGCCCATGCCAACACTTTCCCTTATATTCAAGTGCAGAATCATAAAGGAAAAGTAGAACATGAAGCATCTACTTCCAAGATTGGGGAAGATCAATTATTTTACTTCTCTCAGAGAGGCATTTCTACAGAAGATGCGATCGCGATGATGATTAGCGGTTTTTGCAAAGACGTATTTAATCAGCTTCCGATGGAATTTGCTGTAGAAGCCGATAAATTATTAAGTTTGAAATTAGAAGGAAGTGTTGGTTAGTTTGTAGTTGCGCTTAAGCGCCTCCGAATTTTGTCTAGGTTTTAACAACGGATACATCTATTTTTAATTTTGAATTGAATGAAAATTTCGATGAAATCCTGTTGAGTGAAATTCAGTTGTAAGTAGCCCTCGGGCACTTGCTTGAAATAAATCTAAAATCTAAAACTGAAATCTTTTGACAGATGCGCTGAAGCGCTACTACGTACCTTTAAAAATAGAGAGTAAAAAGAAATGATTATTGAAAATAGCAAAGTAGTGCTGTCAGTCAAAGATTTGACAGCTAATGTTGATGGAAATCAAATCCTCAAAGGTGTAAATCTTGAGGTACGTGCTGGTGAAATTCATGCGATTATGGGGCCAAATGGTTCTGGCAAAAGCACGTTTTCTAAGGTTTTGGCGGGACACCCTAGTTATGAAATTACTGGTGGTGAAGTGATTTTTAACACAGAAAATCTTTTGGAACTAGAACCCGAAGATCGTGCTAGAAATGGTGTATTCTTAGCATTTCAATATCCTTTAGAAATACCTGGTGTCAGTAATCTAGATTTTTTAAGAGTTGCTTATAATTCTCGGCGCAAAGCTCAAGGTTTAGAAGAAATTGATGCTTTTGATTTCGATGATTTGGTAGAGGAAAAGTTAGAAGTTGTAAAAATGGACTCTGCTTTTCTCAACCGTAGTTTAAATGAAGGGTTTTCTGGTGGTGAGAAAAAGCGTAATGAAATTTTGCAAATGGCGCTTTTGGAACCGGATTTAGCAATTTTGGATGAAACTGATTCTGGTTTAGATATTGACGCTTTGAAAATTGTTGCTAATGGAGTGAATCAGTTAGCTAATCAAGAAAACGCCACAATTATGATTACTCACTACCAGCGTTTGCTTGATTATATTGTGCCGGATTACGTTCATGTAATGGCAAAAGGGAAGATAATCAAATCTGGTGGAAAAGAATTAGCTTTAGAGTTAGAATCTCGCGGTTACGACTGGATTTTAGAAGAAGCTGGTGTTGAGGTTGGCGTGTAATGAATATAGAAGTTTCCCCCAGCCCAATTCCTAACTCTGCCGAAGCAAGTTTATCCGATGCGCTTTTAAATAAAGATGATTATTTAAGTGGATTGGTAGATAAAGTAAGCAGCGTAATAAAAGAAGGCTGGCTGCAAGAGTTAAAAGAAAATGCTGCTAATTGGGTACGTCATTCAACATTACCTGGTAAGAAAGATGAAGAATGGCGATTCACCGATGTATCAGCTTTACGTCAATTCGATTTTAATGTAGAAACGAAAACTATACCTCCAGACTTCGCCGCTTTTACAGCAATTAGCGATACTCGTTTGGTATTTGTAAACGGCGTGTTTGTCAAGGAATTATCCACGATTGCCGATTTACCCGAAGGAGTTGTAGTAAGTAATTTAGCTAATTTACCTAATTTAGATGGGGAATTAGTTAAAGAATATTTGGCACAGGCTGAAGGAGCTAGAGAAGTATTTACGGCTTTGAATACAGCCGGAATTAATGATTTAGCGGTAATTTGGCTCTCTAGTAATGTAGTAGTAGAAACACCGATACATTTAGTGTTTATTACTGCCGGAGACAAAGTATTTGCTCAACCGCGCTGTTTGGTAGTAGCGAAGAAAGGCTCTGAAGTTACTTTAGTTGAAGAATTTATTAATTCAGATACGGGAAAAGAGCAAGATAAAGAAATTTATTTGAATAACGCCGTTACAGAAATCTGGGTTGATGAAAATGCTAGCGTAAATCATACCAGAATTGAACGCGATAGTATAGAAGCGTTTCACATCGGGAAAACAGCTGTCACTCAAGGGCGTAACAGTCGCTACACCTGTAACGCTATAACTTTGGGTGGAAAGCTATCGCGACACAACCTAGAAATTTTACAAACCGGGGAGCAAACAGAAACAACGCTTAACGGTTTGACAATCATTTCTGGCAATCAATTATCAGATACTCATAGCGCCCTTGCTCTTAATTATCCCCACAGTAACAGCAAGCAGTTGCAGAAAAACATCATAGCTGATAAAGCGCATGGGGTATTCAACGGGAAAATCTTCGTTCCCAAACCCGCGCAATTAACAGACGCATCGCAGTTAAATCGTAATTTGCTGTTATCACCTCAAGCTAGAGTAGACACCAAACCGCAATTAGAAATCACTGCCGACAACGTAAAATGCGCTCACGGTGCTACGGTTAGTCAGTTAGAAGATGATGAAATTTTTTACTTGCAAAGTAGAGGAATCGATGAAAATAGCGCTCGTCATTTATTAATTAATGCCTTTGCTGCTGAGATAATTAATAAAATACCCGTTCCTTCTTTGCGTAAAAATCTAACTCAAATAGTCAATGAATTTTAGATTTTAGATTTTGGATTTTGGATTGAATAAGTAATAGAGCTATAAATAACTTACTTTATTACTAATATATTACTTGTTTTATCTGTCTCTTTATTCTCTGCGTACTTAGTGCTTATAGTTTTTTTACAATAGTTTTTGAGCATGATAAAAGTAATTTTTATTCCGTAACTAAAATTCAATCTTAAATCCAAAACTACAAATCTAAAATCCGCAATCCAAAATCCAAAATAGTATGACTTTCACTCAGGAAAAAACCCTTGCAGATAAAATTCGCCAAGACTTCCCGATATTACACCAGGAAGTTAACGGTAAACCTTTAGTTTATTTAGATAACGCTGCCACATCTCAAAAGCCTTTATTTGTACTTGATACTATTCGTAAATATTATGAAAAGTACAATTCTAATGTACATCGCGGCGCACATCATCTCAGCGCAAAAGCCACTGATGCATACGAAGGAGCAAGAGATAAAGTTACTAAATTTATCAATGCATCATCTCGTCAAGAAATTGTTTTTACTCGCAATGCTACCGAAGCAATAAACTTGGTTGCTTACAGTTGGGGAATGAATAACCTACAGCCGGGAGATGAAATTATTCTTTCGGTGATGGAACATCATAGTAATATTATCCCGTGGCAGTTAATTGCTCAAAAAACTGGTGCGGTGTTGAAGTACGTTGAATTGACAGCGGAAGAAACTTTTGATTTAGAGCAGTTTAAAAAGTTGCTTTCTGATAAAACAAAATTAGTATCAATAGTTCATGTTTCTAATACCTTGGGCTGTATTAATCCGGTAAAACAAATTTGTCAATTAGCTCATCAAAAGCAAGCTAAAGTATTAATTGATGCTTGCCAAAGCGTGCCTCATATGTCCGTTGATGTGCAGGAAATAGACTGCGATTGGTTAGTAGCATCCGGACACAAAATGTGCGCTCCTACTGGCATTGGTTTCCTATATGGCAAACTTGAAAACTTGGATTCAATGCCACCATTTATGGGTGGTGGAGAAATGATTGCTGATGTGTTTTTAGACCATTCAACCTACGCTGAATTACCAGGAAAATTTGAAGCAGGTACTCCGGCGATCGCCGAGGCTATAGCTTTAGGTGCTGCGGTAGATTATCTCTCAAGTATTGGCATGGATAAAATCTATGCTTACGAATCAGAATTAACTGGTTATTTATTCGAGCAATTAGGAAAAATACCGGAACTAAAAATTTACGGCCCCAAACCAGATGCTAAAGGTTTTGGTAGAGCAGCACTAGCTTCATTTACCGCCGGAGAAGTTCATCCCAACGACTTATCAACTCTGTTAGATAATGAAGGTGTAGCAATTCGTTCGGGACATCATTGTACGCAACCTTTACACCGTATTTTAAATGCTCCCGGTACAGCAAGAGTAAGTTTATCTTTTTACAATACTCGTGAAGAAATCGATCTTTTTATCAAAGCGTTGAAAGAAACTTTGGATTTCTTTAGCAGTATGATTGGTTAAATTGATGCTAGAAAAGTCTCATTTTTAACAATAATTTGAATATAGATTTTATAATAAATAGGACTTGTTTAAAATTGTATGTGATTACATCATTTTAGATAAGTCCTTTTGATTTATAATTTAGGAGAGATTGTAAAAATGAATAAAGCTATTCCCTTGGGAGTTTTAGCTGTATCAATAGCCTTTCTACCCATAATCTGTAATAAAAAAGCGATTGGTAAAGCTGAATCAGTTTCTCAGCCAAATAATCAAGTAACTGTTTCAGAATCTACTGGTTTTGGTTATATTGAAACCAGAAACGGACGGATTAAAGTTAATGCAAATCAAACTTATACAGTATACGGTAAAGACGGAAAAACTGTAGCAGAAAATATAACTTTAGAGGAATTGCAAGCTAAAAATCCCGAATTGCACGAGATGATGAAAGACTCTATTGCAAAACCAATTCTGATGATGGATGCAGGTATTGGTATTGATAGATAAACAGTTAAAAAAAGTTGAAAAAAAAGAGATTTTTCAGAAATTATTTGTGCCAATTTTCAGATTTTTTGATGCTGAAGATTGGCACTATTTATTTTAGACTGAATTATAATCATGTTTGTAACATATATATCGATAGAAAACTGGATCGATCGCTTTAGCCAAGAATCAATAGAAACTCTAACTAAGAAAGTATTTAAAAAATCAAGTAAGTTTATTTTCAGGTGTTGATTTTACAGTAGACTCAAGTCAAGGTTTGAATGGGAATTGCGACTTTATTATTAGTAGTTCGCCAGAATTACTGATTTTAAATGCTCCTGTTATTACTATTGTAGAAGCTAAAAAAGAAAATATTAATGCAGGTTTAGGTCAATGCGTTGCAGAAATGTATGCAGCTAAAATATTTAACGTAAAAGAAGAAAATAATATTCCGATTATTTATGGAACTGTTACGACTGGAACTAGCTGGAAGTTTTTAAAACTTATTGAAAATATAGTAGAGATTGACTTAAAGGAATACTATATTAATAATGCGAGTAAAATATTCGGAATACTATGTCATATCCTTTCTGAAAAATAGGTTATTTGAAGCAAACAATGGTTGTAACTTATACTATCGCCGAACAGCGAACCGTACTACATAACATTAGTTGGGAAACTTTTGAAACTTTAATCAGAGAAACTGGTGAAGATAGAGGTTCTCGATTTGCATATGACGGTAGTACTTTAGAAATTATGACTCCCCTTTTTGAACACGAAAATCCGAAAATCAATTTCGATCGCTTTATATTTATCTTGGCAGAAGAATTAAATATAGAAATTAAAAGCGCTAGCTCAACAACTTTAAAAAAAAAGATTGCGAGAAAAGGAATAGAACCAGATAATTGTTACTACATTCAAAATGAATTAGCTGTCAGAGGAAGAGAAACACTCAATTTAACAAATTCTCCCCCTCCTGACTTAGCAATTGAAATTGATATTACCAGCACTTCAGTAGATAAATTTGATATTTACTCGGCTTTAGGAGTAGGTGAATTGTGGAGGTATGACGGTAACAATTTAAAATTCTATCAGTTAATTAAAGGTCAATACGCTGAATGTGAATTTAGTATTGCTTTTTCTTTAGTATCTGTCAAAGATATATCTAGATTTATTGAGCAAAGTAAAACTATGGGAGAAATCGCTTTGCTCAAGTCATTTCGGAATTGGGTAAAAAATGTTTAGAGGATAATCGCTAATGTCAGTAGAAGCATATTTTAAGCAAGTATCTCCTTCTTTATTAGAAAAGTTCAAAAAATATCCCGATTTTTTTGAATTATTTGATGATGCTCAATATTTACCTGATTCACATTTTTGGCAAGAAGCAAATCTCGATTTAAATAATCCCGAAGATGCTGAATGGTTTGACGAAGCTACTAACTACGTACCACAAACCTTGGAAAAATTAAAATATGAGCAGCCAAAAGAGTTTGAAAAGCTCAAATCTGATATTCCGACAATGCTTGCTGAAGGTAAAAACTCAGAGTTTGATATTGGCAAAAAATGGAATACTCTTCACTTTATTTTGACTGGTACCAGTTATTCAACTCCCGTACCGTTTCTTATCGGTAAGAATAAACAAGATCAATTACCTTCGATAAATGCCATTTTAGGAGGTAAAACAATAGATTACGAAACAGATAATGGACTGTTGCGATACCTAAGTGCCTCGGAAGTTACACAAGTTGCTGAAGCTTTATCAAAATTTTCTCAGAGTGATTTTCAGCAGCGGTTTACTTTGAAAGGCTTAGAAAATGGTTTTGATAGTCTCTATGATGCTTATAAAAAGCTTTTAAACTACTACCAAAATGTCGCTTATCAGAAAGATGCGATGTTTTTATACTTTGGTTAATGCAAAATAGTTAGGGATGAGGAGTTAGGAAGGAGTTAGGAGTTAGGAGTTACTTAAATTTAGATTTTAGATTTCAATAACGGATACTTTTGTTTTGGATTAGGAGTTAAAAGTTTTTTATTATTTATTCTTCCCCCTCTTCCCCTCTCTTCCTCTTCTACCCCCTCTTGCCATCCAAAAATTAAAATATCCTATGCTTTTCTCAGAAAAGATGTTCCCTGGGGAGTGTGAATGCGATAATTCCCAGAGGAAGCTTGTTAATTGAGAGGTATAGATGACACTTAAGCGGATATTTTTATTTTTACTTACCTTAGTAACTATTTTATTTTCTGGCTCGACTTTGATAGGAAGCTTGAATAAGCCTCAATTCCAAAGCGAGTTGGAGTTATACCAAACTAATATTGTATTGCTAGCAACTGAATGGCAACCTTCAGATGACGAAATGCAAAGTGTGAAAAAAGCCATACTAGGCGTGAAACCTCTTGATGGTGCGTTGAAGCAATATGAAGAAGCACGCACTTCAGCAAAAACTAATTTAGAAAAAGCTCAAAGCCAACTGGCGCAATTACGCTCTCAATCAACCGAAGTCATTCCTGCATCGAAACCTCAGTCGGATATTCCTCCCGTTACCAATGTCTCTTCACTAGCAAAACAAAAACAATTACAGCAAACTTCTAATCAATTACAAGAATCACTCGCACAACTAAACTTACGTATAGGGATTATTCAAGCACGCCAAGATAAAAGCGATGCAGCGATCGAAACCTGGCAGCAAGTACAAAAAAGTTCCAGTATAAATCCTCAGCTTCGCGAGACGAGTCAGACTTTAATTAAACTTTGGGGAAAATCTTCTCAAACCTCAGAAGATGCAGAATTATTAATTAAAGATAATCTTCAAGCTTGGTTTCGCTATACCGCTCTAGAAAAAATATATCAAATTCAACAAAATTCAGAATATTTAAATAATCTTAAAATTACAAAGCAAAGAGCAGCAGAAAACGCCTTACTCAAGTTAACCGCTATAGCTATTCTCCCTGTATTGGGAGGCTTTATTGGTATAGGATTGCTCCTAATCACTTTTGCACAGTGGATAATCAAAAGAAAAGAAGCGCTACTAGCTAGAAACGCTGAGGCTAGGTGGATAACCCCTTGGGATGGTGAAACAGTTTTACAAGTTTTTGTAGTAGGCTTTTTCTTGATGGGACAATTGCTTGTACCCTTACTCTGGCAGTTTCTTCCTATACCGCATCCCAATGCAAACGTTAGGCTTCAAGCATTATACATTTTACTTCGCTATATACTCCTAGCCAGTGGTTCTTTATTAGTTTTATATTTTTCTATCAAGCAATTTCTACCACTTTCCGAAGATTGGTTTCGCTTTCGCTTGCGAGATGGCTGGTTGCTTTGGGGAATTGGCGGCTATTGCGCGGTAATACCAATTTTTATTGTAGTTTCTTTGATTAATCAGCAACTTTGGCAGGGGCAAGGTGGTAGCAATCCCCTATTACAAACTGTCTTGGAAAGTCAAGATAATCTTGCATTATTGATATTTTTCTCTACAGCTGCGATCGCCGCACCATTATTTGAAGAATTTTTATTTCGTGGATTTTTACTCCCTTCTTTAACTCGGTATATACCAGTATGGGGATCGATACTCGTTTCAAGCTTCTTGTTTGCTGCCGTTCATCTGAGCTTATCCGAAGTTCTACCCCTTACAGTACTGGGGATCGTACTTGGGGTGGTTTATACGCGATCGCGCAATCTTCTTGCTCCCATGCTTCTTCACAGCCTTTGGAATAGTGGTACATTGCTGAGCCTATTTCTCTTGGGTAGTAGTACTAATTGACACTTACACATACTGTTGTCAGAATAAAAAATATCTGCATTAATTATGTGTAATAATTTTTCAATCAGTATTCACTATAGTGAGTGTAGATAATTTTTAGTTGAAAGCATAAATGCTTAACACGATAGCAAACTTAAAGGTTATGTTAGATATATAACCGATTATTTAAGTAAGCTTATAGTTTTTATTGATTAGTTTCAGCCCTTGTAGGGATGCTAACTATTTTCAATTATTTTAAAATTGAAAATATAACGGGGCATTTACTACGTAAATCAATAGAGTTTCAGAGCGAGAATGCACGATATACTCAGTTCTGTTTCTACGCATCCATTTTTACTGGTGATTTCACTGGTAAAGGCTGGGAGCATACAGTATCTGGGTAGTTGTAGCGCCCTGAATTAGTCCGGAATTTCTCAAGAAGGACTTGTACAACTGAATATTGCATCGTCATTGAATGACAATTATTGTAATTAATTATTAATGAAATATTGTCTGTCATGAAATGACAGAATACAGCGATTTTAAATTCGCGCTCAATCAATACATACAGAAAAATATTAATCACTGTAAACCTGGGCAAAGTCAAAACATCTTTGGGACTTTCTGACTTAGAGGTTTATCGACTTTAGCAAACAGTAATTTCACTAGGATCGCAGTAGAACATTATTGACTGATACTGCTAACAAAAATAAAGTAGTTAATTTTATATTTTTATTCTTAAGGAGCAGCAATATGGCAAAACTTACTCCCTCTCACGCTACTAAGCAATTACTAGCTGGTTACTGCGGAATTATTTTGGGAGGATTCGGTATTCATAAGTTCGTTCTTGGGTATAGCCCGGAAGGTTTAATTACCTTAATTATTTCTTTAGTCGGTGGTTACTTCACTTACGGATTGACTTTTATAATTATGCAGCTTGTAGGTTTAATTGAGGGAATGATTTATCTGAATAAAAGCCATGACGATTTCGTCGGCACTTATTTTATGAACAAACAAGGCTGGTTTTAAGATCCGATACAAAGTATCACAAAGCTTTTATTTTTGTTCAATATTAAGGGTGCGTAATTATTGCACTTATAATATCAACTTAACTTGCATTTTTATTTAAATATTAAGTTGAGTTATAAATTAGATCCTAGCTGTGAAATAACTATATTTAAGACAGAAGCTAAAGTATACAGCTAGGATTTATGAAATATTGCTTAGTTCACCTAAGTTATTGTTACAAATCAAATAACTAGCCAAAACATAATTGTATAACTAAATTCTCTCAGCCGGAATATAGCTATATTTATCAATAATTTAAAAAAAAATCTAACATAAAAGTTAAATTATTCTTTTAAATTATCTCCTGAATACATCTAAATAAACAACACAATATTTATATCTGGTACGGGTTGATGTTCAAACGTAAAAATCTCACATTTATAATACTTACCTGCTTCGGTATGGGTTACTTCTTGGCAATGTCGAGTTTGTCAATAAATCCGTTCCTAAAAACTCAAGCTGCCATACTTCCACTACAGTTAAGTTTAGTTATTTATTTTACTTATCTGCGTTGGAATCGACACAAAGAATTCAGTTAAATATCTAGCTATAAAAAAGTTCATACCTGAGATATTCGGTCATAAGTCTAGATTTCGCTTACCCTCGAAGTAGGGACAAAAATAATTTTATGTCCTGTGAATGGCATTTTTATTTTTATAGCGAATCCGAACAATTTTCATGCAACTGGTACCTAAAGAAAACAAAACCGAAACTTCACCAGCCATCAAAAACAAAATTACCCTTGATGTTGAGGGAATGAAATGTGCTGGCTGCGTGAGAGCGGTAGAAAAGCAATTGACACAATTCCCAGGAGTTGATAATGCCTGTGTGAACCTAGCAACTGGGGTAGCAGTGGTAGACTCGGAGGAATTTACTATAAATGTTGATGCTTTAGTCAAGGAATTGACCGCAGCAGGATTTCCCAGCAAGCCCCGCAAGGCTTTCGCGGAAGCACATAGCGCTCAGGCTTTAAAGGAAGCTGAAGAGAAAAATCTTCAAGAAATGCAATCTGCCCGAAGGCAGTTGATAATTGCTGTATTGCTACTGATATTTTCAGGAATCGGACATTTAAGTAATATTGGCGGTTTGAAACTGCCGCTTTTGCAAAATATCTGGTTTCACTTTGGATTGGCAACAATTGCAATATTAATACCCGGTCGCCCCATTCTCATAGATGGTTGGTTGGGTTTGCGCCGAAATGCCCCCAACATGAACACTTTAGTTGCTTTGGGAACGGTTAGTGCATATGTTGCTAGCGTAGTCGCCTTAATATTTCCCCAATTAGGTTGGGAATGTTTCTTTGACGAACCCGTGATGATATTAGGGTTTATCCTGTTGGGGCGTACCTTAGAGAAACGAGCTAGAAATCGGGCTTCTGCTTCATTCCAGGAATTACTATCTCTGAGGCCATCAATCGCCCGATTAGTAGCTAAGCCTAACAGTAATAACAATGATTCTCAAGCAGTAGAAATTGTTGAAATACCAGCCGAACAAGTTCATACTGGCGAATGGTTGCAAGTACTTCCGGGAGACAAAATTCCCGTTGATGGTGAAGTAGTAGAAGGGAAAACAACTGTTGATGAGTCCATGCTTACCGGAGAATCAGCACCAGTTGTTAAACGAATAGAAGATACCGTAAGTGCGGGAACCATCAACCAGTCTGGAGCAATTATCATCCAAGCAACCCGTACTGGGGGCGATACAACAGTAGCAAAAATTGTCGGTTTAGTCGAATCAGCGCAAATTCGTAAAGCTCCAGTTCAGAAATTAGCCGATACTGTAGCCGGTTACTTCACCTACGGCGTATTAACTACTGCTTTACTAACATTTGTATTTTGGTATTTTATCGGCACTCACATCTGGCACGATATCGCTGCATCAACAGTACTTAACTCCTCCCCACATTCGCAGCACTTAACCGGCTACCAACATTTGCAAACTCCGACTCATTACTCCCCGATTTTAATTAGTTTAAAATTGGCGATCGCCGTAATGGTTGTTGCTTGCCCTTGTGCTTTAGGACTTGCTACTCCTACAGCAATTTTAGTCGGAACTGCTATTGGTGCGGAACGGGGTTTATTAATTAAAGGTGGCGATGTTTTAGAAAAGGTACATCAATTAAAGACAATAGTCTTTGATAAAACTGGAACCTTAACTACTGGTAGTCCCACTGTAACTGACTGTATTAACATATCAGATAGCAGCAGTACGGACACTTCCTTAATTCAGCTAGCAGCAGCAGTAGAAAGCGGCAGTCAACATCCTTTAGCAAAAGCAATTTTAAAGTCGGCAGCGCAACAAAAGTTATCTATACCAGCAGCTACTGATTTTCATACAGAACCAGGATTTGGCGTTTCGGCGGTAGTAAAAGAAACTACAGTACTCTTGGGCAGTTGGGAATGGCTAAATTTGAACGGCATTAATATTGATGAAACCATTCAAAAACAAATTCAAAATTTAGCCAAAGCTGGTAAAACAGTAGTTGGTGTAGCAACTAACGGTACTTTGCTAGGATTGATTGCCGTTCAAGATACTATACGAGAAGATGCTCGTTCAACTGTAGAAAAACTTCGTTCTTTAGGCTTACGAATAATCTTACTTAGTGGCGATACCCAAGAAGCCGCTTTGGCTACAGCAGAACAACTAGGATTAAATAGCTCGGATGCCATAGCAGGCATTCCCCCAGCTAAAAAAGCAGCAGTTATCGAATCATTGCAAAATACGCATCCCAAATCTTTAGTAGCAATGGTAGGAGATGGGATCAACGATGCACCAGCTTTATCTCAAGCAGATGTAGGTATTTCCTTGCATTCGGGAACCGATGTAGCGATGGAAGCTGCGGAAATTGTACTGATGCGAGATCAATTAAAAGATGTTGTAGAAGCGATTGCTCTTAGTCGAGCTACTTTCAATAAAATCCGTCAAAATTTATTTTGGGCATTCGCATACAATATATTCGGAATTCCTTTAGCCGCTGGTGTATTATTACCGAGCCTCGGTTTTATTCTGAATCCCGGAGGCGCTGCTGCTCTAATGGCCTTTAGTTCCGTTAGCGTAGTTACCAACTCGCTTTTGTTAAGAAGATTTGCCTTTGATGACTAAAATCCTCCTTTAGAGGTATTATTTGCTATCAGAAATATTCGTTTAGCTCATCTCAGGTTAAACTAAGTCAGTAGTATTGTGTTACGTTTCTCACATATATTGTAGAAACGCTATCTCAATTTGCATAAATATTCCAGAGTAAAACATTCCGATTTTACTCAAGGATCGAAATCGATTTTATAGATAGCAGCTTCTGACCACTGAGGAATGATTCGACAATGGCAACAAACTATACCAAACGAATCTTGATTGCTGACAGTTCAACCGATTGTAGCAACGATAAGTCTATGGCAGTACAATCGAATGAGACTCATATCTTGATTATAGAAGACGACCAGGGACGTAAAGAATTTACTTTAGATAACTCCCTTTATTCTATCGGTAGAGATCGTGATTGCGATATTCATTTGGTATCGCAATTTGTGTCGCGTCGTCATGCAACGTTAGTTAAACTACCAAGAAATGGTGACGATGACGAGCGATTTTATTACCGTATTGTAGATGGTGATGTTAAGGGCAAACCTAGTTCCAATGGTTTGATGATTAACGGACGTAGCAAAATACCAGCCCACGACTTAAAAAATGAAGATGAGGTTGTATTCGGACCGCAAGTACGCGCTATTTATTATTTGCTGCAAAGGGATGTGACTCAAACAGGGCAAACAGATGCTACCGAATATGACATTACCTTAATAAATCCCAGTATGACTGAAGATACTGAGGATTAGAAAGTTGTCACTAACTTCTCGGAGAGGAATTTTTTAGGTACTTCTGCCATATTCCTCTCCGTACAATTCAAGATAGTTAAAGTTGAAATTAAAATCAGTGTTTGTATATTTATTAGTTTAACATTTTGTTGGGATAGGGAATGGGAAATAGAAAATATATCCTCGTCTTTTATGCTATATGAGCAGTCATCTTATAATAGCTATTTGTTGCGGCGAAGTTGTTGTATCCAACCGCAACCAATGCTTAAACAATTGCAAAACCAACTATCCGGCAAGAGTCTCAGTTAAATGCCAGTGACGGCAATCCTCAATCACTTGCTTAATAATTTCAAAAACTTGTCGGCAATGATTATCAATTTGAAGTGGTAATTCCTCATTTTTAAATACTAAATTCATTTTGGTTTCTGTTTCAGTTGCCGTGCTTTTATCAATTAGTACCTCTATGGTGACAAATTTTGAAAAAGGAACGCTACCAGGAACCTCTCGTGCCAGAATATAATCAGACGTATAATATTGCACATCTAAATTGCATTCTTGTAAAAGCTCTATTAGCAGCGGTTGCAAATGATCTATGGGAAGAGAAACAATATATGAACAGGTATAGCGAGCCATAGTAGCCCCACGCCTTATAATAATTTGTCCATCTTATAATACCTAAATACGTATTTTCGGGCAGAATTGCAGATAATAAATTTTTTATTGTTTTGGCTTGGGTAATTTTTCTTAGAGGCATTTACTTTAAAGTTCTCAAACCTTGTAAAATAGTGGTTTGGTGCAGGAAAAAAAAAGATGAAAGTCGCAATTACTGGAGCAACGGGATTTGTTGGTAGTCGTTTGGTAGAAAGGCTGCAAAAACAAGGTATGAAAATACTGATACTAACCCGCGATACCGAACGCGCTCGAAAGCTTTTCCCAACCTTAGATTATCCTGATGTGGAAATTACCGCTTATACGCCAACAGAACCTGGTTCTTGGCAGAACGATCTAGCTTCCACAGAAGCTATAGTTAATCTTGCAGGAGCACCTATTAGCGAAGGGCGTTGGACAACCGAACGTAAACGGGAAATTCTGAATAGTCGTAAGCTAACTACGCAAAAAATTGTTGAAGCTATTGCTAAAAGCCCAACAAAACCAAAGGTATTGGTAAATGCTTCTGCCGTTGGTTATTACGGTACCAGCGAAACCGCCACTTTTGATGAAAACAGTCCCTCTGGTAGCGATTTCCTGGCTCAAGTTTGTCAAGATTGGGAAGCAGAAGCTCAGAAAGTTAGGGATAGCGATGTGCGATTGGTAATTCTGCGATTTGGAATTGTCCTGGGAATGGGTGGTGCCCTCGGTAAAATGATTACCCCATTCAAGTTATTTGCAGGTGGTCCTATAGGTAGTGGCGAACAGTGGTTTTCGTGGATTCACCTAGACGATATAGTTAGTTTAATATTGCAAGCTTTAACTACACCAGAAATGTCAGGAGTATACAATGCCACTGCGCCTCATCCCGTTCGCATGGCAGAATTATCGACAACAATGGGTGAAGTTATGAATCGTCCTTCCTGGCTACCCGTTCCAGCTTTTGCTATTGAGGCGATGTTAGGTGATGGTGCCGTAGTTGTTCTGGAAGGTCAAAAAGTTTCACCTCAACGCACGCTAAAAAGTGGTTTTACATACAGTTACCCAGACTTGAAGCCAGCTTTAAAAGAAATTCTTGAATAATTTTAGTTTTTGAAGGGAACGGGGAACGGTGTAAGACATATGTTGTGAGGAGCAACGCACCATTCCCGAAAATATTTTGGTAGTCAGTCTGTATTAATGCTATTGACGAACTTCTAATTTACGGGAAATCCAGCTAATAATCCCACTGAGAAGCGCACCAGCCATCAAGATCCCTATTGCTGGAGTAAATACAGGTTCCCATAGTTTGTACCATAAATCAAAACCAAGTGGTATTCCAGTACTACGACCGATTACTGCTACAGCAAACCAGCCAAAGCTAATTAAAACAAAAAAAACATTAACTACTAAAACTGTATTTAGTAAATTTAATAATTTATCTTTCATATATCGAATGCCAAATAGGGAATTGGGAAAAAAGTATGAAAAATCTGTGGATTGACTCCACAGATGAAAGCAAATCTTGTTTCACTTTGATTAGAATAGCCAGTTTTTAACTTTTTCCAAACTTTTCCAATCTGGTTTTCTAGTTAAGCCGTCTTCAATGCTATTTTTTATTTCGTCTTGCCATTCTTCATTAACCATCATTAACTGTGAAGCAACCTCCACATGATCCCGCAAACCTTTTTGACCTGTTTCCAACATGGCTGTAGCCAGATTAACCCTTGCTTGGGGATCTTGGGGGTTTAATTTTACAGCCTTTAGTGCAGCTTTTGAAGCAAGCTTTGGTTTGCTATCGAGCATATACAACCAAGACAAACAAGTCCACGCAGCACTATTTTGAGGTGCGCGATCGCAAATGTCTTTGAAAA
>CAYMZW010000009.1:0-38489 GCA_964395005.1 uncultured Rivularia sp.
TTAGTCCTCGTAGCGCTAAAGCGCCAACTACGAGCTTAAATAATTGGTTCGTAGTGGGGACTTTAGTCCTCGAAACGCTAAAGCGCCAACTACGAGCTTATAAATTATCCCAAGCAACACCAAAATCTTTTACTGGATAATTAACCCAACAATCACGTAACCACTGTCTTCCATAATTTTCTAGATACCAGCCTACACTACATTCAGACCATTCATAAGGAGATTCGACCCAATCATGTCTTACCGCATTGTAATGAATATAATTCAAAGTTGTATAATAATGCCTCTGAGAACGGATTGCTCGGTCTGAATAAGAGTACCAAACTTTACGATTTCTAACTTTGTCTTCTTTGTTCCATTGATAAGAAGTAGAACCATGAACTAAACGAAATATGTTACTTAATAAATCAAAGTTACTAACATAAACTAAAAGATGATAATGATTTGGTAAAATTGACCAAGCGCTTATTTCCAAACCATTTTGAATAAATTGTTCAAATATTTTATTTAGTAATTGTTGACGACGATATTGCAATTCCATATGGTGTTGATGCTCATAGCAAGCTGCTGTTAACAAGTAGAAATTTTCTTCTCGGATTGGATGAGGTGGGGAATGAGAAGGAAAACCTAAAAGCAAACGTTGTTGCACTAATTCTTTTTGTTGCTGTGGTGTTAAATGGCGGTATTCATACATAGGTTATTAAATTTTCGGACGGCTAAATAATTTAACACCAATCTAATCTACTAATAGGAATTTTGTCAGTAGTTTGGCTTAATAATATTGTTTTTGTAAAGAGTTTGTAGTGGGGACTTTAGTCCTCGTAGCGCTAAAGCGCCAACTACGAGCTTAAATAATTGGTTTGTCCTCATAGCGTTAAAGCGCCAACTACGAACATATATTTTTCAGCGAATATCCTTATAAAATCGCTTGAGATAGTTAGCATCAACACCTATTCCCCAAAGAAACCCGATGTATAAATAAATTGCATTCGCTTTCCAAGCACCCCAACGTGCAACGCGACGATCTGAAGAAAACACTACACGGTTTAACATACATATTCTTCCCTTACGTGCAAGTTTTTGACACAAATCTCCATCTTCCATAATCGGTAACGCTTCATCAAAACCACCGCAATCCCAAAAATCGTTGCGACGACAAAACATTACTTGATCTCCAAATAATAAGCGCAAGCCTTTAAAGAATAAATGGGGTTTAAATAGCAACGGAGCATAATAAGTTTTAAGATAATTGTGCAGCGAAGTACCCCAGCGAGTATTTTGTTCGCCAGTCATCAAAGATATAAACCCGCCACAAGCAATTGTTCTATTGGCTAAAGTTTTATTAATTAAAGCGATCAGATCGTCAGGTACGGTAGTATCTGCATGGAGAAAACATAAAAAATCTCCAGTTGCTTCTTTCGCACCGTAGTTCATTTGTACCGAACGTCCGCGATCGCGAGATTTAATAACCTGCGTTTTTACCGTTGAAGAAAAATACTCAAAAGCAGATTTTGCAACTATCGAAGTTTCATCTTCGCTACCACCATCAACCACAATAATTTCTTTGGGTAGCGGCGAGAGTAAAGCAAGTTGACGCAACGTTCTACCCAAGCTGGTTTCTTCATTAAAAGCCGGAATAATTATCGAAACTGAAGACATCAGTTAGGAGTTAGGAGTTAGGAGTTAGGCAACGGATGGAGTTAGGCAACGGATGGAGTTAGGCAACGGATGGAGTTAGGAGTCATCGGATAAATTGAATTACTTAATGCCCCAACCCTATTCCCTATTCCCTATTCCCTAATTTGGGCATGATACTTTGATTTAAGTAGCTTTCCCCAAATAAAATTATAGGGATGGACGGTTTCTACTTGATGGTTGTTTGTAAAAATTGGTTTTCCTTGATTAGCCCATTGAAAAATACCACCACTCAAATTCAAAACATTTTCATATCCTGCATGATGTAGCTGTTGAGCAAGCTTGGCGCTACGGTAGCCGATTGAACAATAAACTACTATGGGATTATCTAAAGCAATTTCCGAAAGCGCCGATGTATTTTGATTAGTCGGTTCAATCCACTGTGCTGATTTTATATGACTGACTGCGTATTCTTCCTGGGAACGCGCATCTAAAATTAGTGGATTTGAGGAAGATTCTTCGTTTAGCCATCGAGTTAATTGATAAATTTTTATTGATTTAACATCCCTGAAATTAAGCCATAGGAGCAGTTTGAGCAACCAGAACACGATCGAATACCTCCAAGACAACTATAGCAACGGATATATCGGTTGGGACATCATATTTTACTTAAAAACGAAGAAAAGGGGCTTTTTTAGTATTTATACGCATAATTAAACAAAAAAATATCTATTGTTTACACTGACTTTATTAATGTAGTTAAATTTGAGTGCATAATGCTTAATATAACTATGTTACTTGAGACAGAACCATCTACCTATAATTGCCGATATCAGTACGCAGTATTAACTATCAGGGATCTGAGTACGATATTCGTACATAAGTCCTATTACATAAAAAGTTTTCATAGTGTAATTGAGACAGTTTTCTCGATGCTTTACTAATCAATTAATCATTTGAGCGGTTCTCGATTAAACCTATTACTAAATTTTTAAATCTCAACAACCAATCAACATATTGGTTAGGGCATTTATTTTGCTTAAAAGGGAACAAAGATAGGAATTTTTTATCTATTGTGGTTATTACTATCAGCCGCGATGGAAAAGATACTGTTAAAAAACTCAATCTTAGTAATGTCGGATAATTGTCAACTCTAAATGATTAATAGTCAACTCATTATTTCTCAACGTTTTAAGGAACCATACATATGTCCGTTGCAACTATTCTAAAAAGACTTTCTATTGCTACTGTTGGAGCCACCACTATTGCTTTTACAACAGCTTACTCTGCATCAGCAGCCTCCATCGGATTTAATTTTAGCGGTACTGATGGACAACAAGGATTAATTAGCTTTGATGAAGACGGCTTAAATGTAGAAGCAACCGGAAAAATCGCTAACGGCGATCCCCGCGATGTCTTCCAAGATGAAGACGGCTTAGGAGTTTTTGCTGGGGGAACAGAAAATCAACAAATCGATGGTGTTGGTGTAGAGTTCAGAGAGACTCTGAGCTTGGAATTTAATAAGCTAGTGACTCTACTTTCTGCTACTTTTACCAAAGTTGATTCCGATGGTGATGGCGATGAGTTTAAATTGTTAGTCGATGGAAATCAGCTTGTTTCCGATACTCCGATTCCTAGTGATGGAACTTTCGACTTTACTTCTACTTCATACGATGCTACAGGTACAGTCTTGGGCTTTACTGTCGGCGATAGCGATGATGATTACTTTTTGAAGAGTGTAGAAGTTAAAGAAGTCCCCGAGCCTACAACTATCTTAGGTTCATTGTTGGTAACTGGATTCGGCGCGATGTTTTACAAGAAGCGTAAAAATCAGTCTGATATTGCAGCTTAAATAAGACAGGAATATAACTGTCTGCCATAAGTAGATTATTTTGATTTTTAACTCGGTTTCATTGTGAAGCCGGGTTTTTCTTTTTGGAAGAGATTAAGTGTTTGTATATTTATATATTTTTTGGATGAAATGTTATTTTATTTACTAATAATATTTTGAGTAATCAAAGTAAAACAAGAGATATTCTGGATAAAAATTATACAATGTTGTTTATCGTAAAATCAGTTTATTTCTTTGGTATAAATTAAATTAATCTTTCCGAATAATCAATTGAAATTTAAGGTGCTTTAGGCTATTACGTAAGTGTTATCACGCAAACTTCATCTAAAATATAGTCCTCTTTGCAGAAACTTTATAGTTAGATCGCTGTAAAAGCTGCAAAATAAAACCTGAGTCGCAGCAACGACTCAGGCAACGAATGCAATTTATCGCCAGAATTACGGGATCGATAAGTAATAACTGACACTATATCTTTAGAAGGTATTATCTCATGTTACGCCGTGTCAGAGCGAGTTCGTGTGACTACTAAAATCCACGAGGATTTTTTGCTTGCTTTTGATGGATTTACTAACAAGTTTGCAAGTTTATTAGGTATAGATTCTCAAGTTGATATCGGCAGATTGTAGAATTTTTCGCACCAGGATATTTTTTGTCTTGGTGATGGTTTGTTGATTGCGTTTTTCATCCTTACATCGAGTAATCAAAAGGAATTAATCAGATGAAGAAATTAGCTTTTTTGATTGGATTACTGAGTTCGAGCAGTCTTATTAACTTCGTTTTTCAGCCAAAGGTAAATGCTGCGATTGTAAAAATTGATGAGTCTGCTTTCCTGGCAGATGCAGGATTAATTACCTTTAGTGAATTTGCAAGAGGTACAAATAACCCTACTTACAATCCAAATAATTATGGTGGAAACCCTCTGACGGCTCCTACGGTAACATTTGGAGGATACTATGTTGGACAGTCTATAGGTAATGCAGCGATTTGTCCCCCAGGAGCAGCTGTATCGGGTTGTGTTGTCGGAACACCAACTGGTACGCTAACTCTCGATTCAAATTCACCTACTACCTTTATTACAGATGATGGCGCTAATCCTACTAGTCCAGTTTTGTCAGGTACGCCAAGATTTAACGGTGCTATAAGTATTTTATTTGACAAAGATTTAGCTGGTGTCGGATTGGATGGAGGATTCTTTGATGCTATTGGTGGAACTGCAATTACTGCTTTTGCAAGGAACGGTTCAACCGTCGGTTCTGTCCAAAATACACAAAATGGGATTGAATTTCTTGGTTTAGTAACTAACAATGGTAGCGAGCAGATTGCTGGGTTACAATTTAGTCTGGTTGGTTCTGAACCAGCAGGTTTCGCAATAGATAATTTACGATTTGGTCAAGCAGGTCAAGTAATCGTACCTCCTACAGAAGAAGTCCCCGAACCTCTAACCATCTTAGGAACCTTAACAGCAGGTGCATTCGGTACTCAATTCATGAAGAAGCGCAAGAAAATGCAGGCTGCCAAATCCGAGGCTTAAGTCAATCTGCTTGAGATAAGGCTTGTCAATACAACTCTTAAACAGAGAATAAACAAGCACGAATTCTAAGAAAAGTCCCTCTTTGATCAACTGACTTGTAGAGACGTAGCACTGCTACGTCTTTATATCTTACGAAATAACCCGTAATCTATAAGCGAGACAGAGATATTTTATTCAGCAAAAAAGATTACCTGTACAATTGATTATTTTTTACAATTTCTTCACATATATTGTAATTGATTGATAGAAAATCATGAATGCTGACGTATTAAAATAAACACTAATTTTTAAAGTTTAAAGTTCAAGTAAAAACTAGACTATTAAAAATATCAGATTTCAGGGGCTTTACCAAAACTGCGTCGATAAAATAGATAACGCGACTTGCAATGAATATAACTGAAATAGCCTCGCTGAAACTACTCAAAGATATTCGTTATTGGATTTTAGGGATTGCTGCGGCTTTGCAGGCAATTTGCTTAACTCTAGTCTGGAAAGCTGATGATACCGGACATTTTGGGATGAGTTTGCTATTTTTATTCGCTATAGGAAGCCTAATTTGGGAAAAACGGGATAGTTTAAAGTTTGAAAGCGAATTTTTACCTAGTATTGTAGGTATGGCGCTGATTGGTTGGGTTTTGTGGGAAAGTGCAAATCTAGCTGACGGTAATACGATGCGGCTTTTACCTTTCGCTTCAGCTTTGGGAGTTGCTTTACTCGCTTCTGGTTTTAAAGGATTAAAGCAGTATTGGCAGGAATTAGTTATTCTATTTTTCTTGGGTGTACCCAGCGTAATTGCTAGCTTTTTATTTGATATTGCTCCTTTAACCGCTAAATTTTCTGCTTTTCTTTTGCACTACTTCGGATTTGATGTAGTTAGTCAAGGAATTTTCATAAATTTGCCTAACGGTGGTGTAGAAGTAACAGACGAATGCTCTGGTTTGGATACTATTATTTATACTCTGAGCATTTCCATGCTGGCTTTGGTTATGTTTCCGGTAAATCGCAGCAAAAGATTTTTTGTACCAATTGTGGCAATAATCATCGGGTTTGTAGTCAATGCGATTCGTGTAGTAATGCTAGCAATTTTTGCTGTATCAGATAAAGCGGCTTTTGATAACTGGCATGGAGGGCAAGCTTCGTATTTATACGGAATGATTGGTATTGCTATTTTTGGATGTTTCTACTGGTTGCTGTTACAGCAGGAAGAAAAAAGTTTGAGTAGTGGGAGTTCCGATTAATGAATTCTTGGAACCAAATTCGTATTCCTCTACTAGCGTTAATTTTTACGGCTGTTGTTTTGGTTTTGGTAAGAGTGGTTTTAGTAACAGCATTTCCGACTAAGCAAAAAGATAAAACTCAATTACTTAATTCAACCGTACAAACGGCAGCATTTATAGAGAAAAATTAGTTTTTTAGTTTTTTCTATAATGTTGTCTCTATATCTTGCATTAACAGTTAATTTCACCTATAGCTCTTAATAAACAGTTGGAGTTGAAAGTAGGGAATAGGAAAGGGCGAACAGGAAATAGAGAAATATAAGAAATAAATCACTAAAATTATTGCATTAAATACATGACTCAAATAGAAGGCGATCGCCCAAATAAATCACTAAACGCTCAAATTGCAAATTTAAATCAAACTACCAACGAATTCTCTAGATTTATTTTTGCAATGGTAGATTCTTTGCCAATTATACGCTGGATAGGTTATGGACTTTTAATACTGGCACTGTTTGATGTCATTGAAATGTTTATTCCAGCCAGATTTATGAATCCTAACTGGGAATTTCAAACCATTGGTTCATTAGTAGAAAGAGTTGCAGTACCCTTGATTGGCTTGGCATTTGTATTTTTAGCAGGGCTAAGCGAACGAGGTAATAAAGAAGGAATTATTCTTAAATTTCTATCTTGGCTAACTTTATTATTAGGAATAATATATTTTCTAATCGTACCTTTAGGAGTTGTTAATACAGTTAGAATTTATAAACAGCAACAACAGCAAATTACAGCTAGATTGAATCAACAAAAAACTGTAATTGAACAAGTTAAAAAAAATCTAGATGGCCCCGTAACAGAAGCTCAAATGCAGCAGCTTTTAGCGCGTTTAAATGGTGGAAGCGCTCCTGAAATTAAAAATCCCGAACAATTACAGCAAGCAAAACAACAGCTTTCTACATTTATTGATAAAGGTGAAAGCGAGCTTGAAACACAAGTACAAGCCGCACGCTCAAATCAACGACTTAACTTATTTAAAAAATCTATCAAATGGAATTTAGGAGCGCTGATTGCAGGTGCTTTGTTTATCACAATCTGGCGCAGCACTGCTTGGGCTAGACGCGGGTAGAAAGATGGGGAGATGGGGAGAGATACTTAACTCTTAACTCCTAACTCCTAACTATTAAACTTTAACTTTTGTAGTACCTTCCACACTCGCGTAATTTAGCGTACAGTATTTACAATATGAAGGAAAGTTAAGACGTTTATCATAAAATTTGAGTTTTAAGCAATGGGATTATTCGGACTTGGTAAAAAGTTGACTATACCTACTCCCCAAGAAGCTTTACCGGGAAGGAAGGAATCGATGCCGGTGCCTGAGAAACATCATGTTAACGGTAATCCCCTCAAGCCTCCTTTTCCTGAAGGTATGGAAAAAGCTGTATTTGGGATGGGATGTTTTTGGGGTGCGGAGCGTAAGTTTTGGCAGTTGGATGGAGTTTATACTACTGCTGTAGGTTATGCTGCTGGTTCAACTCCTAATCCTACATATAAAGAAGTATGTAGTGGAATGACTGGACATAATGAAGTTGTGCTAGTTGTATACGATCCGAAAAAAGTCAGTTACGAACAGCTTTTAAAGACTTTTTGGGAAAGCCACAATCCTACTCAAGGAATGCGTCAAGGTAATGACAGTGGTACCCAATATCGTTCGGGTATTTACACTTATTCCGAAGATCAGAAAAAGCTCGCAGAAGCATCAAAAGATTCCTATCAACAAGCTTTGAAAGAAGCTGGTTATGGTGACATCACCACAGAAATTCTTGATGCTTCCGAATTTTACTATGCTGAAGATTACCATCAGCAGTATCTCGCTAAAAATCCCAATGGTTATTGTGGATTAGGTGGTACTAATGTTTCTTGCCCCGTTGGTGTAATGAATTAAAGGTTCGTTCGTAGTTGCGCTTTAGCGCCTCCGCATTCGGAAGTATGATGCGCTAAAGCGCTACTACAAACTAATTACCATAGACTTTCAAATAATAATCTTGATATTCTTGAGATAATAAAGGCTTCCACCATTCACTGTTATTAAGATACCACTGCACTGTTAGACGCAAACCTTCTTCAATCTTTACAGAAGGAGTCCAATCTAAATCAGTTTTGATTTTAGTTGCGTCAATTGCATATCTGCGGTCGTGTCCCGCTCTATCTTTGACGAAGGTAATTAATTGTTCTGTAGGTTGTATTGGTAAATCCGGGGCAAATTTATCCATTAATTGACACAACATATGCACGAGGTTGATATTTTCAACTTCGTTATTACCACCAATATTGTATATTTCTCCCGGTAATCCATTATTAATTACTATATCTAAAGCATTACAATGGTCGCCGACATAAAGCCAGTCTCGCACGTTTTTACCATCGCCGTAAACTGGTAATTGTTTACCCAATAAAGCGTTAATACACATTAAGGGAATTAATTTTTCTGGAAACTGGTAAGGGCCGTAATTATTGGAACAGTTGGTAATTATTGTTGGTAGTTCGTAGGTGTGATAATAAGCTCTAACTAAATGGTCGCTGCCTGCTTTTGATGCTGAATAGGGACTATTAGGAGCATAAGCTGTAATTTCGGTGAAAGGTGGATCTTTTGGACTTAAACTACCATAAACTTCGTCAGTAGAAACGTGCAGAAAACGATAATGTTCGGGTTTATTTTCAGCTAACCAATATTGACGAAAGGCTTCTAAAAGTGTGTAGGTTCCAACAACGTTGGTTTGTACAAAAGCACCAGGTCCCAAAATTGATCTATCGACGTGAGACTCAGCAGCAAAATGAGCGATGATATCTATTTTTTCTGATTCCAGAATTTCCTTAATTAAAGAAGCATCACAAACATCTCCTTTGATAAACCGAAAATTATTTTTTAGTTCTAAAGAAGATAAATTGGCGCGATTCCCTGCATAAGTAAGCGCATCTAATACTATTAACCTGTCATCCGGATAATTATTGCACCAATGATGAACAAAATTAGAGCCAATAAACCCCGCACCACCCGTTACTAACAACCTACGACTCATTAAATCTACTCCTAAGTATCCGCGCAAAATTAATTTAACATTTTGTTTGGTTAGGAAGTAAAGGTAGTGGAAAATGAAATAACCTCACCCTTAATCCCTCTCCTTGTCAAGGAGAGGGAAACTAGAGAATTTATTTTTTATCTTGTTGAATATTCTTTGTGTAGATAATTTTGCGAGACGCATTTTTGTTAAAGGTTTAATATTTGAGGAATGATTTTGTTTATGATCGTAGAATTCGTTTAATTCATCCAAAATAACCCGCAAACGCGAAATAATATTTTCGCGGCGGTACTCTTCAAAAAAACTTTCCGGTAAACTTAAAGGCGACCAGTTTTCCAATACTTTTAGAATACGCTGCATATCATATTCTTTGGAATAAGCCGCGATTTTATAACAATTAAATCCTGGATCTAAATAATCGGAAAGTCCGCCATTAAGGCTGGAAAAAACTTGACAACCGCAAGCAGAAGCTTCCATTGGTTGCAAACCAAAACCTTCTGTTACTCGCTGCTGTGCCCAATATTCGGCGGAATCATAAATGTAAATTTTAGCTCGATTAAATAGTGCTGCAATATCTTCAATATAATAATCAACTAATTCCAATTTACACTTTTGCTGCAATGCTGGAACTAAATCCCCGATGAGATATTCAGAAGATTTTCGCGCTAATACTAAAACATCAATATCTCTTTCCTGATTTTGATTGTTAAATTCATCGCTAATTTGATTGGGTAAATAATAAATTAAACTGTGAGGTGATAATTGTCCCCAATATCCTAAAGTATTGCGACTAACGGTAATGATTGGAATGCTCGCCCGAAGTTTAAAACCGTAACCAGCACTATGAGCATGATAAACAACATTATAAGACTTGAGACGGGGAGCAAGTTTTGCGACATCAAACCCCCAACTAATTACAAATATTACATCATTTAAATTTGAATAAAGCAATACATCATCTAAGAAAAGCTTGTCTTTTTCTCTTTGACGATAAGTCACTACCTCAGCATCACATATTTGTTTAGCAAGATTTAAAGTTTTTAATTCTGCCCATAAACCTCCACAAGCAAATTTACCATCTGTCCCAGGTAGTAAAAAATAAAGTTTTCTCATAACTAAACCTTCTTATAGAATTTTAGATTTTAGATTTTGGATTTTGGATTGTAAACCGGAATTTTGCAAGATATTCAAGGCACAGTTAAATAAATAGTTAGGAGTTATGAGTTAGGAGTTAGGAGTTGGGAGTTAGGAGTTGAGAGTTAGGAGTTGAGAGTTAGGAGTTGAGAGTTAGGAGTTTTTTACCTTTGATCTTTAACCTTTAACCTAACAAAGTTTACCCATAGCCATCCTAGAAAACTACCAACGAAGTAAACGGGAAAATCTGCCCAAACAAAAGTATTTCCTAAAACAAGTCTACCGGGTAAAGTTTTACGGGCTGCTTGTAAAAATGGCGGTTTCCATAATTGCAGAAATTCTATAGCACAGGTTGCAATACAAACTGCGATCGCGATACGTAACGGGGAAACTTTAGGAAACGCAAAAGCAAATAATAGTACCCAAAATATCTCATAGGCAATGCTTCCTAAAACATCAGGCAGCCATGCTGGGTTTAATCCTTGCGAAAACCTTACTATATAACCAAAAGGAACGATAATTATCATACTCGCTAGCAGCGCTATGCGATATTTAAAAAAAGGTATAGTCACCGGAGCAGTCATCTTTGAATCTTTAATTAGTCCATTTTAAATGCATGAATAAAGAAATGTTTAATTAATGAAGGCACGGGTACTTAGCCAAACCAAAAAGCAGAGAATATGTGTTGAAGTTCCCTGCTTTTATATTTGTATGTTAATTAATGGATGTTTTTTGAGAGGAGAAATTAAAACTGAATACTTGTATTAATTCTCACTCTTAATTTTATACTGAAAACCGTTTTAGCTGGTTAAACCGCTAAATGCACCCTTCGCAGCAGCAATTCCATCTTCAACAGCAGCCCAGATTCCTGTATCGGGCTCTTTACCAACTAATTGGCGAGTTCCTAAAGCGTAAATGATTGCTTTTAACTGCTCTTGGTGAGCGCGATTTTGGAAATTAACTTTGTTGATAGGATCGATTGCTTCTTCCCAGTCTTCTCCAGCAGTTTGAGCGCACTTGTGTACAAGCAAACCAGTCATTACTAACTGATGCTTCATTCCTTCATGCTGCAAAGCTTTTTCGTAAAGGTCTAATTCGTTACCACCCATCATTTTGTCAATGGTTTGAGCGAAATTCTTAACTTTCTCTTGAGGCTCGGATGAAGTACCAAACTTAGAAATCGCTGCTTCGATAGTTCCCAAGCTTTCTTGATCGTCTTTAAGCATATCTTGTATGCGCTTGGTAATCTCTCCATCACTGATAGCCGAGATTAATTTCTGTTCGCTAGCAATCATCTGGTTTTGCAGCACTTTCATGTCTGCTAACTTCATAGCGATCGCCGTGCGTTGAGTATCTGTTAATGTCGTTGCCATAACGAAAGTTATCTCCGAATCTAATACACTCCTAGTTTCGTCCTTGATTGAATTAGCTTCATCTTTCGCACGACTTAAAACACATTTTGAAAATGGTTATTTATTTGTAGCTATGAATACCACTTTAGGGGGATGAGAGGATGGGGAGATTACCAATTACCAATTACCAATTACCAATTATCAATTATCAATTATCAATTATCAATTACCAATTACCAATTATCAATTATCAATTATCAATTCCCAATGCCCCATGCCCAATCCCCTATTTCCATTTAAGTTTAACGAAATAAGCATTGCGTCCCATTGCATCTTGCTTGAGGGTGATATTTTCAACTGCGAGGTTAAAAGGAATTGCTGTTGTAATGTGACGCTGAAAGAAGGTGCCTAGATCGGGAGCAAGTTCGGTTGCTGTTGTTGTGGCTAAGCTTAAACCGATTAGTTGTTCAATAGGTCTTGGTGGTAATAATAAATGCATTCCTACAGCTAATCCGGCTGTTAAAACAAAAGCAACTGATGCATTTGTTCCGCAACGAGGATGTACGGCTAAATTCCATTCTCCATTGGTGAGCCTTTGCAGGGCAAGGTTTACAGCACGTCGCAAATCGCTGATGTTGGCTTCACCATAAAGATAAAATCCTTCTTCTGTAGATAAACCACTGTAAAGCTGATTATCAATATCAACATTTTCACGCTCGCTAAATTTTTTAGCTGTACTGCCATGAGGTTCGCTTAAAATCCATACTGTAGCGTGTTCTAAAGCGTGAACCTGACGCAGCGTTAAAATTTCTTTTAGCCCGGGAACAAAAGATAACCGATCGAGTAAATCGGTATCTTGGGTGGGAGAGGGTGATATTAAATCCAAATTCAAAAGGTCAAAGGATAGGTCACTACCGTATTGTAAAATTGAAGTATCCATTCATCACTCCCCCACCTAAATAGGTCACATATATTCCACTATTAATGTAACCTTTCATAAAAGAAATTATTGCTAATTTTTATTGATTATTAAGACTATATTAAATTAATAGAAGATGTTCGGGGAGTAGGGAATGGGGAATACAGAAGAATATCTTAATTTTTAAAAGTGGAGAAATTATATAAAAATTAACGGCATCGGCTTTACCTAAATCCCGATTATTTTATTTCCCTTATTTATTAATCTTCCTATTCCCTGTTCCCCTTTCCCTGTTCCCTTGTTAAACAAATTTTAATTTTTAAAATAATTTTTATAAGTAGAAATTGACCCGTCCGTTGCTAGTCGGACGGGGATTGATTGCTGCTAAATGTATGCGCGTAGATCAATACCCTGCGATTGCGCGTCTTAGAGATGAGTTAAGCACCGAAAAGTGAAGCGTGAGGAGACTAGCTAGCAGCAATCAATCAAAACGAACAAAAAAGAACCGTTATCGCTGCCGCTTAATCCTGCGGCTGAGGAATAGTGCAGCAGTTAACGTCGTTTAGACATACCTTACCCCACTGCAAAGCCCAACGGACAAGAGCAACTCGGTTTTCGGTTTGTGTCTTGGTAAGAATATTGCTGATATGATTATCAACAGTACGCTTACTGATTTCCAGTTTCACTGCAATCTGTTGGTTAGTTAAGCCAGTGGCCACTAAGTCGATTATTTGCAGTTCTCTGTCTGACAGACTAACAGGGGTCTGAGACTCGCCACCAGCCATTATAATTTCCATCCTCCCGATTAGTGGTAAATGTACTCAATCGCTCTTTCCCATTGTAGAAGATTCTTTTACTGGTAGGCGTTTCAAGTGTTTAATGCAATACGATTGTCTACAATTTCTTTATTATTTCAGTAGATAGCTATACAGTATTTTATATTAGTATTTATTTTAACTTTATATATAAAAAAAAATTAGAGTAATTACTGTCGGGAAACTTGGGATGCAAGAGTTTAGGAAAACAATTATCCAAGAATTTTGCTGTTTATTTGTATGAAGCATTGCTTCTTCAGTGCTAAATATTAGTGTAGGTTTCATACAGAATTTCTCTTTATAAATTTAAAAAGTCTAATGAAATGAGCAATCCCCGTGTTTTATGTTTGGGTGAAATACTATATGACGTGCTTGCCGATCAATTAGGGCGATCGCTGTCTGAAGTTGAGTCGTGGACTTCTTATCCAGGAGGGGCACCAGCCAATGTTGCTTGTGCTTTAGTTAAGCTGGGAACGTCTAGTGGATTTATTGGCGCGGTAGGTGAAGACGAACCCGGAAACGAATTAGTTAAGCTTTTAGAAGAAATTGGTGTAGACACTGCTGGAGTGCAACGCGATCGTGAAGCACCAACTAGACAAGTTTTAGTTACTCGTAAACAAAATGGCGATCGCGTTTTTTCTGGATTTAAAGATTATGACACGGCAGATTTTGCCGATACTCGTCTCAAAGCTGCCGAATTGCCAGAAAAATTATTTTTATCAGCAGAAATTTTAGTCATCGGAACATTAGAATTGGCTTACCCAGAAACTGGTGCAGCAGTTTACCGTGCGCTAGAGTTAGCTGCCCAACATGATGTGAAAATTTTGCTTGATGTCAACTGGCGCGATGTATTTTGGAAAAATCCCGATGCTGCTCCCGATCAAATTCGCGAATTAATTAAAAAAGTAGATTTCCTCAAGCTTGCTAAGGAAGAAGCTGATTTATTATTTGATACTAACGATGCAGGTGCAATTACTTATCGCGTAAACACTTTAGAAGGGGTATTAGTTACCGATGGGGATAAAGGTTGTGCTTATTGTCTCGGTGAAAACGAAGATAAACTCCCGGCTTTTTCTGTACCTGTAGTAGATACAACTGGTGCAGGGGATAGTTTTGTAGCTGGTTTCGTTCACCAACTTTTAAATTATGGAGTACAAAATTTAAAAGATGCGGAAGTCGTGAAGAAAATTATTGCTTATGCTAGCGCTGCGGGAGCTTTGACAACATTGAAACCTGGTGCGATTGCTTCTCAACCAACAGCAGAGGAAGTAGAAAAGTTTTTGCAGGAGCATTAAATTAGCTTTCTCTACCCCACAAAAGATGTAGGTAACTCACTATTTTATAACGGTTTCGGTGCGGCTTTACTGAAGTCGTAACCCACGCTACAAATACTATTACCTCACCCCGCCCTGCGGGCACCACTCTCCTTATGAAGGAGAGGGAAAGATGGTAGGTTGGGTTAGACACGATTTACAATTTAAAAGGTAATGCTCAATCTTGAATTATCGTGTCGTAACCCAACATCAGCATCGTAGATAAATTCAAATATTGCACAATTTCAACAAAACAACGTTGGTTACGGCGCGAGATTAACGTGTAGTTAATAATTATGATTCCAGACTGCGCCGTGAAGCTAACCTACTAAATTTAATTGATAATTGATAATTGTTCTTACAATCCATTTCCAATTAAAATAAAGGGTGCCCAATAATAGGGATGTTCGAGTTTACTATTAGTAGCATTAGGTTTCTTACTACCATCACCTTCAACAAAAAGCCCACCACGTTTACCACCAACAGCGGAATAATCGTTAGTAATCAAAGCTATTTGTGCTTGTCTTAATGCTTCGGCTTTAGTAATTTTCTGCTGTTTCAAAGCATTATAAAAACCATTCATTAAAACTTGGGTTCCACCATCGGAAACTTGCCATAAAGAAGCAATCGTTGCTCTGACTCCACGACTTTGAAATTGATAACCCAAACCAAGTATTTCTTCTCCGTTACCGAATTTACCACCGATTCCGGTTTCGCAAGCACTCAATACTACTAAATCTACATTATTGAGCGTCCAGTTACCAATTTCTTTGAGGTTGGCTGTTTCTCCGCTACCAAAAAGAATAAATGATTTTGAAGCGTCTCCCGGTACAAAAGCAGCGTGAGTAGCGAGGTGAACAATATTATATTCGTTCATTTTGACGGTGGTATCGTCTTTGCTAAATTCTTTATCAATTAACTTAGTGGTTTTGGGAAGTAATTTTGTCAGATTTTCTACTTCTTTTCCTGCATAAGTTAATCCTCTGAAAGGATAATTTTTTCCTATGACTTGAATATTATAGTTACCATTAACAAACGCTCCGGCTAAAACCCGTGGTTGTGGTTGAGGTTTGGCAGTAAAATCTGTCAGGGATTTAGCGGTGATATTATTAATATTTAAACGTTGGACTAACCATTGTTTTCCGTCGTGGAGTGCTGCTAGAGGTATGTAGCGCAGTTGACTGTCGGGAGCATAAATAATAGTTTTAGCTTTGGCTTGTTTAAGGTCATTTTCTAAAGGTTTAATTAGCCAGCTATAAAGTTTTTTCGCCGGGGTTTTAGCATCGGAACCGGGATTTTGTAAAGCTTGACGAAACTCTGTAATTACTTGATTGAGTTCGCTACGTTTTACTTGCACGGTACGACGAAGAGGAGGAGAATCTGGTGTGGTGATGATTAATTCTAAACGGTCTTCTAATATTAAAGGATATAACATTACCGCATTTAAACGTTTTAAATCATCTCGCAATCCATCCAAATCAGATAAATCAACCGCCATTTTTTGCGCTTGACGGCTAAGTTGATCTAGCTGTGCAACAATGTCTTTTCGCGAGCTAAATTCGTTAAATTGTTTGTTGAGTTCTGCTTGTAATTTAACCAGTTTAGCAATGCGTAACTTTTGATTTGTAGTACGGTTGCTTTCCTGTATTTTGCGTAGTTTCGTGAGTTCTTGTCCGATGGCGATCGCACTTGTTTGTAGTTGATTGTATTTCTTAAGAATTTCCTCTTCGGGTTTGAGAATTACTAGTTTTTCCCCACTTCCGCGTACTTGACTTAAATAATCTTTTAATTCTTGTACCTTTAATAAATCTAATACTTGTTGCGCTTCGAGTATTCTGTCTTGTGATATTAGTAAGTTAGCAAGATCGCGATAGGTGGAAGCAACGGTTTTGGTGTAAGATTCTTGCTGTTGTTTTGGAAGCGTGCGTAATTGTTGGCGGATTTGTTCGTAGGTGCTAACGGATTGTTTGTAGAATACTATTGCTAATTTAGGTTGTTTTTGTTTTGCTAGGAGTGAAGCAATATTGTTGAGAGTTTTACCTTCACCTGCTTTATAACCAATTTGTTGTGCAATTACTAAAGACTGCTCGTAAAACTTAATTGCCTGCTGGTTATTTTCTTGGTAAGCATAAGCTTCGCCCAGATTATTTAAAGCAATACTTTCTCCAAGTCTATTTTGAATATTACGTTCAATTGCCAGCGAATGTTGCTGATATTCAATCGCTTGCTGATATTGCTTTAATTTGATATAAGCGTTACTCAAAGCGTTTAGAGAAGTATTCATTTGCCGACGATCTTTAGTCAAATATGCTATTCCTAGAGACTTTTTATAGAAGTTAATTGCGCCTTGGTATTGTTCTAAAGAGTAGTAGCTATTACCTAACCCAATTAAAGAATCAGTTTCTTTTTTAGAATCGTTGGTATCTCGTGCAATTACTAGGGATTCCTCAAAAAAATTGATAGCTTTGTGATACTGACCTATAGAATTGTAGGCAGTGCCCAAGCCGACCAAAGCATCTGCTTTTCTGGCGCGATCGCCAATTTGTTGTGCAATTTTAAGAGACTGCTGGTAAGACTCAATTGTCTGCTGATATTGACCAAGTAAGTGATAGTATTTGCCTAAATTATTTAGTGAAGTACTTTCCCCTTGAGGATTGCCTATATTTCGATATCTTATTAGTGCCTGTTGCCAAGATTCTACAGCAGCTTTAAACTGATTATCTTTGAATTGCTGATTCCCTTGTTCTCCAAAAGAATCTGCTTTTGCTTTATCGACTTTTATAAGATGTTCTGCTTTTGCTTTAAGGGACTTTTGTAAAAATTTTTCTACCTGCTTGACTTCCTCTAATTTATCTTCTTTGTTAAAGATATTTTTGGCTTTTTCAAAAGAGGCAATTGCTTCATCAAAATCACCTTTTGCCAACAGCACTTGACCTAGGTTTTTAAAAGCATCAGCGTACTTCTTATTATGTTTGAGCGCTTTACGGAACTCATTAACTGCTTTTGTTAGTTTACCTTGTTTGTAAAATACATTTCCTAATTTGTTATGCGCTATCTCATCAGAATCTATTAAAAGAGCTTTACGATATGCGATTTCTGCATCCATCAATTTGCCTAGATTACTATATTCAGACCCCAATTGAATTAATTTATTTCTAGTAGATTTACGCTTACGCTTATTTCCCAATACTTTCTTAAGCCCAAGTTTAAGCAAGCGCTTACGTTTACATTTTTCATTGAGTTTTTCAAGTGTCAGATCAACATTTTCAAACTCTTGAATCTTACTTTTATACTCGTGCTGTTCTCCCTCAAAAACTCGCTTTAGTATAGGCACGAACTTACCCATACACTCGCGCTCTTGCTCTTGCTCCTCACGCTTACGCCTCTGCTCTGTGCGCTCACGCGCACGTTCACGCCGCTTACGCTCACACTCTTCACGCTCCTTGCGCTTCTTACGTTCACACGCACGTTTCTCCATTATGTCCGTAATATCTTCTTGACGCTCGCTTTCTCCAATTGCAATTAAAAGTTTTTTCGCATCTCGGTTTAACCCTGTACCCGTGTCATTTAACACTATTGTCCTATCTCTTGTTGTCCAAGAAGTAGCTGTTGCAGGTAACGCAATCAAAAACATACTTGCAGCAGCAAGTAAATTAAGACGGTAGCGCATAGAAAAATTCTCCAGCAGTTATTGGTAGGCAATTATTCATACCTCTGGCTAAATAGAGGGTATGCAGTAATTTTTGCAGTTACTTAGGAATTTATCGGTATTTTAATTGCTTTTTACGTGAAGTTTTATGTGGATAAGAGAAAAAACCGCTGAGACGCAAAGAGCGCGGAGGTAAGATTTAGAGAGAGAGTTTGAAGCCTGACGAAACCGGGTTTCTAAGAATCAACGGCAGATAACAAGTTTGCTAGACTAACATATACAACATTAGTATTGTTCCTTGCCAAGTAATTATGGTGCAAACAATCCAAGCAAAAGATATCAATTTACGCTACTTAATTGATAATTTTGGTATTGAGTTAGTTTTAGATGACCAATTTTTTAAGGAATGGCAAGAAGATTTACCGGAAATAACAGATTTAGATAAACAACTTCTTGATAAAGTCAAAGCCGGTTATTTTAATTTACTCAACTATCCTCCGTTGCTAGAAAATGTTGTCAGAATGGCAATTATCGATCCCATACTTTTTATTGGCGACTTTTATCTCAATCCTTTTTATGTTAAATCGGAAGAATCTATAGATATTGCAGTACCAGATGAAGATGTCATTATCAAAGGTAGAATTGATACTTTAGTTTTGCAAAAGCAATTATGGGTAATGATTATTGAGTCTAAAAAAGCTTCATTTTCTATTGAAGAAGGATTAGCACAAATTCTTACTTATATGTTAGGTAGTCCCGTAGCAGACAAACCCTGCTTTGGTATGATTGGTACGGGTAGCGAGTTTATTTTCGTTAAATTGGTTAAAACAAATCCACCTCGTTACGCTTTATCAAAGGGATTTTTAATACGTAATCCAGGCAATGAGTTATATGATGTTCTTCGTATTTTGAAGGGTTTGATACAGATAGCTAGCAGTTAACTAAGCAAGTTTTGCTAGTTAACACATTCGTAGTGCGATCATCTTGCTCGCACTACGCAAACCCCGCATAATTACTGTGGCCAAGTCTAGTATATGACAAGTTTATTTTCCAGCATCTCGGAAACTGCAAGCCGCTAACTTTTAAGTGCAAGGGAGGAGAGTAAAAATCAAAGCCAGTCTCCGCATCTGGAAAGAGGTTTCTACAATTTGTCCACAATCTCCTGCACAATAACCTCAAGCGGCTCTGAAATATCTACCGTAATCGCGTCTAAAGGCTCTTCAAGAATATCAAATTGACTTTCGAGAAGTTTTTCGCTCATGAAATGATTTAATCGTTCTTTTAAGCGTTTGTGAATCAATTCAAATGAACCTTTAAGATAAACCAGCTTTACAGACTCACCATCTATTAAAAGCATCTGACGATAACCTTCTTTCAAAGCCGAGCAGGTTAAGACTAAATTTGTATTTTCTTCTAAACACTGTTTGATTACATCTTGGATTTTTTGCAGCCACGGTAATCTATCCGCATCATCCAAAGCAACACCGTTATACATTTTCTCAATATTCTCTGGCGAGTGGAAATCGTCAGCATCAGCAAATTTATAACCTAAAGATTCCGCTAGTTTTTTACCAACGCTAGTTTTACCGGAACCCGAAACACCCATTACAAGAATAATCATCTACAATTTTCAAACCTTAATTACTCTTCTTCAGTATCTAATATGCCGAAGTCTTAGTAAAAACGCTCTTTATGCTTGCTATACAATAATTATTGCGTTTTCCCTCTGTTCCCCGTTCCCTGTTTCTTCTGTATACGATCAAAATAATGTATCATCAAGATACTAAATGTGAAATAATGTATCCAATTTATACAAAAAATTTCATTGAAATACTTCTAAATTTGTAATATTTTAGCTACAATTCTATGCATAAGCCGTTAGATTTAACCCTATTTAATTAGAAATCATATTTATATCGAAATAATAACTTAAAAATGAGCGCTGAAATTAATCCAGGAACTCTAATAAATAATCGTTATCTTATTCAAAAAACTTTGGGAAGAGGTGGGTTTGGTAGAACTTATTTGGCTCTGAATAATCAGCGTTTTAATGAACCCTGCGTTCTCAAAGAGTTTTTACCAGATACCCAAAACGAGAGCGTTATTAAGAAATCAAAAGAACTATTTGAACGAGAAGCAAAAGTTCTATATCAAATCAAACATCAACAAATTCCTCAGTTTTTGGCTTTGTTAACTCATGAAGAAAAACTGTTTATTGTTCAGGAATATATTGATGGCAAAACTTATCTACAAATATTAGATGACCGTCTTTCTAAAACTCGAAAGCCATTTTCGGAAGAGGAAGTAAGAACATGGCTTTCGGATATGCTGCCGGTTTTAGAATATATTCACGGTTGTAATATTATTCATCGCGATATTTCATTAGAAAATGTCATGCTTCCCAAAGATGGATCAAAACCCGTATTGATTGATTTTGGAGTGGTGAAAGAGAAGTTTACCCGACTATTTTTAAGTAGTTCTTCACAATCCTTTAGACAAGCTTCGATGGTAGGAAAAATCGGTTATTCTCCACCAGAACAATTGCGTTTGGGGCAGTGTTTTCCTTCAAGCGATATGTACGCACTTGCTGTTAGTGCGCTGATTTTGTTGACTGGGAAAATGCCGCATTTATTAATAGACGATTCTTTAAATTGGAATTGGCAATCTCATGTAAATGTTAGTAACTCTTTGGCTAAAATTCTTAATAGAATGTTGGCAGCAGTACCCAGCGAACGTTATCAATCGGCAAAAGAAGTAATAATTGAACTTGAGAATAATCAAATTTATAATATTAATTCTAACCAAACGGTTACTAATAAAAAATTGAAGCCAAAAATGTCATTAGGTGGCATTATTTCGAGTATATTACCGAGAAGAACTCAACAAAATCAACAGCAGAATGCGGACAATGAAAATCATTTTGAACTACTCGCACAAACACCAGTTTCTCAAAATCCACAATTTATAGTTTATTGTAAGCAACAGCTGACTAATTTTGTAGGGCCATTAGCTAGCATGGTGATGGAACAAACTTTGGCAGACAATCCCGATATAGTGTCCAAAGATTTTGTAGAAGTTTTAGCTCAAAAGATTCCAAATGCCCAACGAGCAGAAAGTTTTAGAAAGAACATCAAATTTCTCAAAGAATATAAAACAGAACAATCTGAAAAGCTAATTCAATCAGTTTCAAGTTTGACAACTACTCCTGCAATTAGTCACCCAGATTTTGTAGATTGTTGTCGTAGAGAATTTAGTAGTTTTGTAGGGCCTTTTGCTAGTGTTGTAATTAGAGATACTTTAGAAGAAAATCCAGAATTGACTCCAAAGCAACTTGTAGAAAGGCTGATGACTGGAATTCCTAATCGTAAAAGAGCAAAGGAATTTGAACAGCGGATTCTTAAGGATTGAGAATGGGTAATAGTTTTGTAGGGGAGGCAAAAAACGGTGTGGATGAACAAAGCCGCTTTATTGCCGTTGCGTTATGCGCTTGCGCTAAAGTACCATCTATTACTTACAGCATATTTCATCTTTTAAAGGTACATTCGGACGGGGCGATGGGTTTCATTACTGTAAATATATCTTATCAAGTTTAAGTTCAGTGCATAAGTCTATAAAACTAACACCTATAAGAAATATAGAAAGGCAAATTGCCCAAGTTTAACTTCTGTTTCAATCTAATTGACTATTTTATACCTAGATGTAGGCTACAAAATTTAGCTACTGAATACATCAAAATGGATAAAAATAATTGTTTATAGAACAGGTATGAAGACTTGGAACATCGCAGCCTTTTGTAGTAATAAAACAGGGATGTGTAGTAATTATGACTTTATTCAAGCACTTCAAATCAACTTTTTCGCAACCACAAAAGCTAACTGTAAAAATAGCACTGACATTGCTATCGATTTCATCACCATTGCTTTTAAGTAATACAGCTTTAGCGGAAACTACAGGAAATACAAAGGTAAGTCAAATTCAGCAGGTAGAAAGTAAAAGTAAATCAGATGTTGAAAGGAATACAGAGAAAATAGATAAAGCTTTAGAGAAATATAATTCCTCAGATGCAACTGATAATGACAAAAGTAGTGCAATTGAACTTTTTCAACAGAATCTAAACAATGAAGATGAAGAAGTACGTCTTGCTGCTACGAATGCGTTGAAAGCTATTGGTTCAAGTGTTGATCCTGTTTTGGATCGGAAGTCTGTAGGAGAGTTGAAAAATCTACTAAAAACCGAGGAAGATAATAAGATTTTACTGAGTAAGATTAAGGCAATTCAATCTATTGGTGCAAGAAGTGCTATCTCAGAACTGATTGACATAATACTTAATGAAACGGAAAATTCACGGGTACGTTTTGCAGCACTTGAAGCCTTAAGGACAGCTGCTACGGATATGAAAAAAGAACAAGCCGAAAAAATTATTCCTTTTCTACTCGATTCACTAAAAGACCGTAGTCTAAATAATACAAATCTACGTGTAAATGCTGCTGAAGCGTTAGCCCAGATGCATAAACATCTGCACGATGAAGAAGCTATAGATATTTTAACAGAATCACTGAAAGACCCTGCTTGGAGGGTGCGTAGATATGCTGCTGATGCTCTGGGTAATACAGGTTTTCATGCAAAATCGGCTGTTGATGACATTATCGAAGCGTATGAAAATGAAAAAAACTCTACTATGCGTCAAAGTGCGGTAAAAGCTTTAGGAAACATATGCAGAGAATTAGATCCTGAAGCTGCTTTGCAGGTTTTACCTACATTGAATGATGCATTAGCAAAAAAATCTTCACCAGCTTATGTGCGTACTGGTACTACTAAAGCTATAAGAGAAATTGCTGCTAGATTTGAGCAAAAAGCAAAAAGCAATCAACTAAAAACGAAAGATTTAAAGGATGCCATACCTTTGTTCAAGAAAGCTTTGGAAAATTTAGAAGCCCTAGAAGAAAAGGAAAGGAATTCTTTAAAGTCAGATATACAAAATATAGAATCAAGCCTTGGACAATTGCGAAATCGTCAACTCTTCAAGCAAATTTTGACAAACCCTGCGGTATGGCTACCTATAATTTACCTTGCTATACTGTTTGGCATATTTGGGTTACGTCCCTTATGGTTGATCAAAATTGATAAAGCCCTGCAATCTGTTGGTAGCTTTAAATTGCCTTATATTGATCAAGAGATATCACTTAACTGGTTGCTGCTGATGCTGAAATATCACCCTAGAGTACTAGATGCTTGGGTAGAAGCACACCTCAAATCAGTTAAAGAAGCATTCGAGCAAAAAGATACCGTAAGCAATAGAAACGTTTATATCCCTACCCCTGCGATCAAAAATGGCAAGTCTGTTGCCCAACTTACTGGTAAAGATTTGCGTCCAAGTTTTCAAAAAAAGCGTGCTTGTCTGCTGATTCAAGGGCAGGGGGGAGTAGGTAAAACAACTCTTTCGTGTCAAATTGCTAAATGGGCAATGTCAAATGATGAAACAGAACGTCTGTGCAAACACAAGATGTTGCCAGTGTTGATTGAGGAAGAATTGGAAATTCCAGATGAAATTGAAATTGAGCGGGGTAAGGTAAGAAAATCATCTTCAATCTCGGCTTTGATGGAGGCAATTCAAGGACAATTACAATACTTAATCGATGACAGCGAATCTATTTCTGAAGAATTACTAGAACGTCTATTGAGACAACGCCGGATTTTGGTGATTGTAGATCATCTTTCAGAAATGAGCGAAACCACACGCAAAGCAATTCGCCCAGAATCTCCCGATTTCTATGCTAATGCTTTAGTTGTCACCTCACGTTATGAAGAAAAGCTCGGTCAAGTTCCCAAAACAATCCTCAAGCCTTTACTTATTCAAGGCGATCGCCTATCAACCTTCATGGAAGCCTATTTAGTCCAGGCAAATAAACGAGAGTTATTTACCGATCCTGAATTTTTCCAAGCTTGTACTCGTTTATCGCAAATGGTGGGAGGGCGAAAAGTAACTGCACTATTAGCAAAACTTTATGCCGATCAGTTGATTGCTGGTAAAGTTGAGGAAATTCAGCAAGTACCTTTACTCACACCTGGTAATATCCCCGATTTAATGCTGGGGTATGTTAACGAACTTAACCGTAGCGTCACCGACGATCATAAATTGAGCGATCGCACGGTGCGACAAGATGCCAAAATCATTGCTTGGGAGTGTTTAAAACAAACTTTCCGACCGACAACTGCTAATAGAGATGCTGTTTTAGCTTCTCTTAAAGGCGAAGATGCAGAAATTCGTCTCCAATATCTTGAAAAACGCCTGCGTTTGATTCAAACTATTGGTGCAGCCCAAGATAAAATCCGCTTTGCACTCGATCCCTTAGCTGAATATTTTGCTGCTATGCGGGTGTTGGAACTTAGCGAAAAAAATCCGCAGTTTTGGGACGAGTTTTGGAATCAAGTTAGTGCTAATGAGGATATACAGGACATTGCAGGTTTCTTGTTGGCATTGCAAGACTGTAGCCAAGCTAATGGTCAAGAAATAAATGTACCTTTGGCGATCGCCGAACAATTGAGTGATTCATCCGATTCGACTTTTGCTGATAAAAATAATAATCTAGAACAAATTTTGTGTTCTAATTGCGGTCAGAATAATTTAATTAATAACAAATTCTGTACCAAGTGTGGCATGGAATCTCAACTTACAGTTAATGGCACTCAGATAAGCTTGAGTTCAGGGGGTGTAAAGGTTTAAAAGATGAAAGTTTGTAGAGTGAAGTACTAATCCCCAAGTACTTCTCCTTCCCCAAAAATGCCAGGTGAATGAAAATTGAAAAACGCACAAATTCCTTATCTACTCCCTACCTAAAGGGAGATTTTATTTTTTCATCTGATATCTACCTACTGCATAAGTCGCAACTTAAATTCCCTATTTATAGATATAGTATTTAATAAAATTTTTGTAATGAACGGTAACAATTCCGTTAAAACAATCTTAGTAATGTCAGCTAATCCCAAAGGCACAAGAACACTAAGACTGGGTGAGGAGATTCGTGAAATTAAGCAAGGTTTAGAAAGAGCAAGGAAACGAGATAAATTTAAAATCGAGTCAGTACAAGCATCACGAAATATAGATATTCACCGCTATATTCTCGATTATAAACCCCAAATTATTCATTTTTCCGGACATGGTTCGGGTGAACAAGGCTTAGTATTTGAAGATAACAACGGACAACAAATGCTAGTTGATGCAGAAGCGTTAGCTGGACTATTTGAACTATTCGCTGTTGAAATAGAATGTGTAGTGCTTAATGCTTGCTATTCCGAGATTCAAGCAAAGGCGATCGCTCAACATATTGATTATGTTATCGGCATGAGTAAAGAAATTGGAGATGCAGCGGCGATTAAATTTGCTATCGGATTTTACGATGCTTTAGGGGCTGGCAGAAATGTGGAATTTGCATATGAACTTGGTTGCAGAGTCATCCACATGGCGGGTATTCCAGAGCATTTGACTCCTCAACTGTTGAAAAAACAAGATTTTTGTGGAGAAAAGATAGCTACCACTCCGGTACTTGCTTCATCTCCAGCAGATGCTCGCGATGCTACCGATATTTCTCCTTTTAATTCGCTTATAACCACACAAGAACAAACTAGTATTGCTCAATATCGTCAGAAAGTTGAAGAATTTGCTAGTGATGGGGTTAATTCATGGGAAGAATCATACATACTCAATCATTTACAAAAACAACTAAAATTAACGGATGAACAAGCTAGTTCAATCCGAAAAGAAGTATTACAGCCATTACAGATTTACAAGCAACAATTTGCTAAGAGAGTAGCAGCTACAGGATACCCGCTCGCAGAAAAAGATCGATCTGAATTAAATAAATTTCAAAAACACTACAAAATTAAAGATGAGTATGTAAGATTATTAAATCGAGAAGCCCAACAGCAAGAAGCTCAAAAACGAATACAACAGCAAAGACAATCATCTTCACAATTTATTCAAACCCAGCCGTTTGATTTCGAGACAGCCAACCTAACAGTAAGAAACATAGAAAAACGTTCTGGAATTTTTGGATTTTTTGGCGAAACCTTAACATCAACTACCTATGAAATTAAACGCAGTCGCAGACGAGCCGAGTTTTTCCCAGAAGATTTAGGTAACGGCGTATTCCTAGAAATGGTGAAAATTCCTGGTGGTAGTTTTCTCATGGGTTCCCCAGAGAATGAATTAGAACAATCCGACGATGAAAAACCACAGCAAAAGGTAAATATTCAACCCTTTTTTATGGGTAAATTTCCAATCACCCAAGCACAGTATCAAGCAGTCATGGGTAAAAATCCTTCTCATTTTAAAGGTGAAAAAAAACCTGTTGAATGCGTAACTTGGGATAATGCAGTAGAATTTTGTGCAAAATTATCTCAAAAGACTGGAAAAACCTATCGCTTGGCTAGCGAAGCTGAATGGGAATATGCTTGTCGGGCTGGCACGACTACTCCATTCCACTTTGGCGAAACTATTACTACCGATTTAGCTAACTACAACGGCAGTTATAGTTACGGCTCTGCACCCAAGGGAAACTCCCTACAACAAACCACAGATGTCGGTAGCTTTCCTGCTAATGCCTTTGGACTCTATGATATGCATGGGAATGTATGGGAGTGGTGTCAAGATAGCTGGCACAAAAATTACAGTGGAATGCCAACTAACGGTAGTGCTTGGGTGAATAATAATGATAATCGTTATCGTATGCTGCGTGGTGGCTCTTGGTTTAGCCTTCCTTGGGATTGTCGTTGTGCGTTTCGCTTCGGAAACGAGCGCAAATATAGGTACAGTTTCATCGGTTTTCGAGTTGTGCTTGTTTCTCCGGGGATTTCTAATTTTGCAGAATGATTTTGTGTGGTGTAAGGTTATTCGCGCATCGTTTTATAAATACAAACAAGCTTCCCACGCCATGTTAATTCTTTAATAAATTCCATCCCAACTTTTTCCAAAACCTTTATTGAAGCATTATTATCAGGTTCCACAATTCCCAAAACATAATCAAAATTCAACTTATCAAAACCATATTCCAAACAAGCTTTCGCTGCTTCAGTTGCTAAACCCTGTCCCCAAAACTCCGAATCAATTCTATAACCCAATTCATTTTCAAACTTCCATTCTATTTGTTCAACAGCAATCCCGCAATAACCAATTAAACGTCCGCTTTGACGATCAATTAACGCCCATTTACCGTAACCATTTTTTTGATAAGAATCGAGAAAGCTTTGAATTTTCACCGCTGTTTGTTTAGTAGATAATACACCATCAAGTGAAAACTGCATCACTTCCGGCTTTGCTAGAATTTGCGCTAATGCTTCAATATCCAAAACTTGAAACTCGCGAATAATTAAACGTTCGGTTTGAGCAATTATTTTTTCATTTATATTATTTTGAATTGTTTCTAAACTAGGTAATTTTAATAACTTTGCTAACCACTTAGTTTTAGAATTTAACCACAGAGTAAAAACAAGAAATAAATGTATTCCCAGAGTTATTTGAGCGTATGGTTTTACCGAAAAATCGTATATTTGTATCCAATCTCCGCGAAAAGCAGTGAATGAAAGCAGCGGATAAGCTACCAGCGAGAAAACAAGTTGAGCTTGAGAAAAAGTATAAAATAAATGTTTTAAAACTGCTTTTTTAACCAAAGGTACCGCTAAAATCGCTAAAAAACCTAAAGCAATCGAAACTAAATTACCGCTAAACGCAATCCACCAAGATTCTACAGGAAGAAAATTCCCCACAGCGATAACATAACCCCAAGCAACTCGCCATTGAAATTCCCTAACTTCACCACCTACCTGTAAAGTAGCTAAAGCATGTCCAACTTCGTGAAAAAATACTCCTAAAGGAATTAGGATAAATACAGCAACTCTTTCTAATAAAAATCTATCTTTGGCAGTTACCTTGTCATCCCAGAATGAACCCCAATTGTTGAATAAACGTAAAATGGAGTCAATGCTGAGAATAGCGTAAATAATCGCCATGAAATCGAATGATGAATCGTTAAACATGATAATTGGGAATTGGGGATTGGGGATCGGGCATTGGGAATTGGTAATTGGTAATTGGTAATTGATTTATTTAATTTTATATTTTTTACGATTTAAGAAGAATATGTAAATGCATCTAAAATATCTTTTGGCAAAGGTGCATCAAAATAATCGGGTACAGTAAATTCTCCTTTACACAAACCAATTGGTCGTGATGGTTTTTTATAATTTTCTTTGCTGTTTGTAATTGGTTTAAGTTCGGCAATAGGTTTATCTTCTTGGACAATAATAAAGCTTTCACCTGCTTCAACTTGGTTTAGATACTTTGAAGGATTTCGTTGAATTTCTTGGACTGTAATTTGTTGCATTTAATTAAGTTAGGATAATTGTATAAGGTCAACGTTCTATTTAATTATAAATCATGCGTTAAGTGAACTAAATCAAAACTGATATCACTTAATACTAATTCTCTCTTTCACCTTATTAAATTAATGCTTCCATTTCTTCGACGCTCCAATATTAATCTACCATCTTAAAATTTCTCCGCGCTCCTTTGCGCTTACCTCCGCGTACCTTTGCGTTTAAAAGTATTTCACAATACCATAAATTCCTAAAATCTAAAAACCGTCCTTAAAGTTCCTACATAAATAGTATCATTATCGTCATTTCCTTCTGGATTCAAAATCACTAATAAACCAGGAGTAATACTAATATTGTCATTCACGGGATAACGATAAAAACTTTCTAAATGCCAAGATTTATCATCATTTTCCACAGCATCGCTATCAGTTACCGTCGGTGGTTGTCCAACTACAAAACCTGCCAAACTTCCTTTTTTCCCTAAGTTTGGTAAACCTAAAGTAACAGCCCAATTAAATATATCGGCATCGTCATTTTCATTAACTGCAACACCATTAAAAACACCGCTATCTTCTGCTTGAGCATTTGTTAAACCAGCCCAACCGGATATTACTGCTTTTTTACTCAAACGAAAACTTGACTGAAAACCAAAGTGATCTGCCGATGTAGCGATTCCGCCGAAGGGAGCGTTTGCCAATCTGCTTCCAGTTGCTCCAGAAACGAATGCTCTACCACCGGGATAATAAGCTCTGACGTAGGTTAAGCCTAAATCGATTTTTTTGCTGGGTTTAAATGCTAACTGCGCTAAAGCTGCATAGGAACCGTCGAAGAGTCCGTTTTTATCGTTGGGATTATTGCCGTTTCTAGCAAGATATCCTAATGATAAACTCAGGGATTTATCAAAGTCGTATACTGCTGTGATTCCCGCACCTAAAGCACCTTGAATATAAATCGGATTAAATCTTCCGAAGCGAGAAATGGAACCAATTATCGGGTTAGCAAATAATTTATTGAAGTTATTGGAAGCATTAAGATTAAAACGCCCGCCAGTTGCATCGATATGAAATCTAAGTTTTTTATTAACAGGAAAACGATAGAAAAGTTTGCCGATATCTACTTGATTGTTAGTGTTACGTTCGTAAGCTAAACGAGTCATGTTTGTTCCGGTGACATTATTACCAAAAGTAGTAATATCCAATGCATCCAAACGTAATTTTAATAAATCTTTTCCTGTAAAACTAGTATCAAAATTAAGACGCATTCGGTTATTGAAAACAATATTATCTTCTACATCTTCACCACTTCCATCAGCTTTTTCGTCACCGAATGCACTATTTAAAGAGAAAACAGCTACTCCTCGTAACTTTGTTGTAGTTGAAAATTGATTTGCTTCTAAAGATGCTGACTTTGCTTCTAAATTATCTACTCTTCCTCTCAAAGTTGCGATTTCTGCGGAAAATTCTGATTGCAATCTTTGTAAAACATTTAAGTCTTCTTGAGTTGGTAAATTACGAGCATTAGATTGAATTAAAGTTTGGATTTGATTTAAACAAGCATTCAAACCAGCAGCAAATTCATAACGAGTCATGGCTCGGTTTCCCCGAAAGGTAGCATTTGGATAACCGGAAATACAGTTATAGCGTTCCACTAAACTGCGTACAGCTTCAAAAGCCCAATCACCAGGAGAAACATCGTCTAATTGTGATACCGAAGTTACTTGAGATTGTTCGTTATTATAGATTTCGCTATCAATATTAGTTTGAGATATTTGATTGAACAACAAATCGCGATCGCTATTTTTTTGATAATCTTTAGAATCATTTTTTGTTGTAACTAAAGCATTTTTTAAACGTTCTATTTTTGTAGATGCGGAAGCGGCTTTAACTTCAGTTGTAATAGATATAAATGATGCGAGGATAGCGTAATTTAATGTCAGTATGTAACAGGTTTTTGATTTCATGTTTTTGATAATTTAATTAGAATAGATGTTGATTCCATCTTTGAAAATCTTTAAAGGATTATTTAGATTGTGTCAAAAGACAATCCGTCAAACATAGTCGATTTTCTTCTACAATAAAAACCTCGCCCTGCCCTTGCGGACATCCCTCTCCTTAATAGAAACCTCACCCTGTCCTTCCGGACATCCCTCTCCTTGCTAAGGAGAGGGAATTTGAAATATGACAAGTTGTCTTTTGACAAAAGTGATAATGTTATTGTAATTATTAAAGTTTGGCTTGAAAAATTATATATAAATAAATAAAACGATTATCGATGGGTAAAAAAATGCGCTTAATTATCAAAGATATTTTACCTGAATTGTCAGGTTTGAGTACTTTTATAATTATTTGGTATTTGGCAGCAAGAAACTATAGTGCTGTGGTTTTACCTTCTCCTATCGAAACTTTTAATGCATTGAAATATCTGCTAATTACCAATCAATTATTCACTGCGGTATGGGCTAGTATTTTTCATATTTTTACTGGGTTCGCGATCGCGGTTTTAGCTGGAACCATTTTAGGAATCTGTGCGGGATTAATACCCTGGTTTAGACGTTTTATTGCTCCTACAATTGCTGCTTTCCAAGGGATACCACCCATCGGTTGGATAGTTATAGCATTACTTTGGTTTGGAAATGGTAGTGCTACGTCTATATTTACAGTGGCTGTCGCGACATTGCCAATTATATTTATTAGTACTGTTGATGGAATAAATACAACCGATTCCCAACTTTTAGAAATGGCGAGTTTGTTTCGTACTCCCAAGCGATTTTTGCTATTAGATATTTATTTTCCTCACTTATTATCTTATTTATTTACAGCTTTAACTACAGGTGTGGGTTTGGCTTTTAGATTGGGGATAATGGCAGAATTATTATCAGCGGAAACCGGGATTGGCGCTGAATTAAATTTAGCGCGAACAAATTTAGAAACTGCTGAAGTAATGGCTTGGATTTGCGTTGTTTTAACGATCATTTTGATTTCAGAATATGTCATTTTACTACCATTACGGGTGAAATTGGAACCTTGGCGCAATAGTGCAAGGAAGGTTTAAAATTGGGATTAGTTGTCAAAGATATATTTCATAAATACGAACGCCAAATAGTTATTGATAATATTAGTTTTAACGTTCAACCGGGTGAAATAATCTGTTTAACTGGTCCTTCTGGATGCGGCAAAACTACTTTATTAAAAATAATTGCGGGATTAATTCCTGCTAAAAGTGGAATCATTGACAATCAATTTAATACAACTTCTTATGTATTTCAAGAGCCAAGATTGCTTCCTTGGCGAACCTGTTTAGAAAATATTAGTTTTGGGTTAAAAGTCAAAAAAATATCATTTGAAAAACGTCGCTATATAGCTTTAAAATTAGCAAAAGAATTAGGAATTTACCAAGCAATAGATCGGTATCCCCATCAATTAAGTGGTGGAATGCAGCAAAGAGTAGCATTAGGAAGAGCCTTAGCGATCGAACCAGATTTTTTGATACTCGATGAGCCTTTTAGTAGTTTAGATATTGGGAGAAGAAGACAATTACAAGATTTAATTTTACAACTATTAAATACTCGAAATTTAGGGATTCTATTAGTTTCTCATGATTTAGCCGAAGCAGTTCGCTTGGGTAATAAAATCATCATCTTATCCGCTTCACCAAGCAAAATAGTATATGAATGGAAACCAGAATCAGGAATCAATCGCGATGAAGCATATATTTACAAAACTGTTTCTTCGCTGTTAACTGTTCCTCAAGTTGCTAGTTGTTTTGATGTTAACAGTTAACAGTTAACAGTGAGCAGTTAGGAATTCAAAATAATTTTTATATTTGTTCAGCATTTGTATAAATTTAAAAATCATATTTTTCTATTCCCTAATCACTATTCAGCTAAATTTTTTAAATATTACTAAGTCGGAAAATAATCAAATGAAAATTACCAATCGTCGTCGATTTTTACAAATAATAGCAGCTACTACTGGTTTAACTTTAGGTTCTCATTTGTATGGCTGTAGCGAACAAAATACTTCTACAAATAGCAATCAAGGTATTTTAAATAATATTAGCATCGGTGGTTCGCCAATTGTAATCACTATTTTAATGGCTTATCTGGCAAAACAAAGCCAACTACAAGCAGCAGTTAAGGAAATAGATTTTAGAATATGGAAAACTCACGATCAATTAAGGGCTGATGCGGTTTCAGGTAAACTACAAGTATCTGCAACTCCCACTTCTTTAGCCGCAAATTTATATCAAAAGGGAGTCGGTGTTAAATTATTAAACGTTTTGGTTTGGGGTATTTTATATGTATTTTCAACCAATCAAAATGTAAATACCTGGGAAGATTTAAAAGGAAAAACTATTTTAATTCCCTTCCGTGGTGGGCTTCCTTCTCAGTTGTTTACTTTTTTGGCAAAATCAAATAATTTGAATCCACAAACCGATATGAAAATTGAATATACCACTGATTTTGCTCAAGCAGTACAGTTACTTTTAGCCGGTAAAGGTGATATTGCATTACTTTCAGAACCCGCAGGTACTGGCGCTGAAATTAGAGGCAAACAGCAAAACTTACAAATAAGAAGAGTATTGAATTTACAGGAAGAATGGGGAAGAGTAACTAACCGCAAACCACGCATTCCTCAAGCTGGAACTTTAGCTTTAACTTCCTTAATCGAACAGCATCCCGACGTTATTCAAGTGATTCAAACAGAACTGAAAAGCGCAGTTGATTGGGTAAAACAAAATCCCGATGCTGCGGCTAAATTGGGAGCAGAAAACCTCGGTTTAAAAGCACCAATCATTAAAAATTCTTTGCAGTACACTCCTTTAGAAATGGTAACGGCTGCTGAAGCTAAAGAAGAATTAGAATTTTGGTTTGAGCGTTTGATAGAACAAAATCCTAAGTTTTTAGGAGGTAAGTTACCTGATGATGGATTTTATTATAGTTGATGGGATTTTTAAGCTAAAACGCATTTAATTTTAATTATCTAAAATTGCTATTTTATTGTGGGATGGGCAACTCTGCCCGTCCTAAATTACTATTTTCTTGTGGGATGGGCATCCCTGCCCGTCCGAAATCACTATTTTCTTGTGGGATAGGCATCCCTGCCCGTCCAAAATCACAATTTAAATACACAACAGCTTAATTTACATCTTTATGCGTGGGATGTAATTAATATTGCACCATTACCTTTTAGCGAAAGGTTAACATAAATAGAATAACCGTTAACAACTGCATAAGTTCCATCTGCTATTCCCTATCTAAATAAGTTAGCATTGCCAACAAATTAACTATTTTCATTAAGAAAAATGAAAAAACCCGTTTTTTACGATTGGCAGTTGAAGTTATATCTATAAAACGTTTTGGGGGAGGAAAATTATATATGACCGATTTATCACAAAGCAACTACAAAAATATGCAATCCCTTGATGAATTGGAAGTTGCTAGACGTGAATACAAGTATAATTATAGCCAAATTCCACCTATTGCGATGGTGGATGAGCTTCCTGGTGATGAAAATTTTTCTACTGGTTGGCTGCGTTTGTTAGCTGGAGTATTAAAAGTTGTTTTTATCAATACTCTAATTGCAAACCGGGGAAATCGTGGCTCTGAGAATGTTCGCGATGATGTCAGACTTTTCCTGCTCGAAGTATTAGTTAAAGGAGCAATTCCCTTTCAATTACGTACTACTGCTATAGTTTTACAAATTATTCCTAAATTACTGACAGGATTATCAGAAGATTATAAGGAAATAGAGGATTTGTTCTTCTCTATACTTAGGGAAAGTGGACTTTCAATTTTCCAAGATTCCCTGAATGAAGTTAAGGCTCTTCTATATAAACAGCGCCCTACAGGGCACGTCACATCCCTAACAGATTATCAAAAGTTGTTCCCTGTGATGGGAGTACCCAAGATAGCCGATGATTTCTCTACAGACGAACAATTTGCTTATATGCGGGTAGCTGGATACAATCCGGTAATAATCGAGCGGGTTAATAAATTGGGCGATCGCTTTCCTGTTACCGAAGCTCAATATCAGGAAGTAATGGGAGATGATTCCTTAGCCGCAGCGGGAGAGGAAGGAAGGCTCTATTTGGCTGATTATGGAATTTTGAATGGTGCTGTTAACGGTACTTTTCCCAAACAACAAAAGTATATTTATGCTCCCTTGGCGTTATTTGCAGTTCCGAAAAATTCCGATGAATCGCAGTTAATGCGTCCAGTTGCGATTCAGTGCGGACAAAATCCCCAGGATAATCCTATATTCACGCCAAAATCAGACAAATACGCTTGGTTATTTGCAAAAACTATCGTCCAAATCGCAGATGCTAACTTCCACGAAGCTGTAACTCATTTAGGACGTACTCACTTATTTGTAGGTCCCTTTGTTGTTGCAACTCATCGTCAATTACCAAATAATCATCCCTTAAGCATATTGTTGCGTCCTCATTTTGAAGGTACTTTAGCAATAAATGATGCAGCCCAAAGGAGTCTGATTGCTGCTGGTGGAGGTGTGGATAAATTACTTGCATCGACTATTGATAATTCCCGTGTTTTAGCAGCAGTTGGTTTGCAAAGCTATGGTTTCAATCAAGCAATGTTACCTAACCAATTCCAGAAACGCGGAGTAGATGACATTGAAAAGCTACCCGTTTATCCATACCGCGATGATGCGCTATTAATTTGGAATGCAATTCATCAATGGGTTAGCGACTATTTAAGCATTTACTACAAAAGCGATGCAGACGTTCAAAATGACACTAAACTTCAGAATTGGGCTATTGAAGCAGGGGCTTTTGATGGCGGAAGAGTTCCAGATTTTGGTCAACAACATGGGCTGATTCAAACCTTAGATTACCTAATTGATGCGATTACGCTGATTATTTTTACTGCTAGCGCTCAACATGCTGCGGTTAATTTCCCCCAAGGAGACATGATGAATTACGCTCCAGCAGTACCTTTAGCTGGTTATCAGCCTGCTTCAATCCTCAAAGGTGAAGTTACACAACAAGATTACTTAAATTTACTTCCACCTCTAGAGCAAGCGCAAGAACAATTGAATCTAGTCTATATACTTGGATCTATTTACTACAAAATTTTAGGTGATTACACAGATAATTACTTCAAAGATGCCTTAGTAAAACCAGCATTGCAAGCATTCCGAAATAATTTAATAGAAGTTGAAGCTACTATTCATCAACGCAATCAAAATCGTCCTACTTACGAATATTTGCTGCCTTCAAAAATTCCCCAAAGTATCAATATTTAGTAGTTTTTTGTTCGTAGTTGCGCTTCAGCGCTCCTAAATCATAGTTGTAGGTTGGGTTAAGCAAAGCGCAACCCAACATCCTAATTCAGTTCACGCACTACATTTAGGAAAATTTTGAATTGTTCCTGTAAATAAAAATAAGTCAAAATAAATCAAAGGAAAATCATGACAATTAAAGAACAAGTTATTAAAGCCCAAAAAGCTCAAATTGAACTTTCCCGTACTTTAGCAAAAGTCGGCTATGACAGCAAAATTGGTCAAAGTCTACGTTTACGATTATATTACCAAGATGCCTTTTTATTGGTGCGGAAATTTAAGAGTTTTCTGTATACAGCAAAGGAAGTTTTTGGAGACAAATTTTTTGGGGGAGATCAAGCAATCATACATACTTCTCATGCAGAAGTTAAGAAATTAATGCAAGTCGAACCTCAACAACGGGGAAACGATTTAGGTATTATTAGAATGCTTGCTTCGAGTTATTTGCTTAACAATCCCTTGAGTTTGGGAATGAATGGTACTCAACATACCGGAGCGCGTGCTTTATTTTTACAAGCTTTACCAGAACCCGCCGAAGATATCGAAAATTTAAGTAATTTAGTCGATCGATGCTTATCAGAAGCAGCCCAAAAAAATGAATTACAGATTGCTAAAGACTTACCAAGAATGATGCTGAAAATTTTGCATCAAGTTGTTTTTCAAATCTCATTATCCGAAGAAGAAGTTACCGCATCAACTGGTTACAATAAAAAGCTGCTTCTCGCAACTCTGCCGAATTTTCTTAACAAATATACCTTGGGATTATTAACAGCACCAAGCGTGAAACATCGGAAGCAATTAACCCAGAGATACAAACAATCTCCCTTATGGTCATCTTATGTTGAAACAGGTGCCCAATACAATTTGAACGAGCATCAAATTGCTAATAGTCTTTTCGACATGATTCATATTGCCGGAACTCTTGGTACTAGTGCCCTTTTAGGTTCCACAATTGGAGTTTTATGTCTGGATGAAGCTTTAAGAAATCAAGTAATTTCTGAAGTGAATACAGTTTGGAACGAACAAGAAACTCCGAATCCAGATGCTTTGAAAAACTCGATTTTAACTAACAAAGTAATTTTAGAAACCGCTCGCCTTTACCCAGCAGTAAGATTTGTTAGTCAGCTAGCCAAGGAGCCTGGAGAAATTGAAATCGGTGAAACAAAATGTCCATTTCAAAAAGGTACCCGCTTAATAGGCTCTATATTTACTGCGAATAGAGATACTGCCAGATATGAAAATCCAGATAGTTTCGATATTGAACGCGATTATTCTGATATTTTATCTTGGAATGGTCACGGACACGAACGAGCTTGTCCTGGAAGAGATTTATCTATTGGCTTAATCAATATCTTCGTTTTGTACCTGTTCAAAAAGTATAAATGGGATTCAATTACAGAAGTTAAATGGGAATTTGAAAAAGTTACCGCCGTCACTCCTAATGAATTAGTTTTACAAGGTTTTGCAACAAAATAGGGCATCGGGCATAGGGGATTGGGCATTGGGGATTGGGCATTGCTCCCTCCCGCTCTAAAATGACTTATAAAAATTCTTTTTTTCTTCCCCCTCTTCCCACTCTTATTCAATAGGTAATCTTCTACTAGGAAGCGAGCATAAAATCTAAAATCTACAATCGAATTATGAATTTCAAAATCGAAAACAAACAACTTGATAACATTGCCACCTGGATGAAGCCAGTTAAAGAAACTAATTTACCAAATATCCTTAAAGGTGTATTCTTCATGGATGGCAATCCACTTCCAGATGATTGTATTACCATGTACAACTTAGAATGGGATGCCGAAAATAATACTTTGTTTCTACCAGTATTTGGACAATTACAGTGGACTTTTCATAACTCCATTCCAGGAACATTATTACTTATTTCTTGTTGGTTGAGTCAGATTACTTACAAAATTCAATTTGAAGACAAAACTCTACAAAAATCGCAAATTACACCCATTACATTTGGGATACCAATTCCGAAATGGATAATAAATGCCACAATGTGCCTTTCGGAAAGTTCTCAAAATGGAGATATCTGGCAACGTAAAAATATTTGGTTCGGTATAATTCCCGGAATTGGTGATTATACACTCCGCAGAATTGTAGATGAAAATGGTAATTACACTTCTGCTTTCAATGATATGCTGGCAAAAGTTGAAAATGAATGTTTGGTAGTTGGTTGTCGGTAAATCAAGAGAATGTTGGTGTTGAGTATGAATCGGCTGGTAGGTTGAGTTAAGCAATATTCAATTGATACAAACTTTTATTTATTCTTATTTATGGATAATTTAGTATTCACACCAGCCTATCAGCTTGC
>CAYMZW010000010.1:0-36785 GCA_964395005.1 uncultured Rivularia sp.
TCTACAATTCCCCAAAAAATAAGAGTGGGAGGATGCATATCACAAGCATTCACTCCCACCCTTACGTTTGCTGCTGAAGCGTTGTGGAATACGTACAAACATTACCCTGATTTTGGGGGCTGTTTTTGGGTCAACGCAACGTTTGTACGCGGTTGGTATTCCTAATGCAGCAAACTAAACTTTATTTTTTTAATTTTTTGTGATTGACAATTATCTAGTTATCTTGTTAGTATATATATCCCTTAAGAAAACATACCTTAAGAAAACAATATCCCTTTAAGAAAAGATAATTTATTGGTAAAAAGTGTATCACCTGTTTGTTATTAAAGTGATACACCCTGATAACAACACCCTTGAAGTCGTTTATCTTGATTAAAGATAACTGAGTAAATTGGAAGTTAGTTGCCATTTTGGCAGGTTTCTTGATTTGTTTTGAAAAGAAAGCAATAAAGCCGCTATTTGCTTGATTTTTCGCAGATTTTTGATGTAGATCCTTTAATTCTGGTTGAATTATTGGATTTCGTCATGCATTCTTCTATTTAATAACCAAGTTATTGCCAGTTAAAGAATTGAGATAGGGAGTAGGGAGTAGGGAGTAGGGAAGCGAGTTTTCTATTCTTAACTCCCCATTCCAAACAAAAACACGCATCTCGATAATAAGTCCTCGAAAGCGTGGATAATAACAAACTTATTTTTTACTGTTAATACTTAGCTTTTAATCAATTAGTTAAATTTAACTAATTAAGTTCCTCATTACCTTTATTTAGCAATTTTACCTCTTACCGCTTTTTTCTGTTCTCCGTCTTTCGTTCGCTCTTTGAGAATATTTGATACTGCATAACAAGTACGGAAGAACTATTAATTATTACTTGCGTAACATTGAAGACAAAGATGTCTGCTTGCGAATATCCATTGCGTCAGCCAATGAATTTTGATTTTCTTGATTCGGCTTAAAATTGTGTTCTGGTGGTAAAACTGTTACAACAGGTTTTGGTAATGGTTTTTTTGGAGGCATAGCCATTATAGGAGTTCTACGCGGTCCCGTCGGGCGGTATGGTGCTTTTCTTTTTGGTAAGCGTGCTTCCATTGCTTGAAAGCGTCGCTGTGCTAAACGTATTTCATCACGATTAACAACTTGCCTCTTGACTTTTTGTTTTTGTTTTGGACGGTTTAGAACTTTTAAAATCACTAAGCATCCACTAGCACAACTAAGAGCTATAGCAGCTACCATCCATAAAGGTATGGGATTTTTTCTTTCTGTAGTCTCAGCAGTTGCTTTCGGTGGTATTACCTCAGCCTGTAATGTTTCTGAATCTTTACGCTTTATGCTTTCATCGACATAACCCAAGCTATATATTGATAGGGCACCTCCTCCCAAAAACATTAGCAACGCACCAGCCAAAAATAGCCAAGGGTAATTTACGAACAAATAGATCGCTGCATTTCTAAACCTATTTATTTTGCTTGCGGGTTCGCTATTGTCTGAAACGGGCGCGGATTTGACTTCAGACGACTCCTGCTGTACACTCTGAGTGTTTTGCATGACTTTTTTCAGATTTGTACTTCTCAAGATATAGATTGTACTAAAGTACGAAGGTTTCACGTATCCGTATTCGCGATATGAATTTAAGTAGTCTCTTTTAGAAGTTTGGACTACTTAATCTGCTTTTTCACAAATCTTTAGGTGTTTAAAGCTACCTCATTCTTTTCTGGGACTGAATTTGCTTCTATTGCGAATTGAACTAGCTTATCAACTAACTCTGGGAAAGAAACGCCACTGTTAGCCCAAAGTTCTGGATACATACTTGTTGCTGTAAAACCAGGCAGAGTATTAATTTCGTTAATTAAAATTTCTCCTGTAGCTTCCACATAAAAGAAATCTACTCGTGCTAATCCAGCGCAATCAAGAGCGGTAAATGCCTGTATCGCTTTCTGCTTAATTTGCTCAATTACAGCATCTAGTAATGGTGCGGGAATCAGTAAATCTGCTTTACCAGTAGTATATTTAGTCTCGTAATCATAAAAGTCACTTTCGTAAGTGATTTCACCGACTGTTGAAGCTTTGGGATTATCGTTTCCTAAAACAGCGCATTCAACTTCTCTTGCTGTTACTCCAGCTTCTACAATAATTCTCCTGTCATAACTCGCTGCACTATCCAAAGCAGTTTCTAATTCCGAGCGCGATCGCACTTTTGCGATACCCACCGATGAACCTAAGTTAGCAGGTTTAACGAAACAAGGATAACCCAAAGTTTGCTCAATGTCATCACAAAGTTTGGGGAAGATGCAAGAATTTGACCAAATTTGCTCTCTAGTTAGCGCCATATACTTAACTTGCGGCAATCCGGCTTGAGCAAATACAGATTTCATGGCAATTTTATCCATACCAGCAGCCGAACCTAGCACCCCAGAACCCACAAAGGGAACTTGCATCAAACTTAGCAATCCTTGAATAGTACCATCTTCACCATTTGGACCGTGAAGAATAGGGAACCATACATCAACCGTTTCTGCTTCTGCTGGGAATTGCCAAAGATTGGGTTTAGATTCACTTGATAATGCTTCACCCGATGATAAAACCTGACGTGCAACATCGGGATTTTGCCAACTACCATCTTTTTTAATATAAAAAGGCAATAATTCGTACTTATTGGCATTTTCTTCAGCAGTTAGAGCTTGCGAAATCGCTTTTGCTGAAACAATAGAAACTTCATGTTCTCCAGATACACCGCCAAAAAGTAAACCTACCCTTAATTTTGTCATCTTGAATACTTAAATATAGTAGCTAATTTCAGATAGGGTATCACAACTAGTTAGAATTGCGATCGGATTTTTGATTAGAGGATTCTTAAACAACAAAAACCCAGTCATAACGACCGGGTTTTTGAAGGTTTCATATAAGAAGAGGGGCCATAGTTCCCCAGTTAAATATAGTTAGCAAGCAATAACTAGCTCATCTAAGATAGGATACCAATAATAGAATGTCAATTCCGGAAAGTTTGAAAGTTTTTTGAAAAAGATTTTTTCGGATAGTTATTGCGCGGTAGTACACATTCTAATATCGTCATTTCTTATGGAATCGGCTCGTTATTAAATAGATTCGGACGGGCAGGGATGCCCATCCCACAAGAATTTTATGATATGAAATGGTAAGTTTAGTTAAACGCACGACAACATTTAACAATTAACCAATTAACTTAAATTGCGTCGTAACCCAACAAAGTCCCACAACATACATTTTTGAGTGAAGCGCGTTGTTTGGTTGAATATTTAATATATTTACCCGTTTTGTTCGGGAACAGCTACCGTCCAATCTTCAAACTGCAAATCGGGTACGCGAGAAAAATCTTTTTGATTCCTAGTTACTAAAATTGCATCATTGGAAATAACAATTGACGCAATTCGTGAATTTATCCCCTTTACAAGTGAAATTCATAAAAATTTCTAATTTGAAGGGGATATTTTGTTTTCTCTCTAGAAGAAAAATGTGTATAGACTTTTTTAATTGCCGATCAAATGGGAAGTAATTGCTAAGCTGCGAGCAAAAATGGGTGAAAATATTAATAAAAGCGAGAAGATATAGAACGGACTCCCACTAAAAAATAACCATTGATAACTCAATTATCGCTAAAATATACTAACGATAATATGTGATACCTCTATTTTGAGAGCGGGCTGGTGCATTGTTAAATTGTCTGTAAGCTAGATTAGTCAGATCGAAGTAACCGCGCAGCTTATGTCCCTGGTTTATACGATGATTCAAATAAGTCGGACTACCTACAGGGACAATCCAGCGCGTTCCATCAGCACTTTCCATGAGATTACCACGCACTACTGTAAGACCTACTCGGTCGCTACCTATATTTTGAGTGGTTTTGTTTAATTTTTGCAGAAATGATTCAGCCTCATTAAAGGCTTGTGATACAGAACTGTAATTATAGCTGAACTTGTTTTTGAGTGAAGCATTCATAAAGCCAAACAGCTCTGCACTGGCAGTTGTTGTTGAACTAATACCAACTGCATGAGACTCAATAATAGTTAAGCTTTCGAGCTGGCGGTACGTTTCATTTCTAATTATTTCACGTGTAGTGCCGGGACTGTCCAAGTGAACAATAGCATTTACGTTTCTTTTTAAAACTCTTGGTGGTTGGTATCTTGGTATGTAGTAAACTTTGATGTTATCTAGTCTAATTCCCGATTTACCGCCCATTGCAACTACACGGACATTACTTAGAGTTCGGCATCTACCTCCTTTCCCACCTCCACTAATCGATCTGCCTAAATTTGTTCTAAAGCTTGCGTAGTCGATAACGTTTCCCGAGCAAATTTTCAACCATGTGATATATTCACCTGGTTCTAATACTAAACCCCTCGAACCATGTCCACCTGTACCACCATGACGTTTTCTGTTGATACTGATAGAGTCTACAACATTACCAGTATACAATTGAATCTCGTTGACGATTTGGGGAGCAAACTCAGTCCCTCCGTTATTTCCAAAATTATCGATAGTAACAGCCCGTGCTTCGGCTTTGTTACCTGCAAGTAAAGTATGCAGTGCATTTCCTTCTTTTTCTTGCATTGACTTGATCGCCGTATCAGGTGAAGCAGCCATAAAAAAGGGTAAAAAGCTAAGTACGCTTAGTGCGAGTTTAGTACTCCAGTTGAATCTAGCCATTAGTAAAACCTCGTTGAATAATTGAACTATAGGGGTAACGCCGGATATCGACTTGTACTGATTTAATACCCCGCACTAATACATAGGAGTCGTAAGAATCAAATATGCATACTTGGAATTACTAGCCCAACCTACGAATAGTTTTTTAGTTGTAGTTGAAGTTTTAGTAGTTAAAGTTGTAGGTTGGGTTATACGCACGACAACATTTAATAATTAATTAATCACTTTACCGAAGCGTCGTAACCCAACATCACTGGTAGGTTGGGTTAGACGCACAACAACATTTAATAATTAACCAATCAATTTACCGAAGCGTCGTAACCCAACAAAGCATCGAAGTGAGTTTACGATTGCTAATTGCACGTGAGCATCAAATAAATAAAAATATCAAACTGTCAAACCAACAAAACCTAATAATTTATGCCAATTATCACCCAACCAAGCAGTAGTTTTACTTAAACGAGGCTGAAGTTTTTCTATCGCACCAGCAAACCCTTCAGCTTTCTTCGCATATTTCAAAGCTCGGTTTAATGCATCTCCCACTTCATCTTTATCTGGCTGTGGTTTATTTAACTCTTCTTGAGCATCTTCAAAAGCATTATCAATTTTACGACGATCTGAAGTTTCTAATTTCTCTATTATTTCACGCAAAGCATCGAATTCTGCTTGGATATTAACGCTTTCGGGTTCTGGTAAACTGACTTGTTGATAACTTATGTTGGCTGTATCGTAATCTCCTGTTTGAATTGCACTACCAGTAACGCTACCTCCAATAGAAACTGAACGGTTTTGCGAGCCTTGGTTATCGTTACTCATATTATTATTCTGATCGGATTTTACAGGATTGATTTTTTCTTCATTTTGATAGCTTCGTCGCCGAATTTTAATTTCTGGGGTTGCATATTCGGGAATTCCCTGTAAATCAATGGAGGTACAACCCATATCAAAACAATCTTGATAATTTCTCTGAGCAAACAAAGCAGTATAAAAACCAACGCTAAATTTAATCGCAGCTTTATCACCAATCGCTTTATTCATCCCTACAACGCAATCAATGTATTGATGAATAGCTGCGGCTTGCTCCTTGCTATAGCAGGCGTTGAGTAAAACACATTCGACTTTTTCTTGAAATAAATCAAATAGCTTTGCTAGAGATTGAGTACTGACAAGTTGTTGCTGTCCGAAATCATCTTCTAAAGCTAAACCATCAGTACCAGTACCATGTCCGGAAAAGTGAACAATTGTAGGTTGATGGTGAGATAAAAAGCGGGTTAAATCGTCAACTTGTACGGCAGATTCTGCGATGATTTCAAATTCGTCTCGATAGGGAGATAATTGCAGGGTGTTTTTGATTTCTCGCACTTCTTCATCTAAGCGGAGGTGACTTGTGTTTTTCGGGTTTGCGGAGAGGATGAGGATTTTTTTCATGGTGTTGTTTGATTAGGTGACGAATTTCTTTACAACCAGATGCAGTTACATGGATCGATTTAGCCTTACAAACTCTAGAAATTATTGAAGCTGCCTCTGGCATACTTTCGCACTCGATAGCTGACTTTTATTATCTTCTGCCTCTTACCATTTTGTGATTGCAAAAGCAGATAATCCCAAACTAAAGACTAAACCCACTGTCAGTAGAGAAATAATCCGTCTGAGTGCGCGTTCCCGTTTATGTTGCCGTGCTAATTCTGCTTCTTGCTGCTTTACTTTTCAAGTTGCACGTTCCCGTTCATTTTGCCGTGCTAATTCTGTTTCTTGCTGCTTTACTTTTGCACGTTCGAGTTCTAGTTGTACACGTTCGTGTTCGTGTTCACGTTGAAGTTTTTCACGTTCGAGTTCTATCCGTTCTCGTTCTTCCCTATCCCTCAATACTACGCTAGCCTGAATAAACTCTTGCTCATCCTCACTCAAATCCTCTCCTCGTTGCTTTAGCTTTTCTTCGGCTTCGGCTAAGGTAGCACCCCGCAACAATGCCCCTTCATCCCGTTGCGTCTCTTCCCATTCATGTATTCGATAACGCAGCCCCTCTTGCCAAGCGCGAAAATTCCGGTCTTTATCTATCCATTGCCGCAATTCACCCCAATTGCTAATCAGTGCTTCATGAACAACTTCTACAGTTTGTTGCTTGAGTGCGTTTTGATTGGTGACTACTAATCGGTTATCCGCTAACCGTTTCACTAACTCCCAACTTGCTTCACCCAATTCGTCTTTCGTCGCCAATCTTCGGGTATCTTCTGTACCTTCTCCCGGACGCACTAATTGGATAAAAATTCGTCGTACCTGCTCTTGCTCGGTTTTACTCAATTTGCGATAATTTTCATCTGCATGACGAGCCAAGGCACCTTGTACTTCACCAATCTCTTCATAAGCACTATGAGTTAACTGTTTACCCTTTCGCCGTTTCCATAATTCCGTTAAAGCAAACTCCAGCAGAGGTAAATTACCCGGTTCATCTTCCACATCATCCAAAATGCGTTCCACCAATCCCGCTTCAAAACTTACTCCTAACTTTTGGGCAGGCTTTTCAATTACTTGTGAAAGTTCTTCAGGCTTCATCGACCGAATTTTGACATCAGCATTTCGTAACACTTCGCCAAATTGAGGAATTGAGAGGGCATTCCCCAAAAAATCCGCCCGCATTGTTGCAACTAGCACATGATTATATTGGGATTGAGTTCTTGAAGATGGAAAACTAGCTAATAAAATATCTAGAAAACTACGGCGAATTTTCTGATCCGCGCACAAAGTATAAATTTCTTCAAACTGGTCGGCAATTAACAATACTTTATGTGTAGGATTGTTTTGGTGAATCTGAGCAAATACATCACCTAGAGGAATTTCACCATTACTAAGAGATTGTGCTAATTTACGAGCTTGGATTATCTTGTCAGTAGAATCCTCTTTTTGTCTGTAAAGGGGAACTAGCGCCAAAGCTAGAGCATGAAAAGGATCTGAACCGGGACGAAAATGAGTAAATAACCAATTACCTGATTGTTGCAGTTTTGGTACTAATCCCGCCAACACCACGGAAGATTTACCGCTTCCCGATGCACCTAATAAAGGTATAAAATTACGGGTTTGAGTTGCTTGAAACAGTTCTTTTACAAATACCTCGCGTCCGAAGAAAAACTCTGCATCATTAGGACCGAAGTGAAATAATCCGCGATAGGGACAAGCAAGATTTTCACCGTCAGCATCAGTAGATTCAACAGATACGACCTTGGTATCTTCACGGTAATAGTAATTGGTAATGGTAATAGTCGCAGTGTTACTATTACCAGGAATAATTACGCTTTCTTTCACATCCCGAGCAATGTCTATACTGCGATTTTCTTCTGTCATCTTCTCCTCACCTACTTAATTCTGTACGTTTGGTACTGATTTAATCCGTCGTACTAATATATAGGTGCTATTAAAACAACATATGCACTAGGGAAAGCACGGAGAATAAAAAGAACTTTTTTTCTGATTATTCTCTACTACTAACCAAATCCTCGCACTTATTCCAAAGCACCCAATCCTCACTCTTATTTAAATCTTTCATCAAATTATTTACCTCCGTCTTCACCCGCTGCAATTCACTATTAGGTAGCTTTACCATTTCTCGGATACAATTCCCCCTTGTTCTAGCTTCTTGCTGCTGTGTTTTTGCTTCTTGCTCTTTTATAATTGCAAAACCAGATAATCCCAGGCTAAGGATCAAACCCGCACTCAATCCTAAAATTATCTTTTGTCTTGTACGCTCCCGTTGTTTTTGTTCCCTATCTCGCAGTGCTACACTAGCTTGGATAAAATCTTGCTCGGCTTTACTCAAATCTTCTCGCCGTTGATTCAGCTTGTCTTCCGCTTCCGCTAACGTAGCACCCCGCAACAATGCTCCTTCATCCCGCTGCATTTGTTCCCATTGAAGCATTGCCGAACGCACCCGCTCTTGCCAAGCCCGAAAACTCCTATCTGTATCCATCCATTGTCGTAATTCACCCCAGTTACGAATCAAGGCTTCATGAACAACTTCTACTGTTTCTTGGTTATCACCATTACGACTTGTTACCACTAATCGCGCATCCGCTAACTGTTTCACCAATCCCCAGTTTGCTTGATTCAATTCCGCTTTCGTTGCCAATCTTCGTGTATCTTCGGTGACTTCACCGGGCTGCACTAATTGGATAAAAATTCGTCGTACCTGTTCTTGCTCTGCTTGACTCAATTTGCGATAATTTTCATCAGCATGGCGAGCTAAAGCACCTTGTACTTCACCAATAGCCTCGTAAGCGTCATGAGTTAACTGTTTACCGTTTCGCCGTTTCCATAATTCAGTTAAGGCAAACTCTAACAAAGGTAAATTTCCCGGCTCGGAATCCACATCATTTAAAATTCTTTCTACCAATCCCGCTTCAAAACCGACTCCCAACCTTTCAGCAGGCTTTGCAATTACCTGTGTAAGTTCTTCACGGTTCATTGACCTGATTTTGACATCACCATTTTGCAACAAATCCCCAAATTGAGGATAGGAGAGAGCATTTCCCAAAAAATCCGCCCGCATGGTTGTAATTAGCACATGATTATATTGAGATTGAGCAGAGGAAGATGAAAAGCTAGCTAATAAGCTATCAAGGAAACTACGACGAACTTTCTCCTCCGCGCACAAAGTATAAATTTCTTCAAACTGGTCGGCAATTAACAATACCCGATATGTAGGGTTGTTTTGTTGAATGTGAGCAAACACATCACTTAGAGGAATTGCACCATTACTAAGGGATTGTGCCAACTTGCGAGCTTGGATTATCTTTTCGGTACCATCTAGATTTTTTGTGTAAAGCGGAACCAGAGCCAAAGCTAAAGCATGAAAAGGATCTGAACCAGGACGAAAATGAGTAAATAACCAGCGACCTGATTGTTGCAATTTTGGCACTAATCCTGCCAACACTACCGAAGATTTACCACTTCCCGACGCACCCAAAACGGGTATAAATTTACGGCTTTGAGTAGCAGTAAACAGTTCTTCTATAAATACATCGCGTCCAAAGAAAAACTCCGCATCATCAGGACCGAAGTGAAACAATCCGCGATAGGGACAAGGAAGATTATCATCAACAGCGTCAGTAGATTCACATGGTATTAGTGTTGCATCTTCACGGTAATAGTAATTAGTAATGGTAATAGTCGCAGTGTTGCTATTACCGGGGATAATTACGCTTTCTTTAACGTCCCGACCAATGTCTATACTACGATTTTCTTGTGTCATCCCGATCTCACTTTACCGATGCACGGTTGTTACTGAATTTAATAGCCCGTATTAAGATATGGGTGCTAGTAAAATCAATATATGCACTTGCAACATTAACTTTTGTATTGTTGGATTAGTTGTAGTTGTAGGTTGGGTTAGACGCACGACAATGTATAACTATTAACCGATCTAGGTAAATTGCGTCGTAACCCAACATCAGTAACTCAAATCCAATCTAAAATTACCCAAACATTAGTACTCGTAGGTTGGGTTAGACGCACGACAATATATGAACATCAATCGATAAATTCAAATTGCGTCGTAACCCAACATCAGCAACTATATTAGATGAGCTTACAAGAATCTTTTACCTACAATTGTTTCAATCAACCTACTGGCTACCACCCAAAATTAACTGCAATATATTAGATAATGCTTGAGCATCGATTTCTTGTAATTCTCCTAATTTTTTAATTACCAAGCTTTTCTCGATGGTAGTTAAAACTGGTTTGATAATCGAAGGTTTAATTAAGCCTGCTGCTTTCCATTCAGTAATTGTCATTTCACCAAAAGAATTTCCTCGATTGGCTTGACTAGTAACAGCTATCAATACCAAATCCGAACGCTGACGCTGATAATCATGCTTAACTGACAATGACAGATGGACGTTTTTTAGTGGTAGTTTGGTCTGTGAAGGGAAAGGGTACTAAAACAACATCACCGAATTTATAATTTGTCATATTCAGCGTCTTCCGGATTATCCCAAATTTTTTGCAGTGTTGGTTCGGAAAGCTTTGTAGCAGCTAAAGTCAGGTTCTAATCTTCATTCTGCCCAGATAAGGAATCAATAAAATTTTCAACTAGTTCTATTTGTTCGGGAACTAGCTGACGTATTTTTTCGATTAATCTTTGTTCGGGTATTTTATCGGCTTGCATTATTTAAAGAGCTTTGGTTTTTGATGCGTTTATGATAGCGAATTGTATTTCCCGAATGTTATGGAGACGCGATGTATCGCGTCTCTACATCATTATCAATCAAACACCAACAACTTCCCGCACTTCGACAACTTCCCCTGTCAAACTAAATGGGCGAACTACGTTGATTTTCACCTTCACTATCTTCCCTTTCAACTCATTAATATCACCCGTAAAGAAGGTAAGACGATTTCCTCTTGTACGCCCCATTACCTGATTTTTATCTTTGGGATTTTCATCTTCTACCAACACTTCTTCAATCCGTCCCATGTATCTTTCCGAACGCTCAGCGGCTTTGACATTTACAAGATGATTCAATCGCTGCAATCTATCGCTTTTAACTTCTTCGCTCAATTGTTCATCCATTTCCGCTGCTGGTGTATTTGGACGTGGTGAATATGCAGCGGTATTCAATAAATCAAAACCGATATCTTCCGTTAACTGCATCGTCTTCTGAAACTGTTCTTCCGTCTCCCCAGGGAAAGCCACAATTGCATCGGCGCTAATTGAAGCATCTGGCATATACTCGCGAACTTTGTCGATGATTCTCCGATATTTTTCATGGGTATAACCACGCGCCATCCGTTTCAATACTTCGTTATCACCGGATTGAAAAGGTATATGAAAATGCTCGCAAATTTTGGGTAATTCGGCACAAGCTTTAATTAATCTCTCAGTAAAATAACGGGGATGAGAAGTTGCAAATCTAATTCTTTCAATTCCCGGAACATCGTGAACGTAATACAACAAATCCGTCAAAGTGTTCTGACGACGGCCTTCTGGTGTAATTCCCGGTAAATCTCTGCCGTAAGCGTCTATATTTTGACCGAGTAAAGTAACTTCTTTGTAACCCTGCTTTGCTAACTCTTCCATTTCAGCGCGAATTGCTTCTGGTGTCCGCGATTGCTCTACACCACGCACCCCAGGCACTACACAGTAAGTACAGCGTTCGTTACAACCGTAAATCACATTCACCCAAGCAGTAACTTTACTATCGCGACGCGGCTTGGTGATATCTTCCATAATATGCACCGGCTCGGTTGCCACAACTTGAGAGCCACCGTATACTTCGTGTAACAAATCTTTTAAACGGTTGGCGTGTTGCGGCCCCATCACCAAATCCAATTCCGGAACCCTTCTTAATAAAGTTTCTCCTTCCTGCTGCGCCACACAACCGGCAATAACTAAAGTTAAATCGGGTTTACTACGCTTGCGTTTTGCTTGTCTGCCTAAATAAGAATAAACTTTTTGCTCAGCATTATCCCGGATAGAACAAGTATTACAAATAACGATATCCGCATCATATTGATCTTCGGACCACTCAAAGCCCATATCTTCTAAGATACCAGCCATTCGTTCCGAGTCGGCTTTATTCATCTGGCAACCGAAGGTAGTAATGTGGTATTGGCGTTTAGCGATCATTGGTAATTTTTCGTCTTCGTAGGTAGGATTTACTGATTTCATTATCAATTTTAATAAAGTACTTTAGGTAAATTAAATTATCGAGACTATAAAAATATGGAACAAATACTTGGAAGGCATCTTGATTATATTAGCGGGTTTATTCTCAGTTGCAGCTAGTTATTTTAACTGGGATTGGTATTTTAACAATTATCGCGCTCGCTTTCTGGTTAAAATAATTGGTCGTAAAGGCGCACGAATATTCTACACGGTTTTCGGATTGTTCCTCGTTGCTATGGCAGTAGCTATTTTACTCGGCAGTTAAAAGTTGATTTCATATAGCGATCGCTCACTTCACACTTCATACATACTACAATAAATTACTCGTTTGTAGTAAGGGATTCATCCCTCAAATCATGGAAAATACAGATAGCGTCGCAAAAGTTAGTGAATGATTATTTTGTGTCGTTAAAGAAATAATAAAAAAACAAAAGGTTCGTAGTCGCGCTTTAGCGCTTCCGGCTAAGAGGCGAAGACGGCGCAACTACAAACTAATATTACCCATCTTTCCAAGTACCATGAAAACCAGGAGGAATTACACTCGGTAAACTCAATTTACAAACTGGCTTTTCATTTAATTTATCGGCATCAAATATCCACAATTCGCTACTATCAGAATTCCCATCGTAAACAACCGTCAAAATAAAACCATTAGCATAAATTGGCTCAGAAGGATAAACATTGTCACCAAAGTTTGCTTCAGTGATACTATCAGTTTGATGGTCAAAACGCGCAATACTATTTAATATCTCTTTACTAATATCTGTACCTTCCTTAACTGTGGAAAAATAAGTATATCGAGAAGATTTTCCTACATTCTGCTGCGGTACGATAGGAAATTCGCACTGTCTATCGAATAAAGTTTCTATATTGCTTACTTTACCAGTCTGCGGATTTAAACAAACTCGCGCTAACTTACTTTTTGAAGCTGTATAAGTTTCACCTGTGGGAACTTCTTTAAGAAATTGATTGGTTTGAAAATCTTCATAACTAGCAATATCAATAATTACAGCACCGCTATCATCGATATAACCATTAGAAAAATGCCATTGAAACCAAGGCTCCGTCTCGCTACGACTGACAATATTTAAATCGCGATCGCAAACTATAATTTGAGTACCTTTACTTGGCTGCCATTCCAACGAATCGCTAAAACAACTCAATCCCATCGCTGGCATTAATAAATTTAACCGCACTGGAGAGATAAAAAATATCAAATATTCTCCTGCTAAAACAAAATCGTGCAATAAAGGTACACCATCTAATTGATGTGCAGCTTTCTTGATGATTTTTCCCGTAGCATCGCTTTTATATATATTAAGAATTGAATTTAAACCAGGTGAAACACCAAAATTAAAAATTTCTCCAGTTTCAGAATCAATTTTTGGATGTGCAGAATATCCCATTCCATCATCCAATTTTCCTAAATCATCTTTTCCTAAAGTATCCAGATTTTGTAAATCGAGTTTGTGAGGATTTCCACCTTCCCATAAAGCCAAAAGTTTATCGGGCAAAGCCAAAACCGAAGTATTCGCAGCATTTTTAATTGGTTTAAACCACTGATTCCAAACTGCTCCTGGTGCTGTCATCCCATAATTACCGTAAAGCAATTTTCCTGCACTCGCTTCTTCTTGAAATCCCTCAGTTTGTACATAACGGTAAACTGCCGAAGCACCCCCCTTATTCCCCCCTTGTAAAGGAGGGATTGAATTTGAATTAAAATGTACGGCGAGAATTGCACCATCACCATCAAACCAATGCCCTACGGAAATACCACCACGTTCAAATCTTGCCGGGCCGTTGCGATAAAGAGTACCATTTAGACTTGCGGGTATTACACCTTCAATTATTGAAAGTGGAGTTAAAGGAAATTCCGTTGCAGGCTTTTGAAAAGCTTTAGCCCAGGCTTTTTTCGAGAATTTTTCAACTGTTTGCATTTTAAAATTAACTTTAAGCAGTTACACAATAATCTTAGTCTTTAATTCTTCTAATTTACATCCTATACAATCTATATCTCTCTACCTCTTTCCTCAGCGCTCTCTGTGTCTAGTAAGGTTTTTTAAATTCTTTATTTTATAATCCAAACAAACTAATATGAGCATCGATTATTGGTGGTTTTTTATTAATCTTTCTTCCGAAGAGGAAACCAAGATTCTACCGCTTTATCAAGATGCTTTGCAAAAAGCTGTTTTATCAGATATTTCAAAAGATATTTTACAACTGTGGAGAGATAATCCCGAAAACTTTTATAAAGATGATTTATTCTATTCTTACAATCGCTTTACTTCAGCTTTTATAGTTCCCAGCTTTCAAATTTTTGGCGAACAACTTATTTCAGAAGAATTAATTCTAGGATGGCAACTTGACGAAAATAATTGTGTTGATTTTATTTCGGTGAATAGATGCTCTCCAGTAGCTGCATTATTTTACGCTCTAAAACCCGAACTTGCAGATAAAATTCCGGGTTTTATGGGAAATATGTTTATTCGTCAAAATGAAATTAAGCAAACTTTGAATTTAGTTGAAGAGATATTTAGTACAACCAATTATCAAACCTTAAATTCACAAATAAGTAGCTTAATTATGGGTACCGATGATGCTTATGATGTATTAAATGCATTGCCGAAAGCTCTTGCAAGTACCGATCAAAAAGGTTGTAGCTTGTTAACTTTTACAATGCTTCCTTGGTAATTATCTTAACATTATTTGATATAGTGATACTTCTAGAATAGCGTAGTTCCTGTAAACTAAAAGACGCAAACAATCAGCAACTTAATCAGTATTTAAATCATGTTTGAAGGAGTAAAATATACCATTTTGCGAAGTCGAGAGATTATCGTACCTACTATGGATAATCTTGGAGTTTTGCAGTCTAGAGGTATGGGTGCTAGGGCTTTAGAGTCGATAGCCCAATTAGAAGTTGAGGAAACTGAACTGAATTCTAAGGAACGCAATGACTTAAGACGCGATCCACGCACTCGCGCAATGGCTCCGGCTATGCCAATGACGCTGATTAAACCAGTGGAATCAAAAGCCGTAGAAGAATCTCCGTCTGGAAATACTTGGGGGATTGAAGCTGTTGGTGCAAATGACACTTCGTTTGATGGTAGTGGAATCACGGTGGCGGTTCTTGATACAGGTATAGATCCTAGTCATCCTGCATTTACTGGTGTCGATTTGGTGCAGCGAAACTTTACTTCAGAATCCGACAACGATTTAAATGGGCATGGTACCCATTGTGCTGGGACTATTTTTGGCCGAGATGTTAATGGAACGCGAATCGGTGTTGCCCGTGGGGTACAGCGGGCTTTGATTGGTAAGGTATTGGGTGATAACGGGGGATCGTCCACAATAATTGCACAAGCCATTCAATGGGCGTTAAATGAAGGTGCCCAGATCATTTCCATGTCACTAGGTATAAACTTCCCTGGTTTTGTAAAATTTTTGGTAGAAGTACAAGGGTTAGAAATAGAAGCTGCAACCTCAATTGCATTGGAAAGCTACCGTGCAAATATCAATCTGTTCGCAGAATTAACACGCTTTGTAGAAGCCCAAGGTTCCTTGCTTGGACAAGGGACACTAATCGTTGCTGCTTCTGGCAATGAAAGTCGGCGGCCGACATTTGAAATCGCAGTGGCTCCACCAGCTGCTAGTACGGGAATAGTCGCTGTAGGTGCATTACAACAAAGCTCTACGGGCGGCTTCTCCGTTGCTAATTTTTCCAACGATCAAGTTAATATTTCAGCCCCTGGTGTTGATGTCATATCAGCGTCTTTAGGCGGTGGCTTAGTAAGTTTGAGCGGAACGAGCATGGCAACCCCCCACGCAGCCGGTGTTGCAGCCTTATGGGCACAACGGTTATTAGATGCAACAGGAACTGTTAACAATCAAATACTTAGGGCTAGACTTATTGCCAGCGGCGATAGAAGTCTCTTATCTCCCAATCAAGAACCTGATGATATTGGTGCGGGTATTGTGCAAGCACCCTGAGTCGCCGCTTTAAACTTGCAACTCAAAATAAATCTTGAAGTGACTTTTGTAGGATGCTCCTTCAAAAGTTTCGCTGCCGATTTTATCTTGGAACAATACAGACAAAAAAACCTCGGTTCCCAAGCCGAGGTTATTTCAAGAAAACCAAATGTCTACCGTTGTTAAAGATATTGAAAATTTCAAATCTTATTTATTCACATCAAAGCCATATTAACCGGGCTTTTGTGAACTTATGTAAATAATTTTAATGAAATCATTACAAAATGTCAATCAGCCTTGACACGGAAGTTTTTTGTGTATATTAGATGAACTCTAAGTATATTACACAGTAGAGAGGAGTTAGGCAACGGATGGAGTTAGGCAGCGGATGGAGTTAGGCAGCGGATGGAGTTAAGAGTTATGAGTTGAAAATTGGTAACTGGTAACTGTTCACTGCTCACTGATAACTGTTAACTGCTCACTGATTACTGTTTCTATAACTTTTGCAGCATCGGGGGGAATTTCTGTTACCAGACGAAATGGGAATTTTTCGGTGGAAGCAATTTGAGCATAATCTGCTGTAAGAAACACTTTATATTTATCGGCTTCTGGAGTCAATTGAGCAGCAAAAGCTAAAACAATGGCTTTGACGAATTTACGAATATCAGCAGCTTTTTCTCCGATTACTTCACCACCAGTTAAAGGAGTATTTGGTTTTCCTTTCTGACTCACGGTAGCGCTGGGATCTTTTACGCTCAAGTGCGTTGCTCCAACTACGCCCACCAACCATTTCGGTGAAGGTATCTTACCAAAACCAATTATTTGTTCGGTTAAAGCCGGATTGGTTTTATCAGCGGAACTCGCTAACACTAAGGTGGGAACCTCTACGGATTGTAATCCTGTTTCACCAAACATTAAGGAACTTGTAGGATTAAGAGCAACTATGCTTTTTACTCGCTCATCGCGCAATCGATAGCTATTTTCTGGCAATTCTTGCGCTACACACTGAAGCCCTTGCCCAAAGCTCAAAATCGCTAAGTTCCCCTTCTTACAGCGTTTTCTCAGACTTTGCGGTTGCAAACGCGCTCCAGCTATTGATAAAGCTGTTCCACCCCCGAAAGAATACCCCACCACCATTACTTTATCGGTTGCAAGTTTTCCTTTGAGAGCATTATCTGCTGTTTGATTAATTTTTTCTAATTCATCTATTACAAAACTAATATCTTGAGGACGTTCTAAAAATTCTTGTGGTTTTAGAAGTCTGGTTTTACCCGCGATTGCTTTGTTGGTATTCGCTTCATTACTACCAGGATGTTCCACCGCTGCAACTACAAAACCATAAGATGCAAGGTGTGAAGCTAAATAGCGTAATTCATGGCGCACCGAACCCATACCATGACTAAATACGATAACTGGCTTTTCGTAACTAACAATATTTGACCAATATATATCGACAGGAAATTTTCTATTTCGTTTTTCATCGTTCAAATTTAATGTAAATTCTTCAACCTCAACGCCAGACGGTTGAGTCGCGTCAAAAGGTAACGAAAGTTCTGGATCTCTACTCGCTAACTGAGGAGCGATCGCGCTCATAAATTGCTGAGTTTGCCAAAAAGAATAATTTAAATTTTTGAATACTCTAAATGCTTGAGATAAATCAATTTCTAAACGTTCGCCGGGATAAGCTGCTATAGAAGAAAGCAGAGAAAAACCTCGATCGTCGCTAGCACCATTAATCAGACTTTCTCTAAGGGCGATCGCTCCTGCATCGTCTTCTCGATGTATCATCGTGGCTAAATCTTCTAAAATTGTTGCGCCAATTTGAGTACTTAGTAAATTTCTCATAGCCACAGCATTTATAGGGATTTTTGTTCTTAAAGCTCCCACAATCAAACTACGCTGTTCTTCAGATAATTGACTGGTATAAGATTTATAACTATCAGGAAATTCGCCTGTTTTCGCTACGTTTTCTAATTCAGCAATCGAAATAGATTCCGCAAACGCACCGTAACGTACTACTACGGTTTGCGCTGCCTGTAATGGTTTTTGTGCCAACTGTCCAATCATTAACGTACAAGATAAACAATTAAAATATCTTTAAACTTCTCTCACTATATTTCATTTATATTTGTACCTTTGTTGATATTTTTCTACGTAAAAATACCGTCAATATACTTAAATAATATAATCGCGAGATTTTAGTTTTAGCTTATTAATTCAATCCATGACAACAATATAGAAACGCTGCATCCCAAGATTTTAAATAGACAATAATCAATTAATCTTGTTCCACCTCCAATTACTAGGATTCAGGAAAAAATTAATATCTGTAAACATTGACATTTAAGCAAATGCTTAATTAAAATAGTTAAGTAATTGCTTAAATATATTTGTGAAGGAAAACTTACCGTTCCCAGTTCCCTAATCTATTCATGAGCCGACAATCCGCGAGTGCAGACGTTTTTCAAGCGATCGCAGATCCAACCCGGAGAGCAATATTAGATTTATTGCTAAGGGGAGAGCAGCCTGTAAAGCAGTTAGCAGAACCTTTTGCGATCAGTCTACCGGCGATTTCTCAGCATCTGCAAATATTGTGTGAAGCTAACTTAGTAGAAATGCGTAAATCCGGTCGCCAGCGTTTGTATAAGCTGAAGCCGGAACCTTTGAAGCAAGTGTCAGCTTGGATTGCTAATTATGAAGAATTTTGGCAAAACAAACTTGATGCTCTAGGCGATTATTTGGAGGAAGATTGATGTTTGGATTAAATAAAGAGGTATTTTACCCTCATCCACCAGAAAAAGTTTGGCAGGTAATTACTAATAGTCGTGCTTTAGCTGCATGGTTGATGGAAAACGATTTTGAGCCACGAGTCGGGTGTAAATTTTGTTTTTACAGTAAATCTTTACCGGGAATCGATACAAATATTAAGTGTGAAGTAATCGAAATTCATGAGCCGCTTCGGCTGGTTTATACGTGGCAAGACTGCATGATGAGTCAGCCATCTATCGTTACTTGGACTTTAAAAGCTGTTGAAGGTGGTACTCAATTGCGTTTACAACATCGAATTCGTGAAACTGCTTTTACAGGTACGAGAAAGCCAGTTTATTCTCAACCTGTATACGTAAAACCATCCCACAGTTTTATTCTTGAATCTTATTTAAATGGTGGATGGGAAGACAAACTTTGTAACAAGTTACCGAAAATCATGACGTAGTTGTAGAGACGCGAAATTTCGCGTCTCTACACAATTCTAAAAATATGACAATCCAACATTTCATCGACACCAACAGCCAGCAGTGGGAAAAACTCTCCTCTTTTCCAGGTACAGAAATACTTTCCTTAGCTCAACCAGTTCCCCAAGGCTCAATTCATAAATTACATATGAGCGCTGGTACCGTAATTCCAATTCATTATCATCCTTGCGACGAGTATGTCTATGTTCTCAAAGGAACTATTGAAACCGGAGGAAAAGAGTGTCAAGCCGGAACATTCTGGTTTACTCCTGCTAATACTAAAAACGGCTCTCACAAAGCAATTACAGATGTAGAAATTATGACGATTCGACTTGGTGAAATGGGTAAATTTGAAAAAAATTAATTATAAAGACAGCAAAACAAAAAGTAAACATGGTGATAACTATGAGAGATAATCAAGAATTTCTGCAAAATTTATACGATGCCTTTAACAACCGTGAAATTGAAACAATTATCTCGTTTATGCGCCCGGATGTGAAATGGGCGAACGGAGTGGAAGGCGGTTTTGTTTACGGGCGCGACGCAGTGCGCGAATACTGGCTCAACCAATTTAAGCATATTCAACCCGAGCTTGAGACGCTAAAATTCGAGACTGACGAAAATAATCGAAACGTTGTTACCGTTCATCAAGTCATCAAAGATTTACAAGGCAATTTACTTGCAGATGCAACAATTCAGCAAATATTTACCATTGAGGATGGTTTGATTAGTCTTTACGAAATTGGCGAAACTGAAACAATCCAAGAAATGATAAATAAATCAAAATGAAAATTCTAATTATCGGTGGAACTAATTTTATCGGCCCTTTTCTTGTGCATCAGCTTGTAACTATGGGGCACGATGTAACCTTATTTCATCGCGGAAAGACGAAAGCAGAATTACCCGAAGTAAATCATATTATTGGCGATCGCTCTCAACTTAATAATTATAAAAGCGAATTTGAGAGACTTTCACCCGATGTTGTAGTAGATATGATTTGCTACACGGAATCTGAAGCACGGAAATTAATAAACGTATTTAAAGGCATTGCACGTCGCGTTGTGGCAATCAGCAGTATGGACGTATACCGCGCTTACTCCATTATTTTAGGTAAGGAATTTGGTACAGAAGAAGTTCCGCTGACAGAAGATTCAGCTTTACGTACTTCGCTTTATCTTCTTAAAGATGCGCCAAAAAGACCTTTGAACGCACCTCCAGATTACGAAAAGATTGTAGTTGAAAGAGTTGTGATGTCAGATTATCAATTACCAGGAACAATCGTCAGATTACCGATGGTTTATGGAAAAAATGACCCTTTGAACAGATTATCACCCTATTTAAAGCGTATGGATGATAGTCGCGATGCAATTGTATTTTTAGATATGATTTCCAGATGGCAAAGTTCTTACGGTTATGTTGAGAATATAGGATATGCGATCGCCTTAGCTGCTACCAACGAAAAAGCAAAAGGTAGAATTTATCATGTTGCTGAACCTGAAACACTTTCTGAAGGGGAACGAGTTACTAAAATTGGTCAACTTGCCGGATGGAAAGGTAAAGTTGTCAGTTTACCTAAAGAGAAGTTTCCTCAAGATTGGAATTTACCCCTCAATTCAGAGCAGGATTGGTTTCTAGATTCCACTCGCATTCGTGAAGAGTTGGGATACAAAGAAGTTGTATCCACAGAAGAAGCCTTGAAGAGAACTATTGAATGGGAAAGAAATCATCTATCTACCGAAATGCAGCAGTTAGCAGCACCCTTTTTATTAGATTATCCAACCGAAGATGCCATTCTAAAACGATAAATAATGTAGAGACGGGGCGCAGTGCTACGTCTCCATATCTGTGTTATTCAACGAATAAATTTAAATATTTCCCAAATGTATATATAGCGGTTTTCACTTGGGTGCAATACAAATCAACCTCACCCTCATTCCCTCTCCTGGCGGAAGGAGAGGGATGTCCGGAGGACAGGGTGAGGTTTAAAATGTATTCTACTCAACCGAAAATTGCTATAGAGTAAAAAATAACCCTAAAGAGTACTTTAAATAAAGAGTTATTTCTTGTAGCATTCAAGACATATAATCTTTATCGGTAATAATCTCATGTCAGAAACTTACATATCAAAAGTCAACGTTGACTTATGGAAACAAGTCGTTACCCTGGAATGGACTGGCTCAAATGCAGCATCACAACAAAAAGGCCCTTTTCACTGTACTCCTGGAAAAGGTATCTCTGGTGTTAATTGCGATAATGTTGCCACCAGTCAGAGAGCTAACACAGATTGCACTCCCAAAGGTGAATTCCCTGTACTTTGGCATGACGTTAATTTTAGTAAATATCCAGAAGCGAAATGGGTAACACGTTTTCAAGATGCTTCACGGGGAATTGCGCTGCATTACTATCCAACCGTTCCCGAATTTCCTAGTTCTCACGGATGCGTTCGTATCGAAAGTTTAGAAGCAGCAAAGCTAATTCACGACAATACGAAACCTCAAAAATCAATTGTCAAAGTACATGGAGAATTACGACCGAATTTCAATAATGTTTTAAGACGCGGTGCCAAAGGTGAAGATGTAAAAAAAATGCAGCGTCAGCTAAGCAATAAAGGATATACACTGACTATTGATGGCGATTTTGGTCCAGCAACCGAAGCAAAAGTTAAGCAGTTTCAAAGGGATAAAAGACTTGTATCGGACGGAATTGTAGGTCCTCAAACCTATGGCGCACTGTTTGCATAATGCTTGTCACCAGCGATACACATTAATGTATCGCTTATTACTTATCATCAAAAGACACGCAAGGGCTATCAACTTCGTGCATTGGTTGGAATGAATTGCAAAAAACTACGGTAGAACAATTAACCTCTAATTCTGCTGGGTGAGTGCATTCGAGTTTATTATTTAATAATGTGTGAAAAGCACAGTCATGGCAAATAGTTTGATGTGGTAATTTGAGTTTGGTTAAATTTCTCATAATTTTTTAGGAAAAGGGAATAAATAAGATTACCTTGGGATTAATCGCATCCGAAAGGGAGAACTTATAATGAAGAATTTACCAGAGGGATGTATTCTCCGCAAAGCCACATCAGAAGACGCTTCATCAATTCGCTGGCTGGTATTCACAGCAAAACTCGACCCCACACAGTTAAAATGGCAGCAGTTTTGGGTAATTGAATTCGACAACAATATAATAGCTTGCGGACAGTTACGCAATTTTACAGAAGCTCAAGAACTTGGTAGCTTAGTTGTTAAGAAAAATTGGAGAAATCGCGGCTTAGGAAGTTTTCTTACACAGCACTTAATAGAACAAGCAACTCAACCGCTTTATTTAGAATGTTTGGGAAAAAAATTAGTAGATTACTATATGAAATTTGGTTTTAGACAAGTTGAATTTCAAGATTTACCTGCATCTCTCAAAAGTAAATTTAAAATATCTCAATTAGGTAAACAATTAATTGGGGTTCCCGTAAGTTTTATGAAACATTAAATTAGTGACCAATTACCAATTACCAATTACCTAACTACTCCCTTCCCGCTAGAAGATTACCTATGTTTTTAGATTTTATAAATTTTTTGTATTCAGTAGCATAAAATTTTTTGGCATGAGTCGCACAATAAATAAAGTGATGAAATTAAAAAAACAACGTGCTCCGATATTATTTTCGCTTCTTTTTTCAACTGTAATTGCTGGTTGCACCAACGTAACTACAAGCCAATATGAAGCTACAGCACTTACCACCTACACCTGGCAAGTAAAATATGCGAATAATCTAACAACGGAACCATCACCACGAAGAGAAGAGTTCGCTACAACTTCCTTGCTCAATCGTAATGGTTTGAAACCATCAGGAGCAGTTACAGGACCAGATGACCGAGGTTTGTGGTGGGCTGCACTACCACCGCGACCAACAGTTGATGAGGTGGAGCAACGCCTTGGTTCGGAACAAGAGGCAAGCAGACCAGAATTATTAAAATCTGTAAAGTACGAATTCATTTACTCAGAAGGTACGCAGCAAAGGACGTTACCTACAAATTATGATGTTTATAGGCAAGTAGTAAAATCATATCCTTCTCGTACACCCTTAGAATTGACTTTGGGAGTAGGAGATAATTCAGTCGAGAAAGCTGAACCAATTAAGTAAGTCGGCAGAAATAAACAGAACTATGTAACAGAATGTAAATTAGCTTTAAACCCTTACCCCTACTGCCTACTGCCTACTGCCTTGTCCGGCGTTACAATTTTCAACACCGACGTACTTAGTAAATAAGAAAATGTTTAATTCTAAATTATCGCTGTTTTAGAAAGAGTTAAATTAATTGCCGTACCACCTTTAAACGACGAATGAAGCGATACAGACACTTCGCTTCATAACATCACTATTAGTTATTTAACATCGAGAAATTAGGTGGGATTTGCTTGCATTCTTTTCTGTAGCAAGTTAAGAATTGCAGCTTTTTCCAAAATTCCCACTAACACGTTATTATCGCGAATCACAGTTAGTGCAGATAGTTTTTGTTGTTCGATTAACTGCACTACTTCTAATAAAGGTTGGTCGGCTTTAACCGTGGTAGATTCTGCAATTGGTCGCATTACATCTTTAACTTGAGTTTCCGACCAAAATTGCGGTGAAACGGCACGAAAATTGTCAGCAGATATTGCTCCTACCAATTGTCCGTCACTATTGGTTACTAAAAAGCGTTGCCATTTCTGTCCGCTTACTATCTGCTCGTCAGCAAACTCTCTGAGAGTAAGGTTATCGGCAATAACCGGGCTATCGCTACTTACTGCATCAGCAGCAGTTAAACCCGTAAACTGTTCTTGTACCCTTGCAACTTGGGCAGCATTACCAGCATTTCTCAATAAGAAGAAACCAATCAACAAATTCCAGAAGTTAGCAAAACTACCCGTTAACAATAATGGAATTAAACCACTTGAAACAGCAATCCAACCGAAAATTTGTCCAACTCGACTGGCGAAAATCACTCCTTTATTAGGATTACCTGTGATTTTCCAAACTATCGCTTTAAGTATATTTCCACCGTCTAAGGGCAAGCCAGGAATCAGGTTAAATAAGCATAGCGCCAAGTTAACAGAAGCGAGCAGTCCCAAAATTGCTGAGAATACCCCAGAGGCCGCAGTACCAAAACCAATCGCTGCAAATACACCAAACAATAAAAGGCTAACTAAAGGACCGGCGATCGCCACCCAAAAAGCAGATGCTGGAGTGTTTGATTCTTTCTCTAAACTTGCCAAACCTCCAAATATAAACAGAGTGATGGATTTAACATCAATCCCTTGACGAATAGCAACAAAACTATGTCCTAGTTCGTGGGCAACAACAGAGCCAAAAAGCATTAAAGCTGTCATTAAACCCAGCAGCAAAGCAGAGCCAGTTCCTAAATAAGGAAATGCATTCCCTAAACCGCTACCATAAGTCCAAGTCACCAAACCCAGTACTAAAAACCAGGATGGATGAATATAGAAGGGAATCCCGAAGAGGTTGCCAACACGAATTGTATTATTCATGGCGTTTACCTGTGTTTTTTACATTGAGAGACAAATCGTCTGCTCTCAATACATCTATAGTAACGAAGTGTTAAGCAATTTTAATATTTGTAACTGTAGTGGTGTCCGTCCGTAAAAGTGCGGTTATGCGACTTGAGTATCACCTGACTTTAATCCCTCCGCCACCACAGCAAGCAGCGTTGTAAATTGTGGTTCCGGTTACTTTTACGAAATCAGCGAACAGTTAACGAACAGAATTGTAGGGTGTGTTGTCACGGAGTGCAACGCACCATAATACCTAACTCGGCGTTGCCAAACTCCCGCTACCCTGCAATAAAGCATTCGTAACATTAACAATTAACTGTGCTGCACCGGCGAAAAAATTACGTTCAATATTAGCAGGAGTATCGCTTGGTTGATGATAAAAAGAACTACGCAAATTAGCTGTATCGGTAACTAATAAAGCTCCTATTCCTTGCAGCCAAAATGGCGCATGATCGCTACGTAAAACGTCTGGTGTTAAAACGCCTTTGAGGGGAACTGGTAAAGTAAAGACTGGTGGTAATTCAGATGAATTATTAATATTTTGAGCAACAGTTTTAAAAGTATTAATTAACGGTAAATGTTCTGTATCACCTACCACCGCTAAAAAATCACCTTTATCGCTAGTTGGTGTTATGGGCAAACCATTGGGAGTTTTTTGACAACCTTTTGTATAGCAAGCGTAACCCACCATATCCATCACAATTACACCACGCAAATCTTGCAACCGAGCTTTATTATTCACAAAAGCGCGACTACCTAATAAACCAGCTTCTTCTTTATCGAAAAAAGCTAATTGCAAAGTGCGTGGAGTCGAAGCAGAATTAAAAAGTCGAGCAATTTCCAACAATACAGCAACACCAGTAGCATTATCGTCAGCACCAGGAGAATTCAAAACAGTATCATAATGCGCTGCGAGTAAAATTGCTCCCGCTTCGCTATTAATTCCCGGTTTTTCAGCAAATATATTCACACCTGTAGAAAACTGTTCTAAAGAAGATTCCCAACCCTGCTTTTTTAATTCATTAATAATATAAGTGCGAGTACGTCTGCGCTCGTCAGCTGTAAAACGTTGAAAACTCAACTTTTGAACATCAGCAAACAATCTTTCCGAATCAACTTGTTTTGCTTGAATTTGTTTTGGTTGAGTTTGTACTTCCGCTGCTGTAGATTCTTGAGCTATTGGAGTTTCTATTTGAATATTGTTGATAACTATAGGTTCTTCGGATTCACTAAAAAAACCATTTCCAAATAATACCGCAACAGTAACACCGACTAACATCAATAGTACAAGCAAAATATTTTTTTTCATAAATAAGAATTAAATGTTAGTTGTTGGTGGTTAGTTGTTAGTTGATAATTGATAACTGCTCACTGTTCACTGTTCACTGTTCACTGATAACTGTCAAAACCTTCTTTGATATTCAATCACACCACGGCTATCATCTTCAAAATTAGTTGAACCGCGAAGACGAATTTTATCTTTTAATCGGTAATTAATACCAAATTGAAATGGGTCATCTGCGGTTAAAATCTTTAAAGCAGAAACCGAAATTTTATCTGTTATATCTACTCCAGCTTCTGCGGCTAATTCTACACTAGAACTGCTTTTTCCTGCTTCGGGATTGTCAGAAATAATAGTTGGAAATACTCGCAGTTCGTCTAAACCGAAAGCAGTACCTATTTGATTAAAAGCGCCTTGTAAATTACCTAAAACTGCGGAGCCTGCAATATTAAGCAATCCTACAGCCAAATTACCTCCTCCGTTACCGTCAAATCCACCTCCTAATAAAGCTACAATTTCAGTTTCACTGCGTGCTGGACTGCTTTTTAACTCCAGATTTTCATTAAGCTTACTAGCAGGGCCGTTTACATCTGCTTCTACACGAATTGTTTCTAATGCTGCTAAACCTGTAGCATTTGCTCTACTAAAATCAGAACTTTGAATTACATCTAATACTTTAGCAAATAAGCTGATATTTAAAATTGGGTTGCGGGGCTGACCTTTGATAAATGTAGCAGTATTTTCTTGACCTTTATCTAAATTAAATTGAGTAGTAAATAAGTTGACTCCTCCTTTATTTAATTTCAAACTTCCTACTGGTTCGGGATTGCTAAACGTACCATTTACGTTTAAATTTCCACTAGCTTCAATGCTAATAATTGGAGGGCGTTCTACTTTTATTTTTTCACCTAAAGTCAATTGTAAATTATTAAATCGACCTCTTTCTTCCTCATCTTGCTTCTTCTGCTCATTTTGTTTATTTTGTTTCTGACGTATATCTTTGTTTCTACTAACATCCTCAGCTTCACCTTCTGGTAGCAATACTAATCCGTTATTTAAATTGATATTACCGCTAACAATCGGACTTAATGCAGCACCTTTGAGAATTACATTACCTCCAACGCCACCTTGATAAAGTCCTTTTAGATTGATGGCTAATTTATCTAAGGTAACTGAAAGTGGGTTGTTAATTTGAATAGAATTATCATTATATATAGGTATTTCGCCTTTTGCGACTACTTTACCTTTACTAAAGTCTCCTTGAAGATTTTTTACTGCTATCGTATCAAAATCAAAATTAACTTGTCCCGTCACGTTTGTCAGTTTTTCTGGTAAAGCTTGAGCGGAGAATATGCCATTTTTAATAGTAGCATTTCCATTAACTACTGGTTCTTGCAAGGTTCCGCGTACTGTTAATTTAACTTCTCCTTCACCTTTTTCAAAAGCTACTTGATTGTTAAATAAATTTATGACAGCTAATCCATCATTTTTAACATTCACATCTAAATTAATTAGATCGCTTTCGGGAGCTACTGAAGCAAAAGGTAATTTATAAGGAATACTACCGTTAATGTCAACTGGTTCGGAATCATTCACCATGACGTTACTAGCAAATCTCAAACGCCCGTTGCTATAGCTGAAACTAGCTGCGGCTGATTCGATTCCTTTATTATTTAAAGTTCCATCGGTAATTCTTAATTCTCCCTTAGTTAAAGGATTAGCAATACTACCGGCTATTGCTGCTCTACCATTAAGATTACCAGTGAACCCTATTGGTAATTTGACAAATTCATTAACTACTTCTAAAGGAAAATTCTTAACTTGTAAATTGCCGAATTGTTCGTCACCGCCAACCGCACCGCTAAAGCTCAAAAGTCTGTTTGTTGATTCGATTCGTAACGGTGTTAATTTTAAAATTCCGTTTTCAAAGCCACCTTGAGCAATAACTTTTTTTGCTTCGTAACGGTTTGGATCTTCTTCGGTACCCCAAATAAAGTTTTCACCTTTGATATCAAACTGCGTACTTAATCCTTTATCCTGTGTTGTATCTACGCTAACTTCAGCATTGAAAGTTCCTTTTAAATTTGCTAATTCTGGAAAGGGAGAAGCATCCCGCCGCTGTTGTTTTTGTTGTTCTAATAATGCTTGGATTTCTGAATAACGGCGCAGTTGAGTTAATAAAGTTTGATTTGGTAAACCTACGGCAGTGGTTTCGAGTTGACTTGCTTTACCATAAGTAGGTTCTTCTAAACCGCGCTGAATATCTTGTAATTCGTATATTTGTAATGCTGTTAAAACGTCTTGTATTTTACCTTTATTAACTTTCAATTGACCTTTAATTTGCGGTGTCTCACCTGTTTGAGTTACTGTCCCTGCAACAATATAGCTACTTTCTCCTTTGAAAAATTCACCTTGACTGATACTAAGCTTTTTCCCATTGTAATTAAAATTCGCAATCAATTTATCGCCTTTTAAACGTCCAACTTCTGGATTTTCAACGGCAATATTTCCCGAAGCAGTGGCAAAGGTTTTTTGATTAACACGCACATTTCCAGTAAATATGCCGCCAATTTTACCGGAACCAAGATAGCGATTTACTGGTAAAGGTAGTTTTAATAACTGTAAAGGAAATGCTTTTACGTTTAGTGCTAATATATCACCTTGAGATTCACCGGATGCAAATGCTTCACCCCGTTTCACTACAAAAGATTCTGGTCGATTATTCTTATTTAAATTAACTGCTATTTGGTCTTGTTTTCCTGCAACATTTAACTGTAAACCGTTTCCTTGTTGCGATTTTACATTACCAGCTAAAACTGGCTCAAAAGCCACATCATTAATTACAAAATCTTTTAACGCTACTCTTCCTACGACATTCGGTTGAGGTAATTTACCAGTTATCTTACCGTCAAAATCAACTTTCCCAGCTACATTAACTGCGTTAGAAATATCTACAGGTAATTGCTCTAAATCAAAATTACTGGCTTGTACATTTAAATCTAATTGGGTAATTTGAGGTATCCCCGCATCTTTGGCATCAGCAAAAATATCGCCGCTAATATTTAAACCCGGTGCAGTTGCTCTTGCGATTGTTAGCTTATTTCCACTCCAAACGATCGCCGCATCAATCGGTTTCTCAAAGCCGGGAATTCCTTGAGAAAACTGCACGTTACCATTAGCTTTAATGTCAGATAAACTAGGATTTTTCAAGTTACCAGCAACTTGTAAATTACCGGCAAATTTACCTCGCAAGCGCTGATTTAATTTATTTAATTCAACACCTGCTGCATTCAAAACTGCTTGATAGCGTCCGTTTTTAACTTGAATATTATTAGCTGCAATCTCACCACCTGCGGCATTTATGGCAGCATTCCCCGATAAATTAACATCTTCAAAGGAATTTACCGAACCTGCAATATTAAAATTACCCGTCAAATTCCCAGCTAAAATCTCCGGTAGCTGTGGTGCAAATTGTCTTAACCGTATTTGATTCGCATCAACTTTAGCTTGATACCTACCGTTATTAACTAAAATATCCGACGCAGTTACCTTACCATCACCGGCATTGATGGCAGCATTCCCCGATAAATTAACATCTTCAAAAGATGAAAACGAGCCTGCAACATTAAAATTACCCGTCAATCTTCCCGGAAACGATTGAGGAATTTGCGACGATAGTTGTTTAACTAGTAAATTATTCGCATCAACCTTGGCTTGATATTTCCCGTTATTAACTAAAATATCCGACGCAGTTACCTTACCATCACCGGCATTTATCAAAGCGCTTCCCGATGCAGTTAAATCTTCAACTCTATTTAGCGAGCCTGCAACATTGAATTTACCCGTTAATCTTCCCGGAAACGATTGAGGAATTTGCGACGATAGTTGATTTACTAGTAAATTATTCGCATCAACTTTAGCTTGATATCTACCGTTATTAACTAAAATATCCGACGCTAAAATCCTCCCACCTGCTGCATTAACAAAACCATTGCCCGATACGGTTAATTCTTCAAAAGATTTCGTAGAGCCAGCAATATCAAAATTTCCCGTTAACTTTCCTGGAAACGATTTCGGAATTTGTGGTGATAGCTGCCGCACATCTATATTATTAACCCCAACCTTGGCTCGATACTGCCCCCTAGCAAACTCGATATCTGAAGCGGAAATTCTCCCAGCAACAGTATTTAAATTAGCTTTCCCCGAAACAATCAAACTTTCCGGTGCAAAAGAATCCAAGGAGCCAGCAACGTTAAATTTACCCGTCAACCTTCCTGCAAACGACTGGGGAATTTGCTCGGATAACTCCCTAACTCGGACATTATTCGTTGCTACTTGAGCTAAATAAATCCCATTTTTGACTTGAATATTGTTAGCTGCAATCACACCGCCAGCGGTTTCTACCTTAGCTTTACCAGTAGCTACTATACTTTCGGGTTGAAATGATTCCAAGGAGCCAGCAACGTCAAATTCTCCCGTCAATCTTCCTTTAAAAGACTTCGGTATTTGCTGCGATAATTGCTGCAACTGTAAATTATTTGTCCTGATTTTAGCTAAATAAATACCGTCTTTAACTTTGATGTTATTCGCACTAATCCTTCCCCCAGCAGCCGCTAAACTAGCATTACCTTGAATCTTCAAAGTTTTAACATCAAAATTATCTGTATTACCAGATACTTGAAATTTCCCGCTTAAAGGGCCATTTATAGGTAAACTCCTATCTTTTAATAAACCTCCTATTTGAACTCCAGAAGCTATTAACTCGGCAGAAAACTTTTGCTCGTCAAATTTAACAGAATTAACCGCAACCGTACCCCCAGCAACTTTTATATCGGCATTTTCAGTTTTAATTTGACCAATTTTAAACGGCGTTGAAGTACCCGAAACAATAACTTTACCGTTAAAATTGGCGCTACCAAGATTAACCTTTTCTAACTGTTCCTTACTGACAAATTGATTAATTTTTATACCCTTAGTATTCGCTACAGCCTGCCAGCGTTGTTGATTCCAACTTCCTGCTGCTAAAGCCGTACCGCCAGCCACAGCAACAGCTACATTGCGGAATGAAAGACTGCGATTGGGATTTACTATTACTTCCCCCGTAGCAGGATAAGTCGCTTGAGGAGCATTAAATTTTACCAAGGTACGCAGAGTTTCTGGTGTGCCGCTTAAATTAGCTGTAGCTGCAACTTTACCAACTTGAAACGAATTTGTGGGAATATCGTAAATTCTGGCTAAACTGTCTCCCGATGCATTAGCAGTGCGAAAATTAAAATTAACTCGGGTTTTTCTACCTATATTATCGTCACCAATTAAGATTTTACCAGCACCTCGAACTTCTCCACCGACAGCAGCAGTACCGCGAATATCTGTAAAACTAACTGTTGAATCCGCCGTCACAAAATCAAATTTACCGCTAGCCGTTTTCAACTTAACTTTATCAACAATCCCAGGCTTAACCGTGGAAACAATACCGGAAATAACTGGTTTAGTAATAGCCCCCGTCATCGATAAATCGCCTTTGACAACTCCACCCACGGGTAAAGGCGATTGAAGATTGAGACTTTGTAAAGTATCGTTGACGCTGAGTGCATTAACGCGAGCAGTCAAATTGTAACCCTTGTTAAAATCAATGGTGCCGCCACCACTCAAAGGAATTTTACCGTAACTGGTAACTACATCATTGAGTTTTACTTTCGTACCATCAAACTGCAAATTTCCTTGAGAATTAACCAGCGGTTTCGGCATTTGGGCTACTTGAAAATCTAACCCTTCCACGCGAGCGTTTCCGTATAATAAAGGCTGTTTTTCTTCCCCAGTCGGTAATTTTACCCGTAAGTTGCCATCGATTTTTCCCCCCTTCAATTTAACTGGGAGCTTGACAAGGGGAGTAACTTCTGATGCTAATAAATCCTGTGCCTGTATTTGTAAATTACCCGTTTTTTCTTTAATATCAACCTTTCCCCTTACCGAAACATTACCAATACGTCCAGGTTGTCCCCCGACTTCAAACCCGATCGCTTGATAATTATCGCTAAATTTTGCGTAACCGTTGAGTTTTGAAAAAACTACTGGAGAAGCAATCTCATTCTCCCTAAAAGGTATTAATGATACATTGCCATTACGCAAACGGACTTTTTCCACATCTATGGCGATCGCACTGGGTTCATCTGGCAGTACGATATTGGTCGTAATCCAGCGCCCTTGTGCGTCTCGATCGACATAACCAACCGGGTTGACTAAAGTTACATCTAGCTTTAATCTACGATTGAACAGTAATTGTAGCGGGTCAAATCCAACCTCTATAGCATCAGCTTTCACATTATCTGCATCTGTTGCTGTCGCCGGAATAGCCGAAGCTCCAAACTTGACTCCAGAAAGCGTAAAACCTTTTACTTCCCCCAACTCAAGCGGACGGTCAATAATAGTGGTAAGATTTTTTTCTACTAAAGGGGCTAAATCTTCTTGAATAAAACTTTGTAATCGCCAAACACCAACAGAAATTCCCGCAAGTAACAATCCGCCAAACGCTAATCCACCGCGACTAAGTATCAATAACCAAAGACGCTTGCGATTTTTAGATTTAGAACATTTTTTAGTAGAAGAATCGATCATTTTGTGTTACTTCTGACTTTAGCCGATGCAAACAGTACAACGAGAAAAACTTAAACGCGGACGCAAAACTCCATAAACCTTTCCAAGATAACTCGCTGACTTGAATCTTAATAACCCTTGAACGTCAAGAACAAGTCAGGAACAATATTTAATTACCTGCCGCGAATGGGAATGTGTTTTACCGTTTGAAAGTTGGTCTAACCCAGTTGTAGCAGTAGTTGATCGGAACTAAATCCAAATAATTAAAATTGAAACGGTACCAGAGTTAAAGCAGCAATGCTTATATTCCCGTAAAAGTACAAGTGAATTCAGGAAAATGTTAAGAAAGCGAGAATTATTACCTCGACTTTGCCCCAAGTGCATCTTAGAACTTTAATATGGATAGAACCTAAACAAAAGGAAAGGTGATTACAGATGGGGCGCGTTTTTGTGTTGATCTTTAATGCCCGAACAGAAAACGAGGGAATTCATACAGTTCGGATCGGCGATCGCAATAAAGTGCTGATGTTTGAATCCGAAGATGATGCCGAGCGCTATGCTTTAATGCTCGAAGCGCAAGATTTTCCTACTCCCACACCCGAACCAATGGATAGGGCGGAAATCGAGCATTTTTGTAAAAGTGCTGATTATGACTATGAAGTCATTCCTACTGACGGCGATTTAGTTGTTCCTCCACCACAAAATGTTGAGGATATAGATTGGCAAGCTGATGATTCGACTCCTGTCGAACCAAAACCAGAAGAAGAAATGTCAAATACCGATTTAGACAATATCCGTCGCAAATTAGAAGGATTGTTGTAAGATTCTTCGTGTTTGCGATCTTAGATCAATTCTACGGATAAATCCGAGTATAAATTCAAATGTAGAGACGTGTTAGCGCTTATCACGTCTCTACAAAAATTTCGATTTTACAACGAATAAATCTAAAATCTACAATCCAAAATTGGTTTGACATTATTCAAGGATAAATTTACACATGACAGATTTGCAAGAGCGCGGACACTTACTAACCGAGCAAGTCAATCCCGATAGTCTTAATTTAGACCAGTTAAGTAGCGTCGAATTTGTCGAACTCTTTAATCGTGAAGACGCAAAAGCAGTAGCTGCAGTTGCTGCTGAAGCAGAAAATTTAGCTAAAGCCATTGATTTGTCGGCGCAAAGTCTGGAAAAAGGCGGACGCTTGTTTTATGTAGGTGCGGGTACTTCCGGTAGATTAGGAGTATTAGATGCTGCTGAATGTCCGCCCACTTTTTGCACTCCCCCAGAATTAGTCCAAGGTATAATCGCTGGCGGTGCTGGGGCATTAGTACGCAGTTCTGAAGACTTAGAAGATCGTGCCGAAGATGGCTATAGCGCGATCGCTCAGCGAGAAATTACTCAGCTTGATGTGGTAGTAGGTATTACCGCAGGTGGAACTACTCCTTTTGTTCATGGTGCGATCGATGCCGCAAAAAGCCGGGGTGCGACTACCGTATTTATCGCTTGCGTTCCATCCGAACAAGTAAGCGTAGAAACAGACGTTGATATTCGCTTGCTTACAGGGCCTGAAATATTAGCTGGTTCAACTCGTCTCAAAGCCGGTACCGCTACAAAATTAGCTTTAAATATTCTTTCTACTGGCGCTATGGTCAAACTTGGTAAAGTTTACGGCAATCGCATGGTAGATGTGGCGGTTACAAATCAAAAGTTACAGGATAGAGCTTTACGAATTTTGCAGGATTTAACCGATTTAAGTCGCGAAACTGCCGGTACTTTACTCGAACGTAGCGGTAAATGGGTCAAGTTAGCAATTTTGATGCATGAAACTGGTTTAGAAAAAGCACAAGCGTCGAAGCTGCTCACCGAATATCACGGAAATCTCAGAGAAGCAATTGAAGCGACAAAATAAATTGAGTTAGGAATTGGGCATTGAGAATAGGAAAGTTCTCGTTGCCCTTTTTACTTTTAATCGATGGCTTTTATTCGGTGAAAACGCAGATACAATCTTTTGTGCGGCACTGTTAAAATATATTACAAATATGTAAACTTAAGGTTTTTTTAATAAGTATTCTTTTGGAGTAAATATCAACTTTTGTAAGTCAATTAGACATCTCCGGAAAAGATTTATTACAGTTGCTTTCCCTAACCCCCCTACCCCCTACCCAAAAGCGGGAAGGGGGGTTTAAAGCCTCTCTCAAAGGCAGGAGAGAGGTTTGGAGAGAGGTCTATTGAAACAAGGTTCTCTAAAATTGCTTCACGCCTTGACAATCTTATTGCATTAGTGTTTATTGCTGGCAATACGATTCAAAAAATAACTTATAAGCAATGTATAGATCGGTGCTTTTACTTATAAAAAAATAGAAAGCGCAAATTATAGAGTGCGTATAAACTCTGTTGGCGTTTGAAAATTGCCCAAAGATAATCAGAAGTGCAGTTATCTAGAAGGCTCGTTAATTATGTTACGTGACGAACTTGGAGATTTTTCCAGTATTATTTGTTTTAAAGCTGCTATCACTGGAATGGAAGAAGCATTAGGAGAAAAGGCAACCGCGATCGCGCTAATCGCAGCAGGTCGCAGTCGCGGTAAAAACCTTGCTAAAGAGTTAGGTTTGTCAGGAGCTACTATTGAGTGGGCACTCATCGCCGACAAAATAGGTTTCGCATTAGGCGTGAATGGAACCAAACTTTGCAAAATAGAAAGCATTGTAGAAGAAGGCGATGTAATTAAAGTTTCTACCGCAGAAACCTTGTGTTCTGCTGGGGAACCTGAAGGTTCACCTCGTAAATGCACATTTACTCTTGGTGCTGTTTGGGGAGCTTTGGAAGAAATTACTGGTAAGCGCTTGAAGGGTACCCATACTGAATCCGTACTTCGTGGTGGAAGTAATGACGTTTTTGAATTCGGCTCTTTAATATAAATACAGCTTTTTAATAGAGTAACTCAACCCCCGTTTTTTATACAAATAATAAGGACAAAAAAATGCCTATTAATGCTGGAAAGATTGAAAGTATCTTGCAAAATTTTGTCAGCGGTACCAATGATATTCAAGGAGCAACACTTGTTTCTCCAGATGGTTTGTCTCTAGCTGCGGTATTACCAAGCGCGATGGATGATGAGAAAGTATCCGCGATGTCTGCGGCAATGTTATCTTTGGGCGAACGTATAGGTAATGAATTATCTAGAGGTACTATAGACCGTATTTTCGTCGAAGGCGATAAAGGTTACGGCGTATTAACTAACTGCGGTGAAGACGCTGTATTATTGGTATTAGCCAACCAATCAGCGAAACAAGGTTTATTGATGTTAGAAATCAAGCGTATTACAGAAGAATTAAAATTAGTTTTAATGTAATTTTTAATTGCATAATTTCAGTTTTTAAGTTACCCACAACATTAATAAAATAGATAATTAATTTTGGAAAATATTACCGAATCGGCTTGATTAAAATCCGTTTAAATATAATTAAAAATCCAAAATTTAAAATCGAAAATCCAAAATTGATCGAGGTAACGATTAAGTTTATTTCCATCGTGTTCGCGTTTATTACTTCTAATAGAGGAAGAATTAGAGCTAGCTCATATCTGAACTATTTAGTAAGTACTTCCTCGTAAATAAAATTACTAGTAATCAACCGAACATGATATGAGTTATCAGTTACTACCTTAAATATAGGTATATTGAACCGAAAATTTCCTCTAAAATCGCATCGTTCGGAAAAATAAAAGTTCAATAAATTTTATTGATAACTGGTTATTTTAACAATAGTTGTCTATTTTTTTTAATTCTATGGAAATCATGCGTATGGTTGTTACTGG
>CAYMZW010000011.1:0-36111 GCA_964395005.1 uncultured Rivularia sp.
AAAGGTAGCAGCGTCACGCACCAATGATAAATTGTGATGAAAAGCCCCCCTTTTTTAAGGGGGGTTGGGGGGATCTGAATTATCAAGGATTGTAATCAAATTCGCTGGTTAGTTTTAACCCAACTCGGTCATTTTCTGCGGATTCACCGAGAATAAATATCTGTGTATAATCCCAAAAGCGGAAGGTATACGCTATTAATTCTGAGAATTTGGCTTTGAGAAAGGAATTTAGATGTTGATATTTTTGATATAAAACTTTCCACTCTTCATCGGAACCATAATTATGAAAAATATATTCCCCTTGATTGGGATAAAAAGTTTGAAATTTACCAACTTGGAGAAATCCAGATTTAATTAAAGCATTTTGCAGCGCGATTTGTTTTGTTGAAGCGGTTTGATAAACAATTTGATGGTTGTAAGTATTGTTATAACCATAGTCATAATGTCCGTAAGTCAAAACTGGTGTTAAAGATTCGATAATTTGATCAATTTGGGATTCTAAATCGGTTTTGGGTTTATCAAAGGGTACTTTTGTATTCTTTTGTGTAAATATAATATCGTCAATATCTGGAGTTTCTTGAGGTACGCTAGAAGTGACACAAATCCAGTTTTCATTATCAACTTGTCCGATGATGGCAAAACATGAATATTTAGCTGAACAGCTAAACTCATAAACTTCTAAATCATATAAGTTCGATTTTAATAACTTTGATAGCTGCTGGTAGATATTTTTGCGCTGTTGAAATTGTGGCGATCGCCTGTCAATTTCATCTTTTGTATATTCTTCGTATTCTAAAGCCCATTCTGCATAATCATTATAAAATTTTGGTGTCGGAATACCACTTTGTTCTATTTCTTGCCAATTATTAATCGCAATTTCAATATCTGTATTTCTCATCCAACCTTGAGCGTAAAGTAGAGATATTAAATTTAATTCTCCTTTGACGGAAGATTCCCAGTAGAAAGGTTGCCATTCCGATGTATAGTTATATTTAAAAAGGCAGATTATTTCTTCTTGTAGTATAACTTCGAGGGTTGCGAGGATTTGGGTTGTTGAAGAGTGCATAAATTTGGGTTTTGGAATTATCAAATTAATTAAATAGTCAATCAAATTGGTTCGTAGTTGCGCCGTCTTCCCCTCCGATAAGATGCGCTAAAGCGCAACTACGAACGTCATATTACAAATTATGATTCGCTGCTGCTCTAACAATCCGATTCCCATCACGAGCAAGAATCGAACGAGTTTCTAAAGGTGTTGATTCGTTTTGGGCAACAGCATATCTTTCTAACCAAGAAGCAGAATTTGCAGCTTGAGTTAATGTTTGTTGTGGTGTGAGGGGATGAAGTAGAGTTATGAATCTGACGAAAGCGTTATTTGATTGAGCGTATTCTGTTAGTAAGGTTGATAAGTCGTCGGTTTCGGGGTTGTAATTTCGAGGGAAACTTTGAAGAGTTGGGGATTGTTGAGTGTTGGGTGTTGAAAAAGTTTTTTGTGGTGAAGTATTGCGATTATTGTTTCGTTTTTCTATTAATTTATATGCTTTAGCGGTTTTTTCTCTAGCTTCTAGTTTTAATTTAATTTTATAAACATCAACAGTAGTAAAATTGGGATTTTTTAGCGCTTCTTTTCTAATTTTCTGTGTATGTAGCGCTTTTGGCGATTGATAATTTAAAGCAAGTTCCTCAAGTAACTCTTTTGGTGTATTCGGATTTCTCGCAATTAATACAAGTGTACGAATACCTTCTTGCTGTAAACTTTGTCTGAAAACACTAACTGGAGCATTATTATTTTTAATAGTATTTTCTATACTTCTTGGATTGCTTTGATAAATTTGTTCCAATATAGATACAGGAGTCTTGTGATTTATAGCAATACCTTCCCAACCATAAGTAAGTGCTTGCTGTAAATATTCAATGCGTTTTTCTTCTGAAGTTAGGGGATTGTATGCGATCGCTATACGCATATCGCGATCGTACCGATAACGTCCTTTCTTATCCGGAGGCTGAGTTAGTTGAACTTGTAATCTTTCTCGTAACCATAAAGGAGTGCTAGGATTACCAACCAAAGCCACTGCTACTGAACGTTTTCTTGAATCAATTTTTATCTCACTATTAATGATTCCTAAAATAGTATTGATATTAAAAACTACTCGCTTGATTAAATCTTCTGATAACTTACTAAGCATTCGAGTCCATTGAGGCATTAACTGAGCCATTACAGGAGTTAACTTGTGAGTAGTTTCAGCTTCTGTTACAGTTTGATTCATTACTTCTAGAATTTCAGGACTTTCAATAATTTTCATCCAGCGTTCAATTTCAACAGATATACCTGCTGGATATAAAACCTCGTGCTTAATACAAGACATAGTAAAGTCTGTAATACCTTTGAACGAATCAGCATCCGCAGCATATTCAGAAGTTAAAACTCGTCGAATTTCTCTTAGTAGTTTTGGTTGATAGAATTCGTTTTTTCCTAATGTTTCTAAAACACTTACGGGGGTATTAGCATCTTCTGCTACTTTGACACGAATTCTTTCATCGGAATGAACGGCTAATTCTTCAAATAAATGCAGCTTGAGTGCTTCTGGTGTCTTATGGTGACTAGCAACTGCTAATTTTAAATCGGGATTTGGATAGTTAACCAATCCTTCCAAAATGTCTGCTGAAACTTGAGGGTGTTTGGCAATTTCAGTCAAAAAACCTGTTTCATACTTAAGACATCTATCTAAAGATTCAATTACAGGTGAATAATCTGTTCTAGCAATTGCTTTTGCTCTCAACGCTTCTAAATCAACATTCGCTAATTCAACTAAAATCCAATTCGGAGTATTCTGTTGCTCTAGGAAGAAATACAGATAATCATATTCTTCATCTAGTACATCTTCTATTGCTGCTTCCTGAAAAAACCTTTCTAAAATACTCGCTGGTAAATTATCTCGCTTTCTAATAACACTTTTACAACCAGAAAATAAATCATTTAATGCTTCTTCATTCGTTTCCGGATTCTTCGCAACAGCCAACCGAATTATAAATAACTCATCCGTTGCCAACTTCATCAATACATCTTCCCCAGCAAAGGGATTTTGAGCAACCGTCAACCTTATCCAACTCCAACGACTTTCCCCCAATTCCCTCAACTGCTCAACATCAGCATCCCAATCGCTAGCAACATCATGCTGATTCTTCACTAACTCCACAACTGACAACGGACAATTATCATTAGATTCCACCGTCAAACGTACCGCTAATTCCAAATCCCCCGCTAACAATTCCAACAGAGCAACTGGAGTTTCCAAAGATTCCGCAACTACCAAACGTGCTTCTAATTTATCCGACTGCGATAACCTTTCCAACAACTGCAATCGATACCGCAACGGCATATATTCATTCTGTAATCCTTCAATTAACCTTCTTTCCGGAACCCATTCACTCAAAAAACAAGGAGCTACCGGAGCAAATTGCATCAACTCCACTGCTAACCTGTCATTTTGTCCCAAATCCAGATTCCGCAACTCTTCCGCAATAGTTTCTTGATAATCTCCCAAGGTACCTGCTAAATTAACGTGTAATCTAGCAACTTCCACAACTGCGGAATAATCGCTGTTAACTAAAATTTCTAAAAGACTTCGGGGAGTTTCAGAAAAAGAGGCGATCGCTATTTGCATTTCCTCGGATTCTCCCAGTAATTCTTCGGGGCTTTCTAAAAATCTTTGTAAATCTGATGCACTAACCCTGTGAAGTGACTGCATAATTTTAAATTGATTATCTTATGGTACTAATATACTGTTTTTTACGTAGTTGTCAAAAGTTTGATGGGTTCGTAGTTGGAGTTGGGACTTTAGTCCTCTTTTAGGCTATGAATTATGAGCGCTGAAGCGCAACTACAAACTTTATTACCCTAAAAGCCAAAAAAGACGGAGCATATTACACCCCGTCTTTCCACAAATCAAAATATAAATTTACAAAAAATATTATCTTGGCAAACTACTTACTTGTGGTTTATTCATGTGTCCGTAAACCATGCGAGAAACTTGTTTAATAAATGATTTAGCGCGTCGATCGCGAAAAGGTCTATTTACCATAATACCTGCTAAATAACGCTTACCATTAGGCATTGTTACAATACCTGCATCACCAAGAACAATTCCTAAAGTTCCTGTTTTGTGAGCAAATTTTGCATTACTACCAAAACCCGAAGCTAAATACGCTTTATTCTCAACGCGATGCATAATATCTAAAACTTTGGCGCGGCTGCTATTACTTAATATCAAATTATTAGAAATCAAAGCTCCAACTCTAGCTAAATCTTTAGGGCTAGTTGTATTAGTTCCTTTAAAGTCACCAAGTAGATTGCGGATGACAGTATTTTGCAATCCCCAATTACGAAAACGCTGATTTAATTTAGCTTTACCACCCAAGCGATCGATCACCATATTAGTTGCGGTATTATCGCTGATGGTAATCATTTTAGTAACGGTTTCTAGTAAACTAAACTTAGTACCGGGACGTTTATACCGCATTGTTCCGGAACCTCCAGTCATCAAATCACGACGCATGACTACAGTTTCATTTAAGTTAACTCTACCCGCGTCTACTTCTTCAAATAAAGCGACTAAAAGCGGAAGTTTAATTGTAGAAGCTGCGGGAAATGCTTTCTCTCCATTGATGTCTAAATAATCTCCAGTTTCCAAATCCATGAAAAATATTCCCGGATCTAAATAACTGTAGCGAGACATCAAACTTTTAACTTGAGAATAAAGTTGTGGTATTTGACTTCCTACAGGAACAACACCCGCAAATGAAGATGCATTAGGAAACGGTACCGGAATCTTTTCTTCACCAGAATTATTAGAACTGGAAGTATTGCGCTCTATAGATGAAAAATTAACAATCCAGTGAGAAGAAGTATCGCCTCGAACTAATAGCTTTTCGGGAGAAACTGTGTAACCTGGCGCTAATTCTACCACCAAACGAGTTGTTTTATCATTAACTTTACCAACTCTAACTTCTCGTACTGCTGCTCCATATTTTTTGCGAACAGTATTGCCGCTCAATTTCGTACCGGGCAAATCAATTACAAGTCGCGTTGGATTGTTAATTAAAAATGCTCTGGGTTGAACTCCCGAATCTGTAGTTAAATTAAGTTGATTTCGCGTAGGGTTAAAATGCCATGATTGAAAGTTAGCCGCATTTAATGGAGAGGATAAAAGCAGAATACTGCTAGCAGCGCTAAGGAATAATAAGGGTAGTCTCATGTGTATGATTTGCGAGCAATCAGAGAATTTACTTGAATAAAGTTTTCAGTCTTTCTATGTATTCTCCGGAAAAAACATATCAGTATTTTCCGAAAAACAAATTTAATTTTGAATATATTATTTTTACAATTATCTTAAGACGATTGCAAAATAAAATGGTTCCAATGTAAGTTTAAAACAAGCGAATTTTCAATTTATAGGCAGGAAATCAGCAAAACATTCAAAAAGCTATATGTGAATTTTTAATATTTTAGAATAAGCCATACTTTTGAAAGCAAGTATTAGGTCTTACTACGACTATTATGTTTAATTTATAACTTAAAACATAAAATATAAAAGAGTAAAAATCATATTTTAAATAATTTATACTCTAGTTTTAAATTATAAAAAAAGCTACTAAAAGATTAATATATTAATAATAAACGGCATCTATAACCACTTTATGAATATTCTTCCTAACTATATAAACGGTAAATGGCAAAAGTCTACCACAACCGAACATCTTGAAGTTTTCAATCCAGCGACAACAGAATTACTTGCGAAAGTACCTTTATCTTCTGCATCAGAAGTGAACCAAGCAGCGGAAATTGCTGCAAAAGCTTTTATCTCTTGGCGACGTACTCCTGCTAAACAACGAGTACAATTTTTATTTATACTTAAATATCTATTAGAAGAAAATTTAGAAGATATTGCTCGCACTATTACCCTTGAATGTGGAAAAACCATTATAGAATCAAGGGTTGAAATGCGTCAGGCGATAGACAATGTAGAAATCGCTTGCGGTATCCCAATGATGATGCAAGGAAACAACTTTCAAGATGCCGCACTCTTAATTGATGCAATGATGATTCGTCAGCCTTTGGGTGTATGTGCTGCGATTTGTCCTTTCTGTTTTCCGGGAATGATTGCTTTATGCTATCTACCATATGCTTTAGCTTGCGGTAATACCTACATTGTCAAACCTTCGGAAAAAGTACCGTTGACGATGCAGAAAATCTTTCAGTTATTGGATCAAACTGGTTTACCCAAAGGTGTAGTTAATTTAATTAATGGTTCAAAAGAAACTGTAGATGCAATAGTAGAACATCCGCGAATAAAAGCAATTAGTTTTGTTGGCTCCACACCCGTAGCTAAATATATTTACAGTTGGGGTGCAGCGAATGGTAAACGAATGCAGTGTCAAGGCAGTGCAAAAAATTCGATTGTGGTTTTACCTGATGCAGACATGGTTAACACAACCCGCATCGCTGCCGATAGTGCTTTCGGTTGTGCAGGGCAAAGCTGTGTAGCTGCAACGCTGGCAATAACTGTAGGGGAAGCGAAAGATACTTTTACTCAAGCCATAGCGGAAACTGCAATTAACACAGTCGTAGGTAATGGCTTAGACAATGGGGTAAAAATGGGAGCCATAATTAATGCTGCAAGTAAAACCAGAATTGAAGGAATGATTGAAAAAGCAGCGTCATCGGGTGCAAAACTGTTAGTTGAAGGTAGAAATCCGAATATACCAGGTTACGAGCAAGGTAATTTTATCCGCCCAACGATTCTACAAGATGTCGATCCTTCAAGCGAAATTGTCAATACAGAAATATTTGGCCCCGTGCTGGGCTTAATACACGTAAATAATATTGATGAAGCCATTTCCCTAATAAACAACAGTCAATTTGGAAACATGGCTTGTTTATTTACTGCATCAGGAGCAGCAGCCCGTAAATTTCGCTACGAAGCTGAAGCTGGAAATATTGGCATAAACATCGGCATTACTTCACCAATAGCAATCTTCCCCTCCAGCAGTTGCAAGAAAAGCTTCTTTGGAGACTTGCACGCACAAGGAAACCATGCAGTAGAATTTTTTACTCAAACCAAAGTAATTCTAGAAAGGTGGCAACAGTGAACAGGGAGCAGTTGGGAGTTAGGAGTTAGGAGTTAAGAGTTAGGAATTGATAATTTAATTTCCCCTTGTCTCCCTATCCCCCATCTCTTTATCTCCCTACAAATTTTTCCCTACTTGGCACACAAACAGTGTAATATCCGTCACGTAGGTTAATTATGAACAAACCATAATTATTTATAAGTAATGTAGGAGTCAAAAATGAAAGTAACTTTTATTGGTACAACATTAGCTGCGTCTTTAGGTTTATTAGCTTTTTTGGCACCTCAACGTGCTGATGCTCAAATAGTTCCAAATATAGTTCCACAACCTTGGGTATCTGTTGGTGCTAAAGATGGTGATGTTACTTATGCTGTAGGTGCAAAAGTTATGGGTTATGGTGCGGAATTAGGAGTAGGAGAAGATGGTGCTGTTGGTGTTGATGTACTCCAATTCCTTCCTTTACCTGCTGTTTCTCCTTATGTTGGAGTGGGATACTACACTGAAGGTAAAGGTATATCGGTTTCTGGTGGAGTACAAGTTAATCCTACCAATAATTTGATGGTTGGTGCTGGTTATAATTCCCGTCGTGGTATTAATGGACAATTGGGAATTAGGTTCTAAGTTTTTGATTTTTTCTAAAGTATTTAAAATAGATTTAATTTCGACATCGTTTATTTAGTTAACGGTGTCGATTTTTTTTTAACACAAGATTAACTAGTAACGCCGGTTTCTCAGCTTGCTATACTTTGAACTAATAGGATAATTAAATTATTCAATTATCAATTAGATGGCTAAAGATGTTTTTCACTATGCAGTCAGAAGAGGCTTAGAAAAAGAGGATTGGTTGATTACGGATGATCCACTAAGAATTCAAGCTGGTGGCGCTGATATGGAAATCGATTTGGGAGCAGAAAAGATCATTGCAGCAGAACGTGGAGAGGAAAAAATTGCTGTTGAAATCAAAAGTTTTATCGGCTCATCAAATATTTCTGAATTCCATACTGCTGTAGGGCAATTTCTTAACTATCAAGTAGCTTTGGAACAACGACAACCCGAACGTATTTTATATTTAGCAGTTCCAATTGGCGTACATCGTAAGTTTTTTATGCTTCCATTTGTACAAACTATTATCAAACGTTTTCAAATTACACTAATGATTTACGATCCAGTTGCTGAGGTAATATTAGAATGGAAAAACTAGAGCGCTATCGTACTTATATTAAAGAATTATTAAGTAATTATGCAAGTCTTAGTCCTTCGGATGGAGAAGCGAAAACTGAGTTAGTTTTTGATACCGAGCGGGATCATTATCAAGTTGTTCATACTGGATGGAAGAATAGACAACCAATGTACGGATGCGTTTTACATCTGGATATTAAAGGTGAGAAAATTTGGATACATCATGATGGCACTGAAATTGATATTGCATCGAAGTTAGTAGAATTAGGAGTTCCTAAGTCAGATATTGTTTTAGCCTTTCATGAGCCTTTAGTAAGACAATATACTGGATTTGCAGTAGGTTAATTACAAATTTTTATTCCGACATTGCTAACTTACTGTTTAACGGTGTCGATTTTTTCGTTCGGCATATCTTCAGACTGAGAAAAAACAAATTAACACCATCAACAATTCCATCTTCGGTGAGATAGTAGTAGTTAATAAAATCTGATTCAATTAAAACTAACTGCATTATCCCTATATTTTGAATAAAGGCAATAAAACATCAATGCTGCTGCTAATAAAAGAAGTTGGTGGTTGGAGCAAGAAAAGATTTTCATGGCTGTGGGAAAGTAATAGTGGAGATTGGCCTTGGTTGGCAGAAAAACCCATGAAAGTTGCAGGGCTTAATCGCAGTTTGTGGAGGGGTGCGGTTCCTTCAATTAGCTTTTATGTTTTGCTTTCACTATCTGGGGTAATTGCAACTTTCGGACTTTTAGCGAATAGTGCAGCTACCATTATTGGTGCGATGATAGTTGCGCCTTTGATGGGACCAATAATTGCGATCGCCTATAGTATGGTGTCAGCAAATCAACGTCTTTTAAAGCGTTCGTTTATTACTTTAATTAAAGGCATTTTATTAACTATTTTGATTTCATTTCTAATTACCAAAGTAGTTGGGATTAGAACTTTGGGTTCGGAAATTGCCGGAAGAGTCAGCCCTACTTTACTTGATATGGGAGTAGCATTGGCTGCTGGTGCTGCTGGATCTTATGCAAAATCGCGGCGCAGTATTGCTGATGCATTACCAGGAGTTGCGATCGCAGTTGCGTTAGTTCCTCCTTTGAGTGTGGTTGGTATTGGATTAGCAATGAGTTCACAGTCTGTGGCTGTGGGTGCAAGTTTACTGTTTTTGGCTAACTTAACCGGAATTATCTTCAGCGGAGCATTAGTCTTTCTTTGGCAAGGTTATGGTTCATTACAAAAAGCGCGTCAGGGTTTGATAGTATCAATTACAGCAATATTTTTATTAGGCTTTCCTCTAACTTTTTCGCTACAAACATTATTAATTCAAGAACAAGCTCGCCGCCAAATTTCTTATTTACTCTATAATAAAACTCAAACTTTTTCGGATACGAAAATTAGAAGCATAAAAGTACGAAGACGAGGAGAAGAACTTTTCGTTGATATGGAAGTAGCTGCACCTTTCGGTTTGATTACACAGAAACAGATGCAGGAAGTTCATGAATTTTTAGAAGCGGAATTGAAAAAACCTTTAAATTTTCAAGTGCAAATAGTTCCAACTCAACAATATGCACTTCCAGCTTCTAAGTTTTAGAATATAATTTAATTTTTTTCTTGTATAAGTTTCCTGGTAATTTACCTAAATTGTCAGAAATACCACACAAAAATTACCCGAAAAAGTAAAATGGATTGATTATAAAGTAAACAGGAATTACGCAAAGTCCCCCTTTTTTAAGGTGGGTTGGGGGGATCTAAATTTATGAAAAGTCTAATATACCGTTGCGATTGCGTGACTCCTGGTAAATTATCCCAATGGTTATTCTTTAATTGACTAAAAAACGTAATTATGGCAAAAAGAAAAATTTTAGAAGAAGGTAGAGATTATACTTTTCGTTCTTATTTTGAGTTAGCTTACGATCCAGATGATATTTTAGCAGAATTTGACTATACTCTTATTCGAGAAGAGTTATCTTTACCTCGGATTTCACAGCAAATAGAAGCTATAACGGAACTAAAAACAAAAATCAAAAGAATTTTAGCTTTAACTAGTTTAAATAATGAAGCTACTAGAAGAGAAACTTTGGTGTCTCCACTTTTATTGGAACTGATATTGTATTGCGAATGTAAGTTACGAATCGAATATCCATTAAAAGTTAGTAATATATTGAAAGGAAATTTAGATTATTTATTACAGCTTAAAAATAAATTTTTAGTAATTGAAGCTAAAAACGATGATTTAACCAGAGGTTTTACTCAATTAGCAGTAGAATTAATTGCTTTATCACAAGTTGAAGAACAAGATATTTATTATGGTGCTGTAACAATTGGTGATGTATGGAGATTTGGTAAATTAGATCGAATTCAACAGGTAGTTACTCAAGATATTAATTTGTTTAAAGTTCCTGATGAATTGGATGATTTAGCAAAGGTGATTGTGGGAATTTTGCAAGGAGTGGAAGTTTAAAAAGACAATGAGGTATCTATCTGATGGCAAAAAGGAAAATATTAGAAGAAGGTAGGGATTATACTTTTCGTTCTTATTTTGAGTTATCTTACGAACCGGATGAGATTTTAGCTGAATTCGACTACACGCTGATTATACAAGAATTATCTTTACCTAAAACCAATACTGAATTACAAAGAATAGTCGAATTCAAACAAAAAATAAAAGAAATTTTACCTTTTGTAAGTTTAAGTAATGAAACTGCAAGAAGAGAAACTTTAGTGTCTCCTCTACTTTTAGAACTGATATTGTATTGCGAATGTAAGTTACGAATTGAATATCCATTAAAAGTTAGTAATATATTAAAAGGAAATTTAGATTATTTATTACAGCTTAAAAATCAATTGTTAGTGATTGAAGCAAGAAATGATGATTTAACCAGAGGTTTTACTCAATTAGCAGTAGAATTAATTGCTTTATCACAAGTTGAAGAACAAGATATTTATTATGGTGCTGTAACAATTGGTGATGTATGGAGATTTGGTAAATTAGATCGAATTCAACAGGTAGTTACTCAAGATATTAATTTGTTTAAAGTTCCTGATGAATTGGATGATTTAGCAAAGGTGATTGTGGGAATTTTGCAAGGAGTGGAAGTTTAACTCACCCCTCTCCTTCACAAGGAGAGGGGAAGGGGGTGAGGTTTGCCAAAGTTTAAAGGCAGAGCCTCCCGTACAATTCATTACAAGGTAGAACCCCTCTACTTGATAAGGAGAGGGGAAGGGGGTGAGGTTTGCTAAGGTTTAGAGGCAGAGCCTCCAATTCATTACAAGGTAGAACCTTGTAACGAGAAATTACAAGGTAGAACCTTGTAACGAGAAATAAGAAGAGATATCTTAAACTAAATCAGGAAACACTTCTTGCACTGCCGGATGTACAATTTTATGATGGTCTACATTCAATCCTTTAGCTAAAGCTGAATTATTAACTAAAGCTTTTACTCCCTGATTTGCTAACTGCTTTACATAAGGTAAAGTACTATTATTTAATGCTTGAGTTGCTGTGTAAGGTACCGCACCTGGCATATTAGGTACGCCATAATGCAGTACTCCCTCTTCTTCATAAACTGGATTTGTATGAGATGTGGGGTGTAAAGTTTCGATACATCCACCTTGATCGACAGCAACATCTACAATTACCGTACCGGGCTTCATTTTTTTGACCAATTCGCGAGATACTAAAGTAGGCGCTCGTCTTCCTAAAATTAAAACTGCACCAATTAATAAATCAGCTTGGGGAACTACTTCTTCAATATAGGCAGAATTACTATAAAGCAGTTCAACTCTAGAACCAAATAAGGTTTCTAAATAAGATAAGCGATCGACATTTATATCTAAAATTTGGACTGTAGCACCCATACCGACGGCAATTTTTGCAGCTTCGGTACCAACTACACCACCACCCAAAATTACAACTTTACCTGGTTTGACTCCGGGCACTCCACCTAAAAGTACACCTCTTCCACCTTGCTGACTCTCAAGGTACCTGGCACCAAACTGTACCGAAAGACGACCGGCAATTATACTCATGGGAGTAAGTAAAGGCAATTTATTAGCACCTTGTTGCTCTACTGTTTCGTAGGCGATCGCCGTTACACCACAATCAATTAAATGCTCGGTTAATGTTCTATCTGCGGCTAAATGTAAATAAGTAAATAGTAATTGCCCTTTTTGCAAAAATTTATATTCTGCTGTTAATGGTTCCTTGACTTTAACAATTAATTCTTGATTCCAAGCAGCTTCAGGCTTAGTAACAATTTGTGCGCCCGCATTTACGTAATCGTCATCTGTAAATCCAGCACCAGTACCGGCTTGGGTTTCTACAAATATATTATGACCTGTTTCCTTTAAAACCCTGACGCTGGAAGGACTTAAGCCCACCCGAAATTCTCTATCTTTTGTTTCCTTTGGAACACCGATTTCCATATACTGCCCCTAAATTAACTTGTTACTTAAATGTTGCTTTAACTGTAGTCTGTCAATTCAAAGCTAGCCATGCTGAATTAAATATTACTAATTTGATGTTATATACCCTCAATTCTTCGCAAAAGCCTTAACAAAATCCTGTTTTAACTACCATCAACGCCTTGTTACGTTATATAAAAAATAGTAAAATTTTGTAAATTGTAGTTGTATTGCGTTAGTTTTGAACCTTATTAGTTCAAGCAGTACAACGCCGATTTTTATCTACGGAAGATATTTTAGATATGTCGTTCTTTGTATAAGGAGGTATTTTCGATGACAATGCAGCAGCCACAACCAACAGTTACACCCAGACTAGAAGAACCTAAGTTAGGCTTTAACGAATATGCAGAGCGTTTAAATGGTAGAGCCGCGATGATTGGTTTTATGATAATGGTTGCGATTGAATGTATAACCAATCAAGGTGTTTTAGCATGGTTAGGGCTAAGGTAGTCTTTATCAAAAGTTGATGTAATATCTTGTAAGTAAAATCTTGCATTTTGAACAAAACCGGGTTTCCTAATAATGACTGAACTAGCAAAACTGATTCATTTATTTAGAAACCTGGTTTTTTCGGTTTTGTGAAGAATGCTGTAGCAATCACACAGTGTATTGCTCCAATACCCCAAGCAATTCTTATTTAGTGAGAAAAATACTCCCTATCTTTAATAAAAGTGTTATTGTAAACTTGCAATTAAATATAGACAATGGATAATAATTAAATTAAACGCAAGCTAAACTTTTGGTAAAGTTAAGGAATTCCTTACTTGAGTGGTGAATAAAATTATAATAGTATTAACGCTTTGATATAAAGCACTTATAATGCAATATCGCTATATTAGTCAACATTAACTTAAGGGGAACTGAAGACACGCTGCTATGAATGCTGTATTTCCTCGTATTGTAAAATCAGCCTACCGTAAAGAACCGCTAATCACCATATTAATCACGATGGGAATAGTGGATGCACTTATAGGTGGATTAGATGACAGTTGGGCACTGTTTATTTTTGGTTTGGGAACTGCTGGAACAGCCTTAATTGTAAGGTGGTTGCGGATTAAACAAAGTCCTACTTTGCAAAATCCCGAAGTTCCTGTTAAGCAATTATACTTACCTCCTCATTCATCTAATTCGTCTTTGCCAATGTTGAGTATTTCTAAGAAGAAACCACCACAGTAGGGGCAATTTAATGCAGGGATTTTGTATTATTACAATCCCGAATAAATAGAAATTAGTAAAAATTATGTAGAGACGTTGCAATGCAGCGTCTTTAGCATTTTTAGGAAAAAAATATCAATTATCGAAAATTAATCTCTATTGGCAAACCTTTGATCTACAAGGCAAAATAGATTTTGAGAAGGGGAAATCCTCTTTGATGCTTTATAGCGAGTATTGCTTAAATTATTTACAAATTATGAAAAATTTTCATCATAATATAAAGTCTAACTTTATTAATTCCCGATCTAAAATATTTGTCGCAAAAAACCTGATGGCGGTATTGATGGGGGCATTGGGTACTGCGGGTATTACGCAATTACCACTAATAAAACCAGCGACTGCACAAGTTATTGTAAATTCAACTGCTGCAAATAATTTTAATAATCCCCAATTAACTCATACTTTTAAAGGGCATAAGGCAGCCGTTAAAGCTGTAGCTTTCAGCCCTGACGGTAGAATGCTTGTTAGCGGAGGTTCTAACAGTGATGGTGTTATTCGTTTGTGGAATTTGAAAAAAAATAAGCGTTTGGGTGAAATTCGTAAAGCCCATCAAGAATCGATACAGTCTTTATTAATTTCGCCAGATGGTAGACATTTAGTCAGCTCTAGTACTGACAATACCGTTAATATTTGGAGTTTGGAAAGCTACAAATTTATCCGTTCCTTTACGGCGCATAATAGCAATGTATTGTCAATAGCGGTAAGCCCAGACAGCAAAATTCTTGTTAGCGGTGCTTTAGATGGAATCCGGATATGGGATTTGTTACAACAACGTCCTTTGGGGAGTTTAGCACGGTTCGGTAATTTAATTTACACCGTAGGTATTAGTCCTGACGGTAAAACATTAATCAGCGGCGACAATAAAGGTATTGTAAAACGTTGGGATTTACAAAGTGGGAGATTGATTGGCGGATTCAAAGCCCATCAGAGGGAAGTTAAAGCCATAGCCTTTACCCCAGATGGCAATAATGTTATCACCGCTAGTGGCGATCGCACGATCAAAATGTGGAATTTCAATTCTGGGGAAGTACTACAAACTTTCAACGGGCATACCAACTCAGTAATTGCGATCGCGGTTAATCCAGACGGACAAACTTTAGCTAGCGGTGGTAAAGACGGAATTAAAATTTGGGATTTGAATACGGGTGCTTTGTTGAATTCACTTTACGGACATTCAGACTGGGTAAGTTCGCTTGCTTTTAGCCCCGACGGAAAAACCCTTGCTAGCGGTAGTTTTGATAAAACAGTTCGCCTTTGGAAAAATCAAGCACCAACATTAAATGCAACATTAAGTCGGATTAAGAAGAATAAAGCGAATTAATAGGAAGCACGATCGCAAATTCCGTACCTTCTCCAAGTGCGGAATTACAAGTAAGTTTTCCGCCATGTTTTTCTACTACAATTTGATGGCTGATAGATAATCCTAATCCCGTACCTTTTCCTACTTCTTTAGTTGTAAAAAACGGATCGAATAGTTTGTCAACTACTTCTTCTGTGATTCCTGGGCCATTATCGGCAATAATAATTGATATCCATTTTTCATCTGTAACTTCAGTACGAATGCGAATTTTAAAAGGTTTAAAAATATTTTTTTTATGATCTTCTATTACCCAACCTCTATTACCTATCTGTTCTTCTAAAGCATCAATTGCATTACCAATAATATTCATAAATACTTGGTTTAATTGACCGGGATAGCAATATATTTGGGGTAGATTGCCATATTCTTTAATAACTTTAATATCAGAACGATTAGACTGAGCTTTTAACCGACTTTGTAAAATCATTAAAGTACTATCAATACCCAAATGAATATCAACCTTTTTAATTTCTGCTTCGTCTAAACGAGAAAAAATTCTTAAGGATTTGACAATTGCTTGAATGCGTTCGGTTCCTACTTTCATTGACTGAATAATTTTATTAAAATCTTCCTTGATAAAGTCTAATTCTTCAAAATCAACATCTTGCTTAATATTTTCTGTAAAATCTGGATATTGCTGTTGATATATTTCTATTAATTTGAGTAAAGTTTGGCTATATTCTTCTGCATAAGTAAGATTTCCATCAACAAAGTTTACAGGGTTATTAATTTCATGGGCAATACCCGCAACCATTTGCCCCAGACTAGACATTTTTTCATTATGAACCAATTGAATCTGAGTTCTTTTAAGCTGGCTCAAAGTTTGTTCAAGATTTGTTATTGCTGTTTCTAAACGATCTGATTGAGTGATGGTAGATTGCTCGGAAACATTTAACAACTGATTCAAAGTGCCAATTTGAGAATTTAAACGCTGTAAAATATTGGCTTCTTTTATAGAATTTTCTATCAAAACTTGATTAAATTCTTTGAAAATTTTACCACCATCAAAGGCTAAAATTGCTGTTTTAACATTTAAGGCTAAAGGACGTATTAATTCCACGATAGTTTGCGGAACTAGTACCCTCAAAAACATTAAAACCGTAAACATATCTCCTGTTGGTAATAATCCACCAAATCCAATTACTGATTTTACCCCAAAGGGAATTACAAATGAAGTCTGGGCAGGAATGTGACAACTACCCAAAGCATTCGGAACGTAAAATACGTTATACATCTGCTGTTCGCGATCGATCGAAAAATCAGCATCGGGTTGTAATACCATTCCCACATCTAAACCAAGCTGTGCGATTAATTGCGAAATCATTGGTATGCGATGTATAGCATCTTCATTTGCAAGAGTTATTGCCTTGTGCCCTATAGATTTATAGCGAGAATTCCATTCTGGAAGTTCACCCGCAGTTGCTAATAAAGTTAAGCATTTTAAATCATCTGCTATCTTATTTGTACCTAACATATCTCGTACATATTTTTGTAATTCCGGGGTTAATTTTCCGTAAGGGTGGGTTTTAAAAAAACGTACAAGAATACAGGATTTTTCTTGGGTATCTTTATTAATAAAATGTTCGTAAAAATATTTGATAATTAAATTACTCGCATCTTCCATACAATCAGATTTTTCGGCGATATGTCGTAGTGCTAAACCACACTCTGACATATCTCTAAGAGTAAATTTAGTTAAATCGTGCATGATATGTAGATTCCTTCCCTGGATTCAAATCAAACTTAGTTTGCCCATTTTGAGGTGTTATTTTATCAAAATCAATATTATTGTGAAGAAATCGGGTCAAATAATTACAAACCATCATAAAATTACTGCAAAATAGTGATTTTTACTAGTTTTTGCTGAAGTTGCATTGCAGATGTGGTGATTGCGATGGTTATGGGGTGCAGAGGAATAACTATTAGACATCTCCTGAAAAGATTTATTACAGTTGCAAACCTAACCCCCCTACCCCCCTTCCCTACGAGGGAAGTGGGGTTTTAAAGCCTCTCTCCTGGCAGAGAGCAGCGCATTGCGGAGGTTCCCTCCGTTGTAGCGACTGCGGGGAGAGAGGTTTGGAGAGAGGTTTTTTGTTTTCCGGAGATATCTATTATGTCTGAGCAGATCGATCGCACTAAAGGTGAATAGTTTACATCTAATTGTTTAAAATGCTGCTGTAGAAAAATATTAACAACGATACCATCATACACGTAAGTATTGAAGAAAATGGTATATGATGCAACCCTGACTTTAAATGTAGATGCACATAATTTATGTCGTCAGCCAAAGCTGGGATTATTGTAGCGCATTTGACACGGAATAGAGCATATATCTTCAAAATATGCCTTATATCGAGCAATATCGTCCAGTAAAAAGTTTATCCAAGTAATTGATTATGTTTAATTACTTATTTATCGTTCTCTAATTTTTCTCAGACGAAAGCGTAATGCTGGGTAAATAAAATGGATGGATTTTTATCTGTTATAACAAAGAAAATACAAGGATGCTCTACCATTTTCTCTGAGTTATCTAGTAATTATTGATTAAATATATTTAATTCGACGTAATTCAGAAAATATACTCAAAATTCAAATTGAATTTTTATCTAAAAAATATTTTTAATTCATCCAAAATGTGCTTTTACTTTATGAAGCAAATCAATATACGAAAAAAAGCTATTTGTTTAAGTTAGATTTATCTAAAAAAGACAATAAATAAATATTTGTACAAAAATTATGAATTAACCTTCAATTTTGATTGAAGTATTGCTTTATAAGTAATTACCAGGTTTATATTACATATCTTATTTTCTAGATTAGATAGTAGGGAAACTATTATATCTATTACTAGTAAATTGGGAAAAATGATTAATAAATCTAAAAATTTGAAGAGCAAATCGCTTTCTAAAGCTAAGTTGTTTTTACAAACCATTATTTCCGTTAGTACTGCATTAATTGCGACGAACTTACCTGCACAAGCATTAAACTTTAACTTTAGCTATGCACCTGGAACCACAGAAGAGCAAATGATTGGCTTCGAGATGGCAGGTAACTATTGGTCTAATTATCTAACGGATGATGTGACTGTCAATATATTTGTTGAGTCAACAAGTATGTTACCGGAAAATGTGATTGGTGGCGCACTACCGGGAATGACGCAATATAAACAATATCAACATTTTAGAAATGATTTTCTCGAAGATATCACCTCAGATACCGATAGAAAAGCTCTTGATGGTTTCAACAAAGATCAACATGGCTCTACATATAGTCTAATGGTTGATGGTAATGAGTTTGAATATATGAGTGAAGTTAGCGTTACTCGTGCTAGCGCTAAAGCTTTAGGGATGAGATTAGATTCGGAACAAGATTTAGATGGTTACATTCTATTTAGCGATCTGAGTAACCTTACCCAAAATGTATCTTGGAATCATAATTACCAAAGCAGTACGGTTGCTCAAGGTACTTTAGATTTATTTAGCATGGCCGTACACGAGTTAGGCCATACTCTTGGGTTCGTAAGTTCTGGAGACGATCCTGGATGGTTAGATGCTCTTAAACGATCGAGAACGCAGAATACGCAAGACGCAGGCTATAAAGCAAAGGAACATATAACTCTTCTTGACTTATAGTTACTAAAAATATAGTCAAATATATCAACTAACTTTTAGCTTTGTAAGGCTTCATCCTTACTGGGCTAACTACAAGCCTCTCTATCAGTTTTCCCTTAAAAAGAGAATCACCGACTACCTTTCTAATACAATTAAGACTGCCATTAATGTCACAATTGTAAGTTTTACCCTCTCTTGATTTAAATAGTCCCCGATGTACTCTTTTACCTAAATATGTTTCATGCTTTTTAATAGGTTCTAAGTCTAGAAAACTACACTTACTCGTGTAGGATTCATTGACTTTATGTACCTTTATCCCTACTAATTGACACTTATAAATTAGTTGGGAAATAAATTTAGCATGAGGAATTGATGTAAATGATTGATTGGTTTTGGTACCTAGATTAACTGATTGCTTCCAATTATCATTTTTACCAATTATCAAATCTGTTATTTGATGACTTACTAGCTGATTTACAATAAATCTACTAGCTGTGTGGAGGTAATAATCCACTTTATTATTACGTTTGATAGTTAATCTATCAATACGTTGAGATTTGTATTTACCCGGTGGTAAAAGTGACTGCAATTTGGCTTTATATTTATTGAAATATTGATTAGTACTTTTGATTGCTTTACCGCAAACTATAAAAGGTCTAAAATCATCTAAATTACTGGTAACTGTTGCTAGATTCGATATGCCGATATCTATTCCTGCCACTCTTTTATCTAAAATAGAACCCGAATCTTCTATACAGTCTTTTTCATAAACAACTTCAATTAAATAACAACCATTTTTTGGTATTATTCTAACTTCACAAATGGAAGTTTGTTTCGTTTTTATTTTTAAGTTAGTAAGAGATGGATTTATATAACCTTGTTTCAAAAGTTTTTTAGATATGGCTTGATAGTTATAACATATTAAATTTCTACCATTATTTTTATGCTTGTAGTTGGGTAATCTAGGTTTTCCTAAAAACTTGGATTTATCTTGTTGATATGCTGCAATTGCAGCAAAGAATGATTTAAAACTTCGTGCAACTTGTTTTATTACTAATTGACTTACCTTCGCAGGTAATGACTTATAATCATTACTATTTTTTAGTTGATGGTAAAGTTGATTAAAGCTTGGTACAACCTTTCCATTAAAAAATGCTTGACGACAGATATAAGTCGCACTGTTATAAAGATTTTTAGATAAGAATGATAACTTATCTAATTCTTTATAACTCGGTTTTGTTGATTTAATTAGATGTCGTTCTACAAGTCTCATTATCTAAGCAATTAATAATGCATTCTTTTTTACGCTTTTGTCGTCTTAAACCATATATTCGCGCACAGAATGAAGTAATTATTGATACAAAATCTTGCATCAAATCTTCTTTTTCTTCTCTAGCTTCATTAATTATTTCAATATCTTTACCCATTTTATTCAATAAAGTTTTTATATAATTAAAACCAAATCTAGTCAGCCTATCTTTATGTTCACAGACTATTAAATTATAATCATCTCTAGATAAAGAATGAAGTAATTTTTTACGAGAATCATTTACTCCACTACCTACTTCTTTGACTATCGCTATAATTCTATACCCCTTTGCTATACAATATTTTTCTACTCGTAATGCTTGAGAATCTAAATTTGCTTTATTTTCAGCACTAGAAACTCTTGCATAAATCAGAACACAATTATCTTTTAATTGTGAATCTACATTAACTATTATCGTACCGCTAGGTAGTTGTTTGGCGTTCAGTTCTCCGCGCTTCCACATCCGCCATGCAGTTTGATAACTGATGCCTTGTTTTTTTGCATAATTAGATAATTTCATAGCTTCAATATTAGACTATATATGAATAAATTTGACTATATTTTAATTAAAGTTAATAAATACCGCTATTCTTCTGAGAGTTCGCAGGATGGAATGCCCGATTTATCTGTGGGTGGAAACCCTTTTTTCTCTTTTGACGGAGGGCAAACGAATACTGCTAATTTTGCTAGTGGAGAAGATGCAAATTTAGGTGGTGACGGATATCAATCAAGTCATTGGGAACAGCAAAGCAATGTGTTAGGTATTATGGATCCTACTCTAAGCATGGGGCAAAGAAGATTAGCTAAAAACCTTGACTTGACTGCAATGGATTTGTTGGGTTGGGATGTACGACAGAATAATATTAATTTCAACACTTTGTACAATGATGCAAAGACGCAACTACAGCAAAAATTTGGAAGTTCGTATACACCTCCGCAATGGATAGATCAAAACACAGATAACATCGACGATCGCAGTGCATCGTTAGACAAAATGATTCGTAAAAGTGGCAAAATTTACGAATGGGGTTATCAGGGCTATCAGTGGGGAGCGAATGGTTTTTGGTGGGGTTGGAATGGTTTTTGGCAATCTCATGAAGAACTTGAGCAAGATGGTTTTTGGCAAAATTTTAGTTGGCAGACAATGGATTTTGATACATCAACTGCGGAAGTAAAATCGACTCCGGAACCTACTTTTTTAATTGGATTTATCGGATTAAGCCTATTTGGAATTCTTTCTCGCTCTCAGGGTTTTCTCGGACGCAAGCGTGATGCTAAGTAAATAAAATAGATCGGCATCAGGGCTGTTAAGACAAAGAAAACATAAATGTGTTCTACCACTTGTTCGCCGTTCAAATTCCAGAAAATCCTTTTATTGATTGGTATTTTTTCGCTTCTGAAAGCACCATTACCAGTATTGGCTCAAACCAAAATAAGTGGTGATGCTACTTTAGCTACACCTACTAAAATTAATAATATAAAAAATGGAATATATGAAATAACTGGTGGAAGTAGATCGCAAAACGCTACAAATCTTTTCCACAGTTTGAAAGAATTTTCTATCCAGTCTGGCGATACCGCACGTTTTACCCACGATGCGGGAATAAAAAATATTTTAACGCGAGTAACTGGTAGTGCGACTTCTAATATCAACGGTACAATTCAAACTTGGGTTGATGGAGTAAAACCCAGTACGGCGAATCTATTTCTAATTAATCCTCAAGGAATTATTTTTGGCCCGAATGCAGCATTAGATGTCGGTGGCTCGTTTATTGGTTCGACTGCGGATAAAATCAACTTTGCCGATGGAACAGAATTTAGCGCTGTTAACCCTTCAACAAAACCTCTGCTTACTATCAGCGTTCCTGTTGGTTTGCAGCTTGGCTCGAATTCAAATGGTTCTATAAGTATTAACGGTTCTGGTAATAATTTAAAAGTAGATCCAGATTTTTCGATAGATAGAAGTAATAGCGCTTCTCGACTAAATTATAATAATTCAATCCAAAATTATAACAATCAAACTTTAGCTCTTATTGGTAACGAAATAATCCTTGATGGAGGAAATATTACTTTTTCATCAGGGAAAATTGAATTATGGTCGGTAAAACAAGGCGAAGTTTCTTTAGTTAATAACAATAGTAAATTAGAGTTAAAACAAACTCAAGGAATTAACTACAGTAATATTAATCTGCTCAAAGCTGCTTCAATAGATACTAGTGGAAATAACGGCGGCAGCATTTCACTTAAAGCTAAAGATATAACTCTTCAAGATGGTTCGGTTATTCTTTCAGATACTCTTGGTAATGGTGCTGGAGGAAAAATCAATATTTCTGCATCGGAATCGCTATTAGTTCAAGGTTCTGTTTTAAATCCGAACAATCAAATTTTCAGCAGTATATTAGCTGATGTTGCACCGGGAGCAAGTGGAGCAGGCGGTAAAATCAACCTTGAAACTAAAACCTTACAGATAGTAGATGGTGGACAAATATCCAGCGGCACCTTTGGTAGTGGCAACGCTGGAGAATTGAATGTGAAAGCCGAGAATATTCAAATGAGCGGGTTTTCAGTATTTGGCCCTAGCGCGATCGCCACTCCAGTAGCGCCAGGTGCAACAGGTAATGGTGGAATTCTAACTATTGAAACCGATAAATTAAAACTTACCAACGGCGCTCAAATATTTTCCAGTACTTTCGGATTTGGGAAAGCTGGAAATTTGCAGATAAAAGCTCAAGACATAGAACTTGTTGGTATAGCACCAAATGGGCCGAGCAGTATTGTTAGTGCAGTACAAAATATACCGGGGGCACCAGATTTTCTTGGTACGGGTAAGGGTACTGGCGGTAACTTGAATATTGAAACCGGAAACCTCAGAGTTACCGACGGCGCTCAAATATCTGTAAGTACAACAGGTTCGGGTAATGCTGGAAATATGCTGCTCGAAGCTAGTTCGGTGGAATTAGCTGGTTCGAGTCCATTTAGCCTTAGCGGTTTATTTGTAAGTGCGATAGTAGGCAACGGTGAAGGCGGAGATTTAAATTTAAGTACAGATAAACTAATTATTCGCGATCGCGCAACTATCAATACTAGTAACTTTTTTAGCAGCGATTCCGAAAATATACGAGGTTTGGCGGGTAGTGGTGCAGCAGGTAATATTAACGTTAATTCGCCTTTTATTCTATTGGATAATCAAGGAACAATCACTGCTAATACTAATACTGGCGACAAAGGGAATATCAATATCGAATCCCGAAATCTACAGTTGTTTCGAGAAAGCAGCATTACCAGCAATGCCCGTAATAGTTCGGATGGCGGTAATATTTTTATCGATACCGATACTTTAGTCGGCTTGCAAAACAGCGATATTACTGCTAACGCTACCGGCGGTTTCGGCGGAAGGGTAACTATTGATGCTCAAGGCATTTTCGGTATAAAACAACGTTCTCAATCAACTTCCGAAAGCGATATTACTGCAAGTTCCAATCGAGGGGCAGAATTTAAGGGTGTAGTAGAGCTAAATACCCCCGATACAGATCCAAATTCGGGAATCAATAACTTACCTACAACTGTTATTGATGCTAACAATCAAATCATTGATGGGTGCATAGCACAAAAAGGTAATAATTTTCTTATTACTAATAGAGGTGGTTTACCGCAAAATCCCACAACAACTTTGAGAGGTACAAATTCAAATTTATGGTCAGATTTACGAACTGTTTCTACAAGAGTAAATAAAACTTCGACATCTATGATAAATTCCAAACGACAGATTGTTGAAGCTACGGCTTTTGCAAAGGGTAAAGATGGAGAGTTATATTTGGTTGCTCCCCAAGCAAGTGTTAATCATCAAGTATTAAGCTGTAGTGTTTGAATTTATTTTAATAACATATATAATTTTTTATTAATTTTAAAAGAAGATATAGTAAGCACTAAGGTATTAATTGAATATAGATGAAAGGTGATGAAGTGGCATGAAGTTTTTAGTAATTCACAATAATTCATATTATTAATAGATAATACTATTTACGATGAATAAGATAGCTTACAAGCTCAAAGCTATGTAAATTAACATTTTCGAGGTTATTTTTATTAATTTATTTCTGTAAAAATGCCCTGGACAGATAACTATCTGACACATACAGTTGATAAATTTATAAAATAAAAAACTATATTTAATAATAAGCAAATACAAATTATTGATAAAAATGAATAGCAATTTAATTAGCACCATAAATTTATCTGCTTTGGATGTAGAGGAAATGTTTGGACTTTTGAACAATCATTTTAAAGGAGTTAAAAGAGATGTTTTTAACAACGATTTGGATAGCAAGAATTGGGTAATATTGATTAAAGACGAACAAACAAATCAGTTAAAAGGCTTTTCAACATTGCTAATGTATGACACTTACTTTGAAGGTGAAAATATTAGCATTGTATTTTCTGGAGATACTATTGTAGATCCTAGTGCTTGGTCAAGTTCGGCTTTATCTACAGGCTGGATATCTTCAATAAATAAATTACGAAACGAATACTGCAAAGGTAAACTCTACTGGCTATTAATTTCTGGTGGTTATCGCACCTATCGTTTTTTACCATTATTTTGGAAACAGTTTTATCCCCGTTACGACAATCCAACTCCCGAACGTATTTTGAATTTGATACAAGATTTATCTATCAAACGTTTTGGCGAAAATTATAATATTGAAACTGGTGTGGTTCGTTTTGCTCATCCCCATATACTGCGCGATGGATTGCATGGTATACCTACTCAAAGATTGCGAGATCCGCATATTCAATTTTTTCAGGCGCTTAATCCAGGTCATATTGAAGGTGATGAATTAGTTTGTTTTACGGAGATTTGCGAAGAAAACTTGACTCGTGCCGGACGTAGAATGTGGTTTGCAAATACAAATATTCAAAGCCAAAATAAAAATTCACCTGTAGAAATTCCAGTTTAAAATTTCGTTAAAAATACAAATTTGGTTGAGTTGAAATAGAAGGCGTTGAATATTGAGGTGATGCTTTCAACACACTAAAAATTTCTCATCTTTGATATAACGCTTTTAAATACAACTTCTCTATAATCCGGAATTTCCGGTAATCAAAATGACATGAAAGCCGTACCAAATACTATTAGTTCATATCGTTATACCCAAATATTTAACCATCCAAGACGTTTTGTTGAAGGTTGGTATTGGGCTATTGCTTCGAGAAAACTGCGAAAAGGGCAAGCACGAGCGGTTTCGTTGCTGGGTAGAGAGTTAGCGATTTACCGGAATATTGAGGGTAAAGTAGTTTGCTTTGACGCTAAATGTCCTCATATGGGCGCTCACCTTGCCGAAGGTAAAGTTGAAGGAAAGGGATTGCGTTGTTTATTTCACAATTGGAAGTTTGATAGTCAAGGTAATTGCGTTGATGTTCCTTGTTTGGGAACGAGTCTTCCCTTGCAGTTGAAAACCTGGCACGTTGCCGAAAAATACGGCATGGTATGGGTTTGGGTGGGTGAAATTCCTTTGCAACCCTTGCCGTTTGTTCCAGAATTAGAGAATTTTGAATGCGATAGTCTTGTAACTTCTAAGTTTGTGAAAAACTGTCATCCTAACGTCGTGATGATTAACGCTATTGATGCAAATCACTTTAATACGGTTCACAATCTACCTTTAGAAATTATTTTTCGCAAGCAGCAACTAAATGATAATGCGATTATTTTTAATAACATTACCAGGGGTGGTGAGGATTCGTTTTTGATGAAATTAATCCGTCCTTTTTATAAAAAAGCCGTTACCTATAATATGTGTTATTGGTACGGAAGTATTGGTACGGTAACTTTAGGCCCCGATTTTCTACATTTCCATATTATGTTTGCTTTGCGTTTGCTTGAAGGTGGGAAAGCAGAGGGGCAAACTATTTTGATAACTAAAAAACGTCGAGGTGTTTTCGGTTGGTTGTTTAACAAAGTCGTACTTTGGCTGACAAAGTTAGTTGGTGATTACTTTGCCAAAGGAGATACAAAGATATTTCAAACAATCAACTTTGACTTTCAAACACCAACCAAAGCAGATAATGCCATTTTGCAATTTATCCACAATGTAGAAACACAAAAAGCTTTGCGTTGGGGAAGTTGGGAACCCGTAAATGAGGAGCAAGAAAGACAAAGACAAAAAAAAGCGGAAATGGTGGAATCAAAAGGAGAAGCCAATGATTAACAGCTTAAAATTCGGATTCTTAATACAGCACGGGAGCAGTTAAATGAAGTACATTTTTCTACTCCCTACTCCCTACTCCCTTACAACGATATGTTATGTACCTCATGAAGATGAAATCCGCTGTAATTAATTAAAGTTTGTAGTAGCGCTGTCTTCGCCTCATTTAACGGAATTATCGGGTTAAATGTCGTCGAATACTAAAGCGTTACTAAAATTGAAACAGTAAAATTGAATATTGAGTAAATAATAAAATTACAAAAATATATTCATTTAAATTTCAATCATGAAAATTACAATTCGTTCAATCCTTTTTAATTCAGTTATAGTAATTATTTTCGCTGCTTGCGGTGCAAATGCTCAAAAAAAAGCCGAAATCTGCCCTCACCAGGATTCAGAAATGGTTATACCGGGAAACAAATTAGCGGAAAATAAAACTGAAGATGATTCTCATCCTATGCTTTTACCGAAAGATCCTAACTTTGAGAAAGAATCTCATCCAATGATTATTCCAAGCTGTTTAAAACCGGAAGAATAAGGAAAGTTAGGAGTTAGGAGTTAGGAGTTAAGAGTTAAGAGTTAGAAATTAAGATTAAAATTTTTTGTCCGGTTTGATTCACATTTCGATCGCTCTCATTAACCAGACATAATTCCAGTTAATTATGATAATTAAATATGGTTCGTAGTAAGCGCTTCAGCGCTGGAATTTAGGACTAAAGTCCTTACTACAAACCCTTTCAATTATTAAGTTTAATTTAAATACTGAAATCATGAATAGACAATATACTATCGCTGGATTGGATTTACCCGATATTAATAAAGAAAATAAATTTAATCGAATTTTATCTTCAGCACTCGAAAAAACAAATGGATATTCTAAATATCAATCAACCTCCTCAACTAATTACTGGAATGCTAATTACTTTAATCTAGATAAAGTTAATATTTTTGAAGATTCCACACCCTATGAACAAACTTTGATTTTAAAGCTTTGTAATAATAAAGTTTTAGAGGAAGCTTATTTTATTGAAAAAGCTGGCATGGGTTATATGGCGAAAATGATATTGCTAGCAGAAACTACTCAGGAAAGAATGCTTTATGGTTTATTTGCTGCCGATGAAGTAACCCATTTTTCACAAATTAGCAGTTTTTTAACTACTCCGACAGTAAACAATAATCCGTTTTTATATTTGTTAGAAAACGTTGTAGAAAGCGATGATAAAACAGTTTTATTGTTTGTGCTGCAAGTAGTTTTAGAGGGATGGGGTTTAACTCATTACCGTAATATAGCTTCATGCTGTAAAAATCCTCAATTAAAATCAGTATTACAAGGTTTTTTGCAAGATGAAAGCCGACATCATGCCACTGGAGTAACGCTATTTGAAAATATATCTTTAGGTAAATCTAGTCAAGATATCGTGGAAATATTGGCAATGTTTTTACAAATGGTGCAAGCGGGACCTCAAAGTATTGTTAAAGCAATTGAGCAAGTAAAAGGAGATTTATCTAAACAAGATAAAATTAATATTTTTGCACAGCTTGATACTGAAAATCATAGTGGAAGTCGTTTGAAAATATTACGCAATTTGATCGATATATCTAACACTCAAAATATAGTTGAAACTTTGGAAATGAAGGGGAGTTTTCAACCTTTCAAGCCGAGTCAATGTGCTTTTTAGAAAGAGAGTATACAATGATATTTCTTCATTGTAAGAGGATGTTTTAAAAGTCGGATTTAATATATTGCTTGGCGACTAGAAGTCGCAGCTACACAAGCAAAACCCACCTTCGTGGGTTCGTTCAAAATACATCAGTCCACGAAGGTGGACTTCGCCTTTATAGTAGCGGTTTTAACCGCCGGACACTTTTAAAACATCCTCTAAATGATAACTGATAACTGATAACTGAAAATGCTTTTAGAAAATCAACAAGTCTGCCGTAAGTTGCAAATCAACTATAAACGTAATAAACAGCAAGATTGTACGGAATTATTAGATAAAGCTGCTACTGATTTTAAGTATGATGATTGCAAAAATGAATACTGGAATCCAGAAGAATTTTCATTGCTTTTTGGTACGCCTTTATGGATGGAATCAAGTCTAAGTCAAAGAATAATTCTCAATCAACTTTATTGGGTAGCTTACTATTCTCAAATCATTTCTGCTGAAATTGCCACTATCTTTTTTAATCAAACTAGTGCGGCTGGATTGTATGCCCAAGATGACTTTCGCCCGATATGCGATATGCTCGATTTGGAATCTTCACAGGAACGCGCTCATATTAATGCTTTTAAAACAATCTCTCAACAAGTCGAATCAACGCTATTTGAAGAACGCATTTTCAGCTATCCAATGCGCGGTCCTTATACTGAAACTATGGTGTTCGCTGATACCAACTTTTTCAAGCGTAAATGGAAAAAACTTCAGCTACAAGCTTTTGGATTAATATCCGCTGATAACACATTTTTAGCTTGTCAATATTTTACGGTAAGAGGCGTGCGTACTCTCAACGGTAAATTAGTTCAACACAAGCTCAGTAATTATTATCAAAAACATTCTAATTCGGAAAATGCACCTATTCCTGCAAAAATTTCTTACTATCACTTTATGGATGAAAGCTTTCATTTTAATAGCTCAACTATAATCTCCCATGATGTAATTAACTGTATCAAACCACCCACCGACTTTGAGAAACTGGTAGCCAATTTAGGAATACGCGGCTGTCAAAAAGACCATTATCATTGTTCCGTAGCAGTAAACGGTATATTTTGGTACGATGCCGCACTGTATTCAGCGATTTACAAAGTATTGCGATCGCGCATTTTCGGTATGAGCGATGCAGATGCAAAAGATATGATGCGTCGTTGTTTCACCGAAGAAACGCAAGCGTTACACAATAGTTTTCAAACTCATCATGAAGCGATGGAATCCTATAAAATTTATCTTCAACCTTTAGATTATCTTTGGAAAAGTAACCATGAAATGTCTATAATGGCTGAAAATTCCGTTCCTAAATATTTAAAGCAGCAAAGAAAAGCTTTTAGAAAATGGTTAATTGATAATTGTAAAACATGAATTACACGTTATTAGGAAGTTATTTATTTTTAATTGGTTCTGTTTTATTCGCTATAAATTCTTTTGTGGATTTATTTAAAGAAATTTCATATTATTCTATTTCGTCTTTTTCTGCGGCAATATTATTTGTCATCGGTTCATATCTATTTATTCTTGATGCTAAGAATAAATAATATTCGATCAAATATATCAGAAATACGCAACAAGGCAAATTATAGTGTTCCAGCCATTCTAAATCCCCCCAACCCCCCTTAAAAAAGGGGGGCTCTATTAAGTCCTATATATATTTTCTGTTCCCTATTTCCCGTTCCCTGTTCCCTTTCTTCAACTATTTATAACTCTATCACCGAATGACTTATATGAATTCATTACAAAACCAAAATACCCAACCATTAATAAAGATGGAAGTATTTAATAATTGGGATGTAGTTGCTAAAGGTTGGTATATCGTTTGTCATAGTAAAGAAATATCTCAAGATAAAGCCAAATCTTTTACAGTTTGCGGACAGAAAATCGTAATTTTTCGCGGTAAAGATGGCAAAGTTAGAGCATTAGATGCTTACTGCCCTCATTTAGGAACTGATTTAGCAATCGGGGAAGTGGATGGTAATTTAATTCGCTGTTTCTTTCATCATTGGGCATTTGATGGTGAAGGCAAATGTCAAGATATTCCCTGTCAAAAAAATATTCCTGAAAAAGCTAAATTGCAAGCTTATGCTACTGATGAAAAATATGGGTTTATTTGGGTTTTTCCAGATAGAGAAGCACCTAAACTTGTAGAATTTGACGAGTTAAAAGATCGATCTCTTGTCATCGCATACGATAAAGCATTTGAACGCAATTGTCATCATCATATTTGTATGATGAACGGAATTGATGCTCAACATCTTCAAACGGTTCATAAATTAAATATCAAAATGGATTTATCGTTAGAGCAAAATCAATCTGGAAATATCATAGATTTTACCTTAAGTGGCGAATTTCCACGAACTACATTTAGAGAAAAAATAGCAGGAAACATACTTGGTGATTATTATGAATACACCATGAGATATGCCGATGGATGTATAGGATTGCTAACCATCATGAAAAAAGTGCGATTCATACCTTGTTTACATATGATTTATGCTTATACACCTTTAGAAAGTGGAAAAACTAGAATTCAGCCGATTTATGTAACTAAGAAAAGAAAAGGAATTATTGGTTGGTTTATAAGTAGATGTTTATTATTAATGACCAAACTGGCTTACTATTTTTTACGCGGTGAAGACGGGATGATCTACGACAATATTCGCTATAATCCCAACGCTATTTTAACTATTGATGAACCGTTAATTAAGTATATGAGTTATGTTAATAAACTTCAGCCTTCAATATGGTCAAAAAAATTTATATTTTAACAACGGATGATTTTATTTTGGATTTAAAGGCACCATAAGATTAAAATACCGCAGAGGGCACGAAGGGCGCTGAGGTAAGAAATAAATAGAGAGTAGTTAATAATCTATAGCTTATAAACATGACTGATAAAAAATGTAATATTCAATTCTCACAAACGGAATATTCGCCAATTGAATTAGAAAGTAACAGCAACCTTGCCGAATATTTAACTGTAGAAAATTCACCTATACTTTTCGGTTGTCGTACTGGAATTTGTGGAACTTGTATTGTAGCTGTAGAAGGTGATATTCCACCTCCATCGTCAGAAGAAAAAGAACTTTTAGAAATATTAGCTCCAGAGAATCCAAAAGCAAGATTAGCTTGTCAAATCGAGTTAACTAACGATATTAAAATTAACACTTGTGAATAGGGAATAGGGAACAGAAGAAAGTAAATATATATTCTAATCAACTATCAACTAACAACTATCAACTAACCACCAACAAATATATGAAATTTGAAGATTTTTGGTATGTTGTTGCATTAAGCAAACAATTAAAACCAAATCAAGTTCTTTCACGCACAATTTTAGGTGAATGGCTGGCAGTTTTCCGTGGGGAAGATGGTAAAGCTGTTGCTTTACAAGATAGATGCATTCACAGAAATACCCGTTTATCAAAAGGTAAAGTTTGTCAAGGTAAGCTTGAATGCCCTTACCACGGCTGGGTTTACGATGATACTGGCAATGTTATTACCGTACCTTCGGAAGGAGAGAGTTTCTGTAAACATAAAATGCGAAATTCCCAAGTTTATCAAACCTTAGAGCAAGATGGTTTCGTTTACGTGCGTTTGTCATCACCATCGGAAGAATTTGCACCTTTCAAAATGCCTAAGTACCAACAGCCGGGATGGGAAACTGTTAAAGTTATCAATCGCTTTCAAAATAATGTCACTAATTGTGCGGAAAATTTTATTGATGTTCCTCATACCGCTTCGGTACATCCTGGAATCTTTCGCAAACTCAGCAGGAAACAGTTAGAAATGACTGTAGAAAGACGCAATGGTAGCGTATTTGCAGAATATCGAAATGAAACCACTAATCTAGGCTGGTTTACTAAATTTCTCAATCGTAAAGGTGATAAAATTCGCCACATTGATAGCTTTCATATGCCAAATGTTACCAGCGTTGAGTACGATATGTCAGCTAATAGAAGACTTTTTATCACTAGTCAATGCATTCCGGAAACAGAAGATTCGACTTTGGTCTATACCTATGTAACTTATAATTATGGAATATGGAATAAACTCGCAAAGCCTCTGGTACATTGGACTACACAGCATATTATCGGGCAAGATATCGAAGCTTTAAAGATTCAGTGGCAAGTAATCGAAAAGTATGGAACCCAATTTGCGAATACTCCCGCCGACACCATCCATATTTTTGTCGAATCAATTCGCAAGAGCATTGCAGCAGGAAAAGATGCAAGGCAACTTCCGGATAAATCGGTAGAGGTAAAATTCTGGGTTTAGCTCAAACACTCACAAAAAAAGAAGTGGCGCAGCCACTTCCAAAAAATTCCCAGGTAGAACCTGAGTTAAAGTATAGCGATTATATAATCCTTAAATCGTATAAATTACAACTGATTTATCAATATGTTAGTTTTCTTTACCTTCGTAATTCTGCTAGCATTAACCGTTACAAATAGCAAGCAACCCTTTCTATGGCGAAAAAAGAGTCGTGAGGATTGGTTATTAGACGGTATTGGCTTGTTTTTTCAGGGAATTATAATCCCGTTATTACAAATTACTATAGTTTTTCAACTTTACCAGTTGCTGCTACCACATACTCGCGCTTCAATAAATCTTTATCCTATTGCTGCTTTCTCGCTAAGCTTCATATTTGTAGATTATCTCTATTACTGGAATCATCGTCTATTTCACACTCGCAAATTATGGTTTATGCATCAAGTGCATCATACTGTAACAGAAATGGACGTGTTGGGAACTTCTCGCAATACTTTATGGACAAGTTTCTTTATCGTTTATCTATGGATTCATTCTTTATTCCTGTATTTGCTGCAAGATCCTTACTGGTATATTTTAGGCATAAGTTTAAGTTCGGCTTTGGATTTATGGCGACACAGTAACTTTACACCAAAAGTTAATTCATGGTTATACCGTTGTTTATCACCGTGGTTAATTTTACCGCAAGATCATTGCTGGCATCATTCTACCGATTACAGTCAAGGAAACTACGGCGCAAATTTGAAGGTTTGGGATAGAATACATGGGACTTATTATAAATCCGATGGTGTGCCAGATTCGTTAGGAATTAATGATTCTCTTTCTTTTACGAAAAAATTATTCTTACCCTTTTAATCAGCTATCTTAATATCTAAGTAATAACACATCATCCTCATTACTGCGACTCATACCATTTTTACTTCATATTACAGGTAGAGAATTTAAAGAATTTGTAGATTAATGTATCTATACCCGGATTTATACATAATTGAAAAGCATTTAGTATTAGCACTCAATCAACCAGATACCGTGAAAATTACTAAACCCTAATTGCAAGACAAATCCTAAATCAGTTGGCATAAACCTTCGATATAACCCTCATTAGTACTACCTACTTCCCTTTTCCCTTTTACTATATCCAAACCCATGACTATAAAAAGCACTATACTTAGCTTCTTTCCTGCTACCGTCATACTTCTAGGATTTATCTGTTTCTTATGGGTTTGTTATTCCCCTGGAATTTTAAGTGTTGTAGCTTTGTTATTTTCTTTCTATGGATTTCCGTTATTAATCCATAAAATACATAACTATTTTTACCCAATTGAAGAAGGAATTACTTATTTAGGAGGGAAAGAATATTCTCCTTGGTGGGGAAGTTATCAAATACAGTCAATTTATCTCACTTTTGGCTTTTTAGAATCTATATTGCGCCTTATTCCCGGTGCATTTTCGCTGTGGTTGAGATTGTGGGGAGCAAAAGTTGGTAAACATATATATTGGACTCCCGCAATAGAAATAGCAGATCGATCTTTAATTGAAATAGGCGATCGCGTATTTTTCGGACAAAGCTGCGGTATTTTTTCCCATGTAGTGAAACCTAAAAAACAAGATTTGATGCTGTATGTAAAAAAGGTAAAAATTGGCAGTGATGTGTTTATCGGAGCGGGTTCTAAACTTACTCCCGGTGTAATTGTTAAAGACAAAACTTTTCTTCCTGTAAATAGCTCTTTATATCCCAATACTGTCATTTCTAAGGAATCAGAAGAAACAAACTTTGAATTAACGAAAACTAAAATATAATACCAATTAAAGACAATAAACGATTATCAAATTATTCTAAATTTCCATCACTAAAATTATTTATCTGTTCCCTATTCCCCGTTCCCTCTCATGAACTTACTTATAAAACTCTTCAGTAAACTAATTGAATCAAAAAGCCATAATTTTTATCGAGCTTTAAAAAATCCCGAACCTGCACAAATAAAAGTTCAGCATCAAATATTTAAAAACTTGATTAAAAGCGATTATGGAAGATATTTGCGCGTTAAAACCATTAACGATTGGCATCGCATTCCTATAATCGAATACCATAATATTGAGAATTGGATTCATACGCAGCATCAAGATAAAACTGAGCTACTTACAGCAGAAAAAGTCAACTTTTATGAAAAAACTTCTGGAAGTCGTAGTGCAGCTAAATTAATTCCCTATACCAAATCCTTGCGACGCTCTTTCAATGAAATGTTTTGTGTATGGGCATACGATTTGATTAAATACGGCCCCAAATTCAAGACTGGAAAAATATATTTTTGTATTTCACCGCAACTAGAAGAAAATCAACCTAATACAAATCAAAAAACTCCTCAAATTCAATCTTTACAAGATGACTCAGAATATTTAGACGGCTGGTTGAAGTACTTAATGAGTAACTTTCTAGTTTCTCCACCCGGATTAAACCAATTGCGCGATGCCGAAAAATTTAAACATGAATTAGCTAAAACACTTTTGCAATCTGAAAACTTAGAAATAATCTCGATTTGGAGTCCAACTTTTCTCAAAGTAATTCTTAATTATATTCAAAATAATCGCAAAAAATTAGCTTTAGAATTGAAAGATAAGATGTCAGCAAAACGGCATTTAATACTGTTACAACCTGATTTATCCAAAGAAGTATCTACAAATAATAAATCAAACCAGCAATTCCAAAGAATTAATAGCGATCAAATTCCCTGGAATTTATTATGGAGCGAACTTAAATTAATTTCTTGTTGGGATAGCGCTAATGCTGCTGATAGTGCAGACTTTTTACGCTCTCTATTTCCTAATGTTTTAGTACAAGGAAAAGGGCTTCTCGCCACAGAAGCACCAATGACTATCCCCTTAATTCCTGCAAAAGGATGCGTACCCGTACTAAATGAAGTGTTTTTCGAGTTTTTAGATGAAAGCGGCTTTGTTTATCAGCTACATCAATTAAAACAGGGAAACACCTATGAACTTATCATTTCTCAAAAAGGTGGATTTTATCGCTATCGTATCGGGGATAGAGTACGTTTTACCCATTTATACCTCAATACACCTTGTTTGGAATTTATCGGAAGACAAAAAGAAGTAAGCGATTTAGTTGGTGAAAAGTTACATTCCGAATTTGTTCGCGATGTTTTAGAAACTTTACCCTTAAAAGAAAGCTGTTTTAAAAGTTTAGTACCCGTAAAATATCCTAAAGAACATTATATTTTGTTGCTAGATAATGCGAAACACAATCCCCAAGAAATTGCCACTCAATTAGAAGAAGGATTGCAAAAATCGCACCACTATCGTCAAGCCAGACTATTAGAACAATTGCAATCCGTGCGAGTCATGGTGTCTTCAAAAATTCCGGAAATCATTAGTTTATATAAAACTAGTTCTGGTAAAAAATGGGGAGATTTAAAGCACGATATTCTTTCTACGAAACCGATTGAAAAAGATTTATTAGTAAAGTTAGAAGAAGCTTGTTTGGTTAATCGTTATTAATTTGGATAGGAAGTAATTCCAAAATTGTATAGTGTTTCCACAAATTAGATCCCCCCAACCCCCCTTGAAAAGTGGGGCTTTTTGATTTATGACTTGGATAGGAAGTAATTCCAAAATTGTATAGTGTTTCCACAAATTAGATCCCCCC
>CAYMZW010000012.1:0-24795 GCA_964395005.1 uncultured Rivularia sp.
TTAAATTTCGCTTACCGATGCATTCACAAAACTTATGCAGACTTCCCGGCTTTTCCGGAATTGTCACCGCAAAAATAGCTTCCCGACGCTCCCCAAATTCTGCACGCTCGGCAACAAACCGCAAACGATCAAAATTCATGTTCGCACCGCAGGCGATCGCCACTAAAGTCTCACCTTCAATTCCTTCTCTTTCTACATAAGCTTTAGCTCCAGCTATTGCTAATCCCCCCGCAGGTTCCACGATAGAGCGAGTATCTTGAAACACATCTTTTATCGCTGCACAAGTATCATCGGTAGTCACCCGAATAATATCATCAACATAATGCTGACAAAGCTTAAACGTCTCCTCACCAACTTGTCTCACTGCCACACCATCAGCAAACAAACCTACTTGAGACAAACGCACCCGGTGCCCAAGCTGCAACGATTGATACATAGCATCGGCATCAATCGGCTCAACCCCAATTATTTTAATTTCTGGGCGCAACCGCTTTACATAAGCTGCAATTCCCGAAATCAAACCACCTCCACCAATGGCGACAAAAATTGCATGGATTGGCTTTTGATATTGTCGCAAAATTTCCATCCCAATCGTACCTTGTCCCGCAATCACATGGGGGTCATCAAAAGGATGAATAAATGTTAAATTCTTTTGGGTTCCCAATTCACGGGCATATCCACAAGCATCATCGTAATTATCGCCGTGTAAAACCACTTCACCACCCCGCGCAATCACAGCATCAATCTTCACTTGGGGAGTAGTTTTCGGCATGACAATAATTGCTTGAGTACCCAACTTAGAAGCAGCCAAAGCCACACCTTGAGCATGGTTTCCCGCAGAAGCAGCGATTACACCTTGTTGCAGCATCTCCGGTGTGAGGTTTGCCATTTTGTTGTAAGCACCCCTAAGTTTAAAAGAAAACACCGATTGCATATCTTCGCGTTTGAGCAAAAGATTGTTATTTAGGCGTTTTGAGAGTAACGGAGCGATTTCCAAAGGTGATTCTTGAGCAACATCGTATACGCGAGCGGTCAGGATTTGTACGAGGTAGTCGCAGAGCATGGGGAAATAATTAGATGCTGTATGAAGGTTTATTTTACGGTAGTTTGGGGACTTTTTGAGTTGAGAAACTTTTTAATTAATCTATTAAACGCCTGCGTCATTGTCTCAACGTAGCATTGTTACATCTTAAGTAATTTATTATAAAACCTTATAGATGCAAAAGTAAGAGATTTAAAGCGAATTTCCTCAATTGGAATTTTCCATTTATCAACCATAAATACGTGCTTACACGGCTAAGGGTTAACAACTTTTTTCTAATTTCTACCTACAAATACATATTTTTGTAATCTTATATACAAAAATATGTATTTGTAATCCAAAGTACCCTTATTTAGAAGTATTTATAGATACTTGATAGTCTATAATATTAACTGTATTTTGACTCAATAACTTATGTTACCCAAATGACTGATAAATAATGCAAATACATTTTAAAAATCTGTAAGAGCTTCTAGCACGCAAACCATTTCCATCACGAGTACAACACTGATAGTGTTATAGGATGAATATTTTTCGACCTAGCTAATTTGTATAAACTAGATATTTATACTTATTATTTACAAAATTCTTAAGTAAAAATACTTTGAAATCAAAATTAAAAGTTAGAAATTTAAACAGATGTCTACCCTATGACTAATTTCAACAGAGAAAAAGGAATAGTAACCTCATCTACTGATGTCGAGAAGCAAATAGATGAGTCTGCTCAATTAAACGCCGATAAAAAAATAGTAACGTCATATACTGATGTCGAGAAGCAAATAGATGAGTCTGCTCAATTAAACGCTGAGAAAAAAATAGTAACATCATATACTGATTTCGAGAAGCAAATAAATGTACCTGCTGAATTAAACGCCGATAAAAAAAGAGTTGAAGTAAGATTATTTACTGATGTTGAGAACGAAATAGATGTATCTGCTGATGTCGAAGAAAAACCAGCCAGATGGAAACGCATCTTGTTAGGAACAATTTTTGTTTCATTAGGGGTAGCGGCAATATCTGTAGGCGTAGCATCAATTAGTTACCGCCTTACACACATAGTTGTGGATGGAGGAGTAGTTAACGGCCGTACTGTTCGCTTGAATGCTCCGGGAGATGGTAATCTCAAAGCATTTTATGCCAAATCAGGTACGGAAGTAAGATCTGGACAGGTATTAGCCCGTATTAAGCCACCAGTGAATATTAGAGAAAAATATCAACGAGAATCTCTTGCACGAGAAGCAGGTTTACAGTTGGTACAAGCAAAAGATAAACAAATCCGTCAGAAGTTAGCACAAGAGAGATTAGCCGGGCAAGTAAAGCTTAATGAGGCTGAATTAATCGCAGCAAGAGAATCTTTAGATTTTCTCAGAAATCAGTTAAAGAATGTGGAAAATCAATCTCAAGCAATGCAAGCAGTGGATGTTCAGCTTGCAACTCAAGTAGTCAAGCAAAAAGAAGCAGCTGTAGAGTTAGCCCAAGCTAAAGCTGCCGCTGCTCGCTCAGATTATCAAAGATTTCAAAAATTGCTGGCCGATGGTGCTATATCTCAACAAAAAGTAGACAATTTGCGGTTCACCTTTGAAGCAGCAGATGCTGAACTAAAGGAAGTGCAAGCTGCTTCACGGGGAGCAAAAACTGTATTAGATAGTGTAAAAAGAGGCGTTGTTTTAAATAGTCAGCAAAAAGGTGTTGACAATTTTGCCCAACAACGCTCGAAGTTGCAACAAGCAATTCAAAACCAACAAATGATAGTGAATACTTTAGAAACTAAAGTGAGTACTAGTAGGCTACAACTGAATCAGAATCTAGCTCTGTTAAGAAATCGTTTGTCTATAGCCAAAATTCCTCGAACAATACAGTCTAGTCCCCAACTTCAAGAAATTAAAGCACCTTTCAATGGCGTTGTTTACACTACAAATAGCGAGCAGGGCGAACAAGTAAGTAGCTCACAACCAATTCTGACTCTACTAAACTGCAACGATTTGTGGGTGGAAACATTAGTTGAGGTAGATGATGCTAGCCGTATTGATGTACAAAAGCCAGTAAAAATCAAATTATCTACAACAAACCAGACTTTTGATGGCGAAATAGATATTATCCAGCCCCTTGATAATACTAGAAATGTTGACCAGCCCCAGAAGGGTTTTGAAGTTAAGGCTCTTTCTCCTATGATTCCAATGGATTTAGTAGGGAAACGTTTAATGCGGGTTAAAGTAACAATTCCGCAAACAAATCTTTATACACAGTCGCAAAGATTTTGTGGAATCGGACAAATAGCCCAACTGACATTTAGTCAAAAATAAACTGTATGAAAAATATTTCTCATCCACAGCCAACGGCACAAACGCCTTCTTCTGGGTTGAGCTGGTTGGCGATTATGCCAATTATTTTTTTCTCTGCCATAGGGATGTACTCCCTTCGCAATCTAGATGCCTTTAACCTAGGCTTATCCGGTTTCGCGACTATGGGAATTATTGGCATTTGGCGCTGGGGTTGGTGGGGCTTGCAAGTGTTACGCTCCCGTATTTATCTGTACTTTGTATTTCCGAGATGGCGAAAACGAGCTAGTCAAATTCCCTTGTCAGATTTGCCACCAATGTGCTTTTTAGTGCCAACCTATAACGAAAAACCCTGGATTACTCAACGGGTATTTAAGGCGATCGCCCATGAAGCCTTAACTCTCCCTCATCCCATCACGGTGCTTGTTACAGCTTCTAGCAACGAAGAAAATGCCGCCATTCGATTAGCTCTTGAATCTGTCGATCCCGAATTAAGTTCAATTCGCTTAATTCAGATGGTGCAGACTGGTGAAGGTAAACGCAAAGCAATGGCGGATGCTTTACGAGAACTCGCTCGTCATAATTTACCTGCTGATACTGTTATCGCCTTGATGGATGGAGATTCAGATATTACACCGGGAACATTACGTAAATCTTTACCTTTTTTCAGGATGTTTCCTAAAATGGGAGCGCTAACTACAGATGAACTGCCGATTGTTGAAGGTTCTTACTGGTTTTCTGAGTGGTTTCACTTACGTTTATCGCAAAGACACTATCAAATGTCTTCGGTATCGCTTTCGCGTAAAGTAATGTGCTTAACTGGTAGATTTTCCCTGTTTCGCGCTAAATGTGCCCTTGCACCATCATTTGCAAAACAACTTGAAATAGACACCTTGGATGATTGGCTTTGGGGACGCTTCAAGTTTCTTTCAGGAGACGACAAAAGCACTTGGTTTTGGCTGCTCAAACGTGGGTATGACATGATTTACGTTCCAGACGTAACTGTCTATTCGATTGAAACAATTTCTGGCTCTTTACCTGACCGAGCCTATCAGAATATGCGACGCTGGTACGGTAATATGCTGCGAAATAGCAACCGGGCAATGGCTCTTGGTGTGGCAAAAAATGGCTGGTTCATATGGTGGTGTTTGATTGATCAGCGTATTAGCTTCTGGACTACTCTGTTAACCCCTAGTTTCCTGTTGATGAATATAATTCAAGGGGAATGGTTGGGGGCAGCATTAATTAGCTGTTGGGTTTTGTTAACTCGTCCTTTAATGCTGATGATTATTTTTTCAGGTCGCCAGTCTCGTCTGAAACTAATTCATCTGCCGATTTTTATTATCTCTCAATGGAGTGCAGCCCTAGTTAAAATTTGGACGCAGATGAATCTGGCTCAACAAAAATGGACGAATCGCGGCAATCAAAGCATTTCAGCAGAAGGTACTGGATGGGTGCGGTTAACTAAAATAGGCACTTCCCGATTTCTGCTTTTAGTCCAAATGTTTAGTTTTGTTATTGTTTTATTATCCTTATCTAATATAGTTAATCCAGTAGAAGATTTAGCTGGATTGTGGAGGAATAAGCAAGTTAACGCATCATTGCCTCCCCTGCAAATAATTCGAGCTATTGACAAGGGTATTTTTCCCAGTGACGGAAAAGATGATTCTGCTTTGCTACAAACTATAATTAACAATTTACCAAGTAAAGGTAGAGTTCAAATTAATTTACCAGGTGGCGAAATAGACTTATCTAAACCCTTAAAGATTAACCGTAGCAATACAATCATTAAGGGAGAAGGTATAGGAAGAACCATCTTGCAAGCTAACTTTAATTCTCAAGTAGGAGAAGCCGCAATTTTAGTTAATCCTTTGACAAAAAGTACTATCAAAAATATCCGTTTGAACGGATTCACACTAATACATAATCCTAAACAAGCCAAGGGAAACACTATTAGTGGGATTGTATTAGAAAAAGTAGTCAAAGCAAAACTTAGTAATCTTGATTTTAAATTTAGTACCAATAAACCAGTGATTACTCGAAATTCGGAAGTAAAAATAGAGTATATAGCTTCGTAGAGTTAGGATAAATCGTAATTATTCTATATAAACGGAAGCTTATAATAAAGATATTTTGCATTCTCTTAGATCCCCCCAACTCTCGATCCCCCCAACCCCCCTTTTTTAAAGGGGGGCTTTGCGTAAGTGCTGTAACTGTGCCGAATTGATTAAACTTTAACTATTTGCTTTTCACATTAAACCTTACTAACCGAGAAATCAGCAAAGTCTACTTCCACATCTTTAGGAGTAGCCCAAGAAGAACTGCTTCCGCCAAAGAAAGTAGAGAAAAATATACCTTCAATCTTCAAATTCTCAGTAGTACGAAAAGTTAATCCGCCTTTATCTAAAACTTCTTTACCATCTAACCAAACTTTGATTCTACCATCATTAATACCAGGCTTATTTAAAATTAATTCTTGCTCTAAATGGTGCCATTTACCAGGAATAAATTGCCAATTTCCTCTACCAATAGAAGTACCGTATTTTTTACTATTAGGAAGATAAGCGTAAAGTTCACCATCACCATTTCTCCGCCACATAAAACGTGTAGAAAAGCCGTTAGTACCATCGGGAATTTTACCACCACTAACTTGTGTACCTCCAAATAATCCTGGTAATTTTCCACCCTTAACAAAGTCAAAATCTTTTGAGAAGCGGAGGTAATAACTTAATCGTAAACTATTTGTAGGAGATATTCCCAAATCAGCAAAAAACTGACCGCCACCAATAGGTTTGTTTGTTTTTCTAGCATAACTAGGACTAACAGAACCAGCCGGATAACGTACTCGCAATACTTTATCAAATCGACCGCTAGAATCTTGAATTAAAGATATATTATCAAGTCCCCATTTACCTTTTTTTCTCACACCCCATTTTTGCAACCATTCTGTAGACTTATTATTTTGATTAGCCTTATTTGTAATAGTTTTAGAATCTAATGATTGTAAAGAAAGTTCTTTAGCCTCAGTCGAGGTATCATTTGAATTAACAAGACTGCAACTACTAAGTTGAAATAATAAAAAAACAATACATAATTCTTTGATGCGGCAATACTTAGAAGTTTTCTTAATAAAAAAAATCATTTGCTTTTTATCTTTTAGCAACTAGCCTATAAATTAACTTACTCTGCATAATATAGCTTTAAGTATTTGTCGCAAAATATACTAACTTATTAGAGATTTTAAACTAGATTGTAAATCTCAACAACGCAAAGGGAAACGCAGACAAGCGCAGAGTTTTACTAACCTTTTAAGTCATTTTCAAGCAAACGCAAAAGATACAAGAGATGGAAACAGAAATAAAGTGTTGTATGATTTAATAAAGATTTTATTAGATATCTAATTAAGTAACTAATAAGGTGAGAATATGATTAATTTGGATAATATTCATTCCCTGACGGATTTTAAGCGGAATGTTAAGCAATTTTTAGAGCGGATAAAGGCTACTAAATCGCCTTTAGTGCTGACTGTGAATGGTAGAGCGGAAGTAGTAGTTCAAGATGCGAGTGCGTTTCAGGAAATGATAGATAAGCTTGAGCGTACAGAAGAAGAATTGCGACAGTTGAAATTGGAGAGTTTGAAGCGTGATATTACAGTTGGAGCGGAGCAGTTGAAGAATGGGGAGTATACAGAATACGATGATGAGTCTTTACCTAACTTATTAGAAAATATTAAAGCGCGGGGAAAGCGTAAGTTAGCACAGGATTGATAAAAATGAATAGTTATAAACTGTCTTACAAAGCCGAACAAGATTTGGAAGATATTTGGGTTTATATAGCGCAACAGAATCAACTTGCAGCGGATAAACAAATTGCTCAAATTCTCAATCGTTTACCAATGCTAGCTCAGTTTCCTGATATGGGTAAAACACGAGATGATTTACTCCAAGGTATGAGAAGCTTTCCTATCAAGCCATACATTATATATTATTCAAAAATTACTGAATGTATAGAAATTTTTAGAGTTTTGCATCAGTCAAGAGATGTTGAAAGCCTATTTTATTAGACTGCTGTTTCATTTTGCGTCGTCTTGTAGAAACACTATTAATAGAGTGCTACGAATATCAAAAACTCGAAAGTTGCATCAAAGACAAAGATAATAATTATTTGATGTTGTCAGGTATTATTGCAGATGCGGTTGATAAAACGGGCAATTTTCTTTCTTCAGCCCATCTCCCATCCCAGTAAGCTACGGTAAAAACAGATATCTCCTTATCTAATTACTACCTTACTTATAAAATGCCCCAAGCAATCATATTCCTACTCATCCTCACAATAATCGCGATCGCAATCTTACTCAGCCCCACTTTAATCAAACAAAAAAGAAACCGTATAAAAAACCGCCTATTTCCACCACTGTGGAATTCCATCATTGAAAACAATCTCCCCATTTATCCTCACCTTTCCCCCACTGAAAGACGAAGACTCCAAGGACATATTCAAGTATTTTTATCAGAAAAACAATTCATCGGTTGCAATGGATTACAAATAACAGAAGAAATGAAAGTTATTATTGCCGCCGTTGCTTGTTTACTTCTACTCAACGAACGAGGAAAATACTTTCCTAAATTGCGCTCTATCTTAATTTACCCAACAGCTTATTTTACAAAAGAAACCACCGTCAGTGGAAAATATGTAGTTGAAGAAAAGCCGGTTGTTAGATTAGGAGAATCTTGGAGTAAAGACTTATTAATATTATCTTGGCAACAGGTGAAACAAGATACTTTGAATTGGAAAGATGGACAAAATGTTGTCTTACATGAATTTGCTCATCAGTTAGATCAAGAAGAAGGAAAAGTTGAAGGTGTTCCAATATTACAAAAAGATTCTGATTATTCTAATTGGTCAAAAGTGATGACACAAGAATATAAACAGTTGTGTAACGATGTAGAGCAAAAAAGAAAAACCGTAATGTATAGTTATGGTGCAACTCGTCCCGCTGAGTTTTTTTCTGTAGCAACCGAAACCTTTTTTGAAAAACCGCAGCAGTTACAAAAAAAGCATCCAGAGCTTTACGAATTATTGCAAAATTATTACAAATTAGACCCCGTAAAGTGGGATATTAAAGATAATTAGATAATATTTTAACTTGTTATAAAAATGTTTTTTTGATAGTCCACGGAGGTGGACTTTGCCCGTGTAGCCGTGGTTTCAACCGCCAGATAAAGCTTTGCAAATTGTAAAAAATTTTCTTCTATTTTCTGTTGCCTGTTCCCTATTCCCTGTTGCCTGTTGCTTGTTCCCTGTTCCCTATTCCCTATTCCCTGTTCCCTATTCCCTATAAAATTTACCGCGATAAATCCATCAAATACGCCAACTTCAAAACCACCCTCGCACCAACATTACCATCCCACTCAGCATCACCAACCTCACAAACGTCAAAACCAATAATTTTTCTACCGCTTTTCACAACTTCTCGAATCAAACAATAAGCTTGTTCTAATTCCAAACCTCCAGGAACCGGAGTTCCTGTATTTGAACACAATTTAGGATCTAAACCATCGGCATCAAAGCTAATATAAACCTGTTCGGGTAAATGACTAACAATTTCCTTACATAAATCGATCCAAGTAGTTCCAGAATAAAGCTTTTGTTTGATAATTGGGTCGTAATAAGCAATTATCCTATTATGAGATTGATTAATAATATCTACTTCATCATGACAAATATCCCGCAAACCAACTTGAACTAATTTAGATATTTGTGGAATTTTCATTGCATTGTACATAATCGAAGCATGAGAAAATTCAAAACCTTCATAAGCATTACGTAAATCGGCATGAGCATCGATGTGTAAAATGCCATAGCTTGAATAATTATTAGCTAAAGATTGCATATAACCCAATGGTGAACTATGATCGCCACCGATGACTGCAACGCTCTTTCCGTCGTTAATTGCTTGCTGAGTTTTATCAAATAACCACTGATTTACATTTTCGCAAATTTGGTTAATTTCCGAAAGTAGCGATGTTAAATTGGGTTCATCTGTTAATGGTTTACCTTGTTCCAAACGTTCAATAATTGTTGCTGCTTGCTGTCGGTAATATTTATTTTTATCTAATATATCTTGAGGAATTTCCATCATAAAAATTCCCTGCTTCCATCCATCGGGATTATCAAAATCAAATAAATCTAACTGTGGTGAAGCATCAAGAATTCTTTGTGGTGCATTAGCTGTACCAGCACCATAAGAAACCGTTACTTCCCAAGGTACGGGAACAATAATTAATTTCGCTGAATCATAATCAAAGGGTAAACCAAAGATGTTACCGTTGATTTGTCCGACATCGCTAGGGTTGTAGTTTTGAATGGGGTTGTTCATGATACTTAATAAAATACTGATACTATTACTAAATATAAACTATTAGTATTTTCAATTAAAGGCGTGTTAACTATAGATGGTAAACCGCTATCACTCAAAAATTAGCGCAAGGAATGGGATATATAAGAGATGAAATACATTAGGATATTTGTCTTATCAGCACTATTTTTCGGCGTTTGGACGGGAATAGTTTATTCTTCTCAATCAGGTGATGTTTATACTGGTTCTATATATGGTTTATCCTCCGGTATTGGTTTCGGATTATTCAATGCAATATTTAGCTATTTCTCAGATCAAAGATTACAGAAGAAAGGAATTGATACAAGTAATACTAGCCCTCGTCAGTCTCGCAAAATGAGCGTTAATAGCACAATTAATGAAGTAATGCCAATTTGCGAACAAGCAATTCTTTCTCTAAATAGGGCTGTTATAAAAGAGAAAGATTTAAAAACAGGTACTATCAAAGCCAAAACAAAAATGACATGGAAGAGTTATGGAGAAAATATCAAAATATCAACTCAAAGTCTAGGGGATGGTGAGACATTGATTGAAATCAAAAGCTCGCCATTTATCCCAACAAATGTTATCGATTATGGCAAGGGTTTAGAAAATGTAGAAACAATTGTCAGCTATATCAAATCAGAATTTGATGGTGAAGTATTAGTTGGTAGTTAGTATTTATATTGCGCGGGTGTGTTAGGGCACGAAATAATAATAATTTGTAATACATTGGGTTACACTCCGTTTCATCCAACCTACTGCTAAATCACTTTGCATAGATAAAAGTCTATATACATAGTAGATAATATATATATAAGAATTTATAACATTTAATATTGCTTAATTATCTAGCAAACTCATTCCTTTTTGCCGGATATAAAGCTATCCTATATATACTTAAGATTAATTATTTTAATCTTATTAATTTTTATTAAGTACTACTTTCACAAAACGGTTATAGCTGTATAGCCGTAATTTATGCTGCTTTATTTAGAGGTTAATAAATGGCGCAATTTCTGCTAGATTCAGTTTGGTTGGTGCCTATATATGCTTTGATTGGCGGGCTTTTAGCTATTCCTTGGTCGCCGGGAATTATTAGTAAAACTGGCCCAAGACCTGCTGGCTATGTTAATTCGCTGATGACGTTTTTGGCGTTTATGCATAGTTTGATTGCGCTGTCAATTAGTTGGAATCAACCGGCGTATGAAATAGTTATACCTTGGTTAGAAACTGCTGGTTTAAGTTTAACCATTGATTTGGAAATATCTGCAATTAGCATTGCTGCAATGACTGTAATTTCTGGGTTGAATTTGCTCGCTCAGATTTATGCTATCGGTTACATGGAAATGGATTGGGGTTGGGGACGCTTTTATTCTCTATTGGGATTATTTGAAGCTGGTTTATGTGCCTTAGTTTTATGTAACAATTTATTTATCAGCTATGTGATTCTCGAAGTTCTGACTTTAGGAACTTATTTATTAGTAGGTTTGTGGTTCAGTCAGCCTTTAGTGGTGACAGGTGCTAGAGATGCCTTCTTAACCAAAAGGGTAGGAGATTTATTTCTACTGATGGGAGTATTGGCAATATATCCTTTAGCTGGAACCTGGAACTATTTTGATTTGGCAGAATGGGCTGCAACAGCCAATGTCGATCCGACATTAATAACATTAGTATGTTTAGCATTAATTGCTGGCCCAATGGGTAAATGCGCTCAATTTCCCCTACATTTGTGGTTGGATGAAGCGATGGAAGGGCCAGTTCCTTCGACTATTTTGCGGAATTCGGTAGTTGTCGCGAGTGGTGCTTGGGTATTAATTAAACTGCAACCAGTTTTAAGTTTATCGCCGATAGCTTCTAGCGTAATGGTAGCGATTGGTGTAATCAGTGCGGTGGGTGGTTCGTTGATTGCGATCGGGCAAATTGACATCAAGCGCTGTTTATCCTATTCAGTCAGTACCTACATGGGTTTGGTGTTCATCGCTGTAGGAACGCAACACGATCGAGCAGCGCTGCTATTGGTGCTTACTCATGCTTGTAGTGCGGCGTTGTTAGTTATGAGTACGGGCACAATCGTCTGGAACAGCATTACTCAAGATATCACCCAGTTAGGGGGATTATTCTCGCGTCGTCCAATATCAGGAATAGCTTATATAGCAGGGATTTTGGGTTTGATTGGGTTCCCACCTTTAGGTAGCTTTTGGGCATTACTAAAATTAGGTTCGGAGTTGTGGACAACGCAACCTTGGTTAGTAGGGGTAATTATTACCGTCAATACGTTAACAGCAGTGAGTTTAACGAGGGAATTTAGTTTAGTTTGGGGTGGTAAAACTAAACCAATGAGCGCACGTTCCCCCGAAGTTAGCTGGCAGATGACTCTACCAATGATGATTTTGTTTGGTTTTGTACTGCATCTGCCTTTGGTATTAGAAAACTTATCCCTTCTACCAACTTGGGCAACTTTAAATAAAGATGTTGCATTATTATTAATTTGGTCAAGTATTTTCGGTTGTAGTGTTAGCGCAGTGATTTACTTAGGCAATATTCCTAAACCCGTGCGCTTTCCTTGGAAGGATTTACAAGATTGGTTTGCCTATGATTTTTACACGCCTAAGCTATACAAAAATAGTATTGTTTTAGGTGTAGATTCACTTTCAAAATTAACAGATATGCTTGACCGTACAGTGGTTGATGGCATTGTTAATTTAGTTGGATTAGTATCCCTTGGTGGTGGCGAAAATTTGAAATATAGCAATAGCGGACAAACGCAATTTTATATGTTTACCGTACTTTTAGGAGTCGGTATCTTAGGAATATTTGTTACCTGGCAATATTGGGGAAATCAGTTTTTACAAATGGTGTTTTAAGAGGGAACAGGGAACAGGGAACAGTTACCAATGCGAGGCGGCCCCATGCCCCATGCCCCATGCCCAATTACCAATTACAACTAACAACTAACCACTATCAACTATCAACTAATATGATCAGCGCTTTAATTTGGATACCAATTTGGGGAGCAATAATCATTGCTTTATTACCTGCAAGAATTTCTGCGGAGCGAATTCGTTTAGGTGCTGGATTGCTCGCTGTAATTACTTTTGTTTGGAATCTGCTTTTACTATTCAAATTTGACATTAGTAATCCCAACGTTCAGTTGCTCGAATATCTTCCTTGGAATGAAACTCTTGGTTTGAGTTACAAATTGGGAGTTGATGGACTTTCAATATTAATGTTGGTGTTAAATAGTCTTCTTACCTGGATTGCTATTTACAGCAGCAATAAAGATACTCAACGTCCCCGACTTTTTTATTCTCTAATTCTACTTGTCAGCGGTGGCGTTGCCGGTGCATTTGCAGCCCAGAATCTACTGCTATTTTTCCTCTTTTACGAACTTGAATTAATTCCGTTTTATCTATTAATTTCGATTTGGGGTGGAGTAAAACGGAGTTATGCGGGTATTAAATTCCTGATTTACACTTCTGTTTCTGGAATTTTGATTTTAGCTAGTTTCTTGGGTATAGTTTGGCTGAGTGGTTCATCTACTTTCAATTACGATGCTATTTCTACCCAAAATTTATCCCCGACGCTGCAAATAATTTTACTCGCAGGAATAGTACTAGGCTTTGGCATCAAAATACCCTTAGTACCTTTACATACATGGTTGCCCGATGCTTATGTAGAAGCAAACACACCTGTCGCGATTCTTTTGGGTGGTGTGTTGGCTAAATTAGGAACTTACGGCATTTTAAGGTTTGGAATGAGCTTATTTCCCGAAACTTGGAGTAGCTTCGCACCGACTTTAGCAATTTGGGGAGCAGTCAGCGCTATTTATGGAGCAGTAACGGCGATCGCGCAAAAAGATATCAAGCGGATGGTAGCATATAGTTCGATTGGTCACATGGGCTACATATTGCTAGCAGCAGCAGCCAGCACACCTTTATCATTAGTGGGTGCGGTTGCTCAAATGTTCAGCCACGGTATAATTTTAGCCATTCTGTTCCAACTGGTGGGAGTTGTAGAAACCAAAGTCGGAACTCGCGAATTAGATAAGCTTAACGGTTTATTGAGTCCGGTACGAGGTTTACCAATAATTAGTGCTTTACTTGTATTGAGCGGAATGGCTAGTGCTGGTATTCCCGGTATGACAGGATTTATCGCGGAATTCCTGGCATTTCAGGGAAGTTTTCCGGTATTTCCCCTGGAAACATTATTGTGCGTCGTCGCCACAGCTTTAACCGCAGTTTATTTTGTAATTCTGCTTAATCGTACCTGTTTCGGCAAACTCGACAACGACTTAGCTTACTATCCCAAAGTTTTATGGAATGAGAAAATGCCAGCGCTAATTTTGGCAGGTTTAATTATATTTTTGGGAATACAACCCAGTTGGTTGGTACGTTGGAGCGAACCTACTACCACCGCAATGGTTGCACATATTCCTGCAATTCAAAAGACAATAGCTCCAAAAGTAGCTTTGAATCAGTTAACAGTGAACAGTGAACAGTGAACAGTTAGGAGTTATGAATGAGGAGTTAGGAGTTAGGAATTAGGAGTTAAGGTTAATAATAATTTATTCTTCGTTCTTCTTCCTCCTCAATTCCTATTCCGCTGCGGTTTTTTAATTCAATAATATTCAATTTGAGAGGATGTTTTAAAAGTCTAACTTAATACTTTACCTGGCGATTTAATATGCCCTTCGGGCACGCTGCGCTAACGCGTCTACACAAGCAAAACCTACCTGCGTAGGTTTAAAATATAATAGTCCAGGTCGCCGGACTTCGCTTGTGTAGTAGCGGTTTTAACCGCCGGATTCTTTTAAAACATCCTCTGAAAATAATAAAAACAACTATCAACTATCAACTAACAACTATCAACTAACAACTATCAACTAACAATTAACAATTCAAAATGGTACAAACACCTGAAAAAACAACAGCAAAACTACCGCCATCAACTCACGAATTTGCGGACATAATTCACCGCTTAGAAGCAGGCGGCTCGATGTTACCGGATAACCCAGATAACTTGATGCAAATTATCGGTATTTATAAAGCATATGCTGTACCAATGGATTTTTATTGGCGGGATTTACTTTACATTGCCGAAAGAGAATTTTTAAATCCTCTTCCTTTTTTCAAATATTTCTTGCCTAAAGACTATTTAAAAAGACACAACCATTATGCGGGTGATGATGCTGATTTAAGAATTTGGCGCGGTGAAGCAACAGCACACCCCGAACTTTTAGCATTTATTGAAAAAGGTGAAACTAAAAAAATGCCGAAGTTATGGCATCATTTGTTTCACGACAGAATAAATATGGAATTTGCTGAAGCCTGTATGCGAGCTATGCTTTGGCATGGTAAAGATATGGGGTTGGGTAAGTTTGATGATTTTTTAGATACAGAAGAATATAAGCAAAATGCAGATAGAGCAATCAAAGCTTATTTTAAAGGTAATCCCGTGATGCAGTTGCTCTACAAACTGTTTCCAGATATGTTTTTAGAGCAGTGTCGTCAAGCTTCTTATTATTCCAATTTGGGTTTATTTTGGGAAGTAATGGCACCAGTTTTCTTTGAAATGTCGGATATGTACGACGAAGGGAAACTAACAACTGTACCGGAAGCAATGGATTTTTTGGTTAACGGTATTTTCGCGATCGCAGGCCGTCCAATTTATCATCATGTTTATGTCGGCAATGAGTGTTTTGAAGTAATTCCCAAATCCAAAGGTTTTGTATGGTTATATGAAGCTGCATTACCTTATGTAGAAGCAATTTTTTATCGTACTGCTCCTTTCCGGGGTACAAAATCTTATAACGCTCAAGCTAAACAAATACCTTCAGAACAAAAAGATTTTCATTATGGAATTCTTTACGCTGATGTATTTCCTGTAGGTACCGCAGGAATTCCTCCAACATTATTAATGCAGGATATGCTGCACTTTTTGCCTCAATATTTAGTTGATTATTATCAAAAACATTGTCGCGGTGAAGATGATATGTTGATTCAGTTGGGAATTACTTTTCAACGTTCGATGTACAACGTAACATCAGCAGTAATTCAAGCTTTACGCACGGCTCTTTTATATCCTTTAGATGATGAGAACCCCGAACATTTACAAGCAAATCGGGACTTTTTTGAAATGCAGTTAGATCGGTTTGCTCGTTTTGATTATGGTATGAGAGATGCGGCTAAGTTAAGAGATATTCAGCAACAGGATTATCGGTAGATTCAGATCCCCCCAACCCCCCTTAAAAAAGGGGGGCTTTTTTTATTAATAGTAAATTTACTGTGGTTATGAAAAAAATACATATTTATATTGTTTTATAAATCCCCCCCTTAAAAAGGGGAGCCACTCCGTTGCGGAGGTTCCCTCCGTTGTAGGAAGTGGCGTGGGCTAGGGGGGATCTTACCGAGAATTAAATAACATCGCATTTATCCCCCCAACTCCCCTTAAAAAAGGGGGCTTTTTTTATTAATAGTAAATTTACTGTGGTTATGAAAAAAATACATATTTATATTGTTTTATAAATCCCCCCCTTAAAAAGGGGAGCCACTCCGTTGCGGAGGTTCCCTCCGTTGTAGGAAGTGGCGTGGGCTAGGGGGGATCTTACCGAGAATTAAATAACATCGCATTTATCCCCCCAACTCCCCTTAAAAAAGGGGGCTTTTTTTATTAATAGTAAATTTACTGTGGTTATGAAAAAAATACATATTTATATTGTTTTATAAATCCCCCCCTTAAAAAGGGGAGCCACTCCGTTGCGGAGGTTCCCTCCGTTGTAGGAAGTGGCGTGGGCTAGGGGGGATCTTACCGAGAATTAAATAATGACGAGAGAACAAAAATTTATTAAAACAGCTTATCATCTACCTTATAATCCAAAACTTATAGAAAAAGCGAAAGAATTACGGAAAAATATGACCCCAGCAGAGAAAAAGCTGTGGAAGAACTATTTAAGAACATTAAAAATTAGATTTTTACGACAAAGACCAATTGATAATTTTATAGTAGACTTTTATTGCGCCAAGCTAAAACTAGTTATTGAAGTCGATGGAGAAAGCCATTTTACGAATGAAGCGAAAATTTACGATGAACAAAGAACATTGATGTTAGAAAATTATGGACTTCAAGTAATTAGATTCACAAATGAAGAAGTTTTAAAAAACTTTGAAGGTGTGTGCGTATATATAAATAATTTGATTGGTTAAGCAAACTTGATGAAAGTTAACCGCACCCGTGAGCGGAGCATAATGAAACGTCTGCCTTCTGCCAAAGTTCCAATTAACTATTTATATTCCTTGAAAGTAATTTATTGCACAAAACTGAATTGCAATTTGCTTGAAAAAATGTAACTTATTGTAAAGATATAGGCGAAATTTTGAATTACGTCTGACAGTCTCATAGCGTAAAAAATTCAAATTCATTGCAGGAGCAACCGTGCGAGAGCAACGTTCGATATATCAATCGTTTTTCAGTTATATATTAGCATTACGCACATGGCATATTCTGAAGGTTTAAACGAGCGTCTTATTCAATTAGCGACGGAAATCAAAAAGCATCCGAAGGGTAGTTTGAAGCGGCAGCAGTTGTTGAATCAGTTAATTTATCAGATGCAGCAGTCGGGGAGGATTTGGTTGGGTGGTGAAATGAACCCTCAATATTACGAAGATGCATTGCAGCAAACTTGGTTTTGGTTTTGCAGAAATATTGATAATTATGATGCATCGAAAGCAAGTATAATTACCTGGTTGAATTCCCATCTTAAATTTAGACTTTTGGATATTCGTCAGCAACTAGCGATAGATAAGAAGACGAGAGCAACTAAACCAAAAGATGAAGAATTAGATTTTATCGATGTTGTGAATAATTTACCCGCACCTGAAAAACCGCAACCCATTTTAGAAGAAACTCAAAAATGGATTGAAACAGAAGGTAGTAAATTACGCAGTCTGCACGTGCGCTCATGCCCGCATATTAACTGTCAGGTATTGCTTCAATTTAAATTACCACCAAATGAAAAAACTTGGCGGGAATTAGCCGAAAAATTCGGTAAAAGAGAAAGCACTCTCAATCATTTCTACAATCACAAATGTTTTCCTTGTTTGCTAGCTTTCGGCAGAGCGCAAGGATATATAGATACATAGCAAAAATTAGCCAATACGGTATTTACTCATGAGTATTTCCACACAGCAACTAACTATTTCCGTTCCCATCACCGAAGCTAACCGAAATAAAGCAAAGCAATTTGCTCAACAACAATCTAATTCGGAAAAAGCTAAGCAAGTTTACCACAATACTTTAGCGGTATTGGTAACTAACAACTATTTACAAATGTTGGATGTACAAACTTCATTACAACAGAGTCATAGTTGGAATGCTGTTGCCAGAGTAAGTACCAATATTGCTGACTTAAATTTACCCGGAAAAGGACATTTAGAATGTCGCTCAATATTAAATGGTGATGATACTTGCTACTTTCCCCAAGATATTTGGAATAATCGTATCGGTTATGTTGTGGTAAAGCTTGATGAATCTTGTAAACAAGGCACATTATTAGGCTTTGTACCGCAAGTTAGCACAAATACTATTAATATTAAAGAGTTGCAATCTTTAGATGAATTATTTATAGCATTACATTCAAATGAAACTGTTGTGCAGTTGAGTCAATGGTTGGAAAATGTAATTGATGAAGGTTGGAGAAACGTTGAAGCAATAATCGGAAAAAAAGCAATAAATCCTCTTTTCGTGTTTGCAGATATTTCTGATGATGATGAAAATTCTCATAAAATCAAAGATGCTGTGGAACAATTATACGATTGTCAGCAAGAGATAAATAAAGTTGATTTAAATTCCGAAAAAGCTTTAATTCATTTATTAAAAAATACTCCTAATGAAGAAATTCGCTGGAAAGCTGCTGAATTACTTTGGGAAATTAATCCAGAAAATCCTGCTGGCGGTATCCGAAAAGCTGTTGATTTGGGAATGCATTTCGGTGAAAATTTAATTGCTTTAATGGTGGCAATTTTACCTAAACCCGACGGAAGCATGGCAATTTTAATTAGAGTTTATCCAGGATATAATAATAATTATCTTCCTCAAGGATTGCAGCTTACTGGGTTAGATGCATCCGGAAATTCGTTTTTTACAGTTCAATCTAGAAGTAAAGATAACTATATTCAGTTTAAATTTACCGCTGAATTAGGCGATCGCTTTAACATACGTGTAGCTTTAAATGATGCTAATATTACTGAGAGTTTCGTTATCTAATTATTTGTATCCACAAGTAATTAACTATTTTTCTCCCCCAAAATAAATGTCATTTCCGACACTAATCTAATTTATATTTTCTATTTGTAGAGATGCGTTAACAGAGTTATCCTCAAAAGGATAAATTATATATCGCGTCTCTACATTTGTCAATAAATAATGCAGTTTTCTGTAATTTAGATCGCTAATTGGAACATTAACATTTATTATCTATCATTCAGTATAATCACTGCTGTAAATTAGACTAAATATCTAATAAACCATTACTCCTTAACCGTCATGAGCAAATTTGTTGTACTGAATATTGACGAAGGCAGTTTTGAGCAAGGTTTTCCTGTGAGTCTCGGCATCGGTGAAGATGGGCCAACTTATTACAAAGAAAAGCTTAAGCTTCCCCCCGCACCCGATATTCCTCGTTTGTATCAAGAATGGCAAGAAAGCTACCGCGACTTAGGTAAAAATCCCAGACAAATTGATGTTCCTTCGGCTCAAGTTACTCGTGTTTCTATAATTGAAAATGAAAAAGAAGCTAGAGATAAATTTGAAGAATATTTATATCAATGGTTTTCTCAACTTCCCTGGAGAGAATTACGAGTCAGAATAGAAGAAAGAACGCAGCCAGATGAAATAATAAGAGTAATTATTGATACTAATAATATTTATTTAAAAAAGCTTCCTTGGCATTTATGGGAATTATTTCATAGTCGTCAGAGTGCTGAATTTGCTTTAAGTGCCGAATATGCACCTCCTACAGAAGCTTTAAAACGTCCCGTCAAAATTCTGGCTATTTTCGGTGGTAGTGAAGGATTAGATTTGACTTCAGACAGAGAATTAATCGAAAATTTACGCAGTCGAGGAGCAAAAATTACTTGGTTGGAACAGCCTCATTTAAGTCAATTGAGCGAAAGTTTGTGGAATCAACATTGGGATATCCTGTTTTTTGCTGGACATAGTTCTTCTGGAAAAGAATGTAATAGCGGGGAAATTCAAATTAATGACAAAGAGAGTATTTCGCTTACTTTGTTTAGAAATTCTTTGAGAAGTGCGGTTAAAAAAGGTTTAAAGTTAGCAATTTTTAATTCTTGCGATGGTTTGGGTTTAGCGGATGAATTAAGTGGTGTTAAAGTTCCGCAAATGATTGTGATGCGCGAGCCTGTACCCGATGAAGTAGCGCGACAATTTTTAAAATACTTTTTAGAAGATTTTTCTAAGGGACATCCTTTATATTTAGCAGTAAGAAATGCACGTCAGCGTCTCGAATGGATGGAAAAAGATTTTCCCTGTGCTTCTTGGCTGCCTGTAATTTGCCAAAATCCCGCCGCACGCCCTTTAGTTTGGCCTAATGCTTCGATTCAATTTAAAAAAATAGCAGCTGTAGCTGGAATATTAGGAGCAGTTTCGTTAGGACTTATTTTAGGTTATAAAGTTTTTCCAAATCTTATTTCACAAATTGCTCAAAATCCTCAGTCACAGGAAAAAGCAGAAGCGAAGCCCAAAGCAAGTTTACAAAATTTAGGTAAGAATTTTAGTTGGGGAGAAAAAATACTAATTAGTCCTGAATCTACTTCTAATAAAAATTTTGGTGTAAAAGCTTTTGCAAATCGAGAATATCTTCAGGCTGCACAATATTTCAAGAAATCTTTAAATGACAAGCCCAACGATCCAGAAACACTAATTTATTTAAATAATGCTGTTGCGGAGCAATTTACTAAAATTAATCTTCTTCCCGTTCCTAATAGTTTAAAGTCAAATTTAAATGCTTGTTCTCTGAAAAATAATCCTAATTACAATCGTAAAATATTAAAAATTGCCGTTCCCGTTCCTATTGATGCTGATTCTCACATTGCTCGCGATATATTGCGAGGAGTTGCACAAGCTCAAAATCAAATAAATTGTACGGGTGGAATTAATGGCAAATTATTACAGGTAATGATAGTTGATGACAAAGATGACAAATCTGTCGTTAATAATGTAGCTCAAAAATTGGTAGAAACCCTAGATATTTTAGCAGTTGCTGGTCATTATTCTAGCAGTTCTACTTTACAAGCAAGTAAAATATACGACGGTAAGATTGTAGCAGTTTCTCCTACTAGTAACGCTTTCAGAAAATCAAAAACTAATCCAGATGGATTAAACTTTAGCGAATGGGTACTGCGTACATCTCCTGATAGTGCCAAAGACTTAGTTGAATACATGGTAGATACAAAAGGTTTCAAAAAAGCTGCTATAGCTCACGTTCCCAACCGTGTATGGAGTCAGTCTACCTACAAAGAATTTAAAAAATATTTAGAATCAAAAGGTGGTGAAATTGTTTACGATTGTAAACTTAACGGTAATTTTATCGCAGATAATTGTTTAAAAAATGCAATCAAACAGCAAGCAGAGGTGATGCTATTATTGCCTGAAATTAATAATAATAGATTCGACCAGGCTTTACAACTTTTCTACGCTAATTATAAAAGTCCCAACAAATTATTCTTATTAGGTGGAACTACGATGTATAACAGTAAAGTTCCCAGACAAGGCGAATTAGCTGAAAATATGGTAACTTCCATGTACTGGCATCGAAACGATGATAACCCCAGTAAATTTGAACGCGATGCTCTAACACTTTGGAATGCTAAAGTTAACGGACGCACTGCTATGGGATATGATGCTACTACAGCAATTATTGAAGGTTTAAAACGCATTGACGGAAATCCAACTCGTCAAGCATTAAAACAGGTTTTATCTTCACCGAATTTCTCCGCAGAAGGTGCAGCAGGAAAAGTAGAATTTAATCAAGATGGCGATCGCCGCATCACTCAGAAAAACGATGCTGAAATCGGCGTACTAGTTCAAGTAAAATGCGACATACCCCAGAGTTGTAAATTTGTCAAAGTTCCTCAACAGTAGAATTTCAGAAAATACAATATGAGTGAAATTGCAGTCGCAGCAATATAATTCCTACAATTTTTATCAGATATGAAAACATTTGCACTAATGTTACATTTTTCAGTATAATCACTGATATAAATCAAACTGATGTTTTGATAAACCATTACTCCTTAACCTTATGAGCAAATTTGTTGTACTGAATATCGACGAAGGCAGTTTCGAGCAAGGTTTTCCTGTAAGTCTCGGCATAGGTGAAGGTGGGCCAACATTTCTCAGAGAAAAGGTTACGCTTCCTCCCGCACCGGATATTCCCCGTTTGTATCAAGAATGGCAAGATAGCTACCGCGATTTAGGTGAGTTTATCAGAAATAGAAAAGATAGAATAATTAATGTTGAAGAGGTTCAAACGACAAACTTTTCTGCCATCGATGATGAGAATAATGCTAGATATAGATTTGAGAGATATTTACGCCAATGGTTTACTGAACTTGCATGGGAAAAACTACAGGTAAGAATAGAAGCAAGAACACAGCCAGATGAATCGATTAGAGTCATCATTGATACTCAAAATATTTATTTAAAAAAGCTTCCCTGGCATTTATGGAAGTTATTTCGCAATCGTCCCCAAGCCGAATTTGCTTTGAGCGCCGAGTATGCGCCTCCTAGCGAGCCTTTAAAACGTCCGGTGAAAATTCTGGCTATTTTTGGTGGGAGTGACGGATTAGACTTGACTTCAGACAGAGAATTAATGACGCAATTGGAAAGTCGAGGAGCAAAAATTACTTGTTTGGAACAACCACAAAAAAAACAGCTTTCTCAGAGTTTGTGGAAACAGCATTGGGATATTCTGTTTTTTGCGGGGCATAGCTCTTCTGGGGAAGAATGTAAAACCGGACAGATTCAAATTAACGACAGCCAGAGTATTTCGCTATCTAAATTAAGACATTCTTTAAATACTGCTGTTAACAACGGTTTAAAATTAGCAATTTTTAATTCCTGCGATGGTTTGGGTTTAGCTGATGAATTAATTGGTATAAAAGTGCCGCAAATGATAGTCATGCGCGAGCCTGTACCCGATGAAGTAGCGCGACACTTTTTAGAATATTTTTTAGAAGATTTTTCTAAGGGACATTCTTTATATTCAGCAGTAAGAAATGCCCGTCAGCGTCTCGAATGGATGGAAGACGATTTTCCCTGTGCTTCTTGGTTGCCAGTAATTTGTCAAAACCCCGCTGCAAGTCCGTTAATTTGGCCCGATTCTTCCATCAGCTTTAATTGGAAACAATATTTAAACAAAATAGCACCAGTTTCTGGAGTAATTTTAGGCGCTTTCTTAGGTGTTTTTCTTATTTCTATTCTTCCTAAAATTTTCGTTCCCAAGCGCGACACAACTTCCAACCCGCCGTCACCAACACCATCGCCAATACCACCAAAACCGGAACTTTTAGTAGATTTAGGTCCAAGATTCAGTTGGGGAGAAAGAATTTTTATTCCTACCAACTCCAATGAATTGAAACAAAAAGGTATAGATGCTTTTAACAAAAAGAATTACGAACAGTCTATTAATTATTTTCACGAATCTCTTAAACAAAATCAGAACGATCCAGAAACACTAATTTATCTTAATAATGCTGTGGCGATGATACCTTCAGAGAGCCATAAGCTTCCAGTTACAAATAAATCGAATCCCATAAAGTGCTTTATTCCGGATTCAAAGCCTTTGAAAATTGCCGTTGTGGCTCCGAGTATTCAAAATACGCAAACCCAAATTAATGAAGAAGTATTGCGAGGAGTAGCTCAAGCTCAAAACAAAATTAACTCGAATTGCGGAATTTTAGGTAGATTATTGCAAGTAGTTATTGCTGATGACAACGATGTGTCTAATACCTCTGAAACCGTAGCAAAAAAACTGAGCGAACAGCAAGATATTTTAGCAGTCGTTGGACATTATTCTAGTACCTCTACTCTTAAAACTGGAACAATTTACGAGAAAAACCAAATGGTTGCGATTTCTCCTAGCAGCACTGCTGTTAGACGTTCGCCAGATAAAGAAGATGGAATGAACTTAAGTAAATATGTTTTTCGTACACCTATAAATGATGGGATTGCTATTGACAATTTAGTTGATTACATGGTAAATACACTTGGTCATAAAAGAGCAGCTATTGTCTATGATTCTAGTCGTGTATACAGTCAGAAATTCCGTCAAGAATTGAAAAATAAACTAGAATCGCCGCAAATTAATGGTGAATTTATAGATATTCCAGAGTGTGACTTTTTTAGCAGCAATGCCAACTTAAAGATTTGCATCGAAAAAGCGAATCAAACAGTAAAGGTACTGGCTCTTATTCCTAACACTAATAGCAGTTTGAATAAGGCTTTAGACATTATAGATAGTAACAAAGATTCTAATTTAAAACTTTTGGGTGGAGATACCTTATATAACCAAACTGTAGAGAATAGAGGCGAAAAAGCAAAAAATCTTGCGATCGCAATTCCTTGGTTTCAAAATGAATCTAATCCAACCCCATTTGAAAAGAATGCCCAACAACTTTGGAATGCTCAAGTAAACTGGCGTACTGCAATGTCATACGATGCCACTAAGGCAATTATCGAAGGTTTGCGGCGCATGGGTAAAAATCCTACTCGTCAGGGATTGCAACAGGTATTATCCGCACCCGATTTCTCCGCAGAAGGTGCAGCAGGTAATATTGAATTTGATCGAAATGGCGATCGCAAAATTACCTCCGAAAATAATGCCAAACTCAATGTATTAGTTCAAGTTAAATGTGACACCCAAATTTCCCAAGATTGTAAATTTAATCAAGTTGCCCAATAGTAGTTTGATGAGAGAGGGAAGAGAGGGAAGAGGGGGAAGAGGGGGAGACAAGGAGGCAAGGAGACAAGGAGATGGGGAGAATTAATTATTCTTAACTCCCGACTCCTAACAACTAACT
>CAYMZW010000012.1:24895-36087 GCA_964395005.1 uncultured Rivularia sp.
CCTAACTCCTAACAACTAACTCCTAACTCCTAACAACTAACTCCTAACTCCTAACAACTAACTCCTAACTCCTAACTCCTAACTCCTAACTCTTAACTCCTAACAACTAACTCCTAACTCCTAACTCTTAACTCCTAACCACTAACCACCAGCCTACCTTTAACTCTGCTTTCAAATCGGGGAACAATAATCTTATCCCGAAAAATACAGAGATGATTATATGTTTAAGGTAGCAGTTGGGCACAGTAACGATCCAGATTCGGATTGTGCTATTACAGAAGTATTAGAACAATGTCAAATTAGTTTAGCGGGAGAAATGCCTGCTGCTGGAGTTCTTTTTGCTGCTATTGATTTCGAGCATTCGCTTCTATTGCAAGAAATTAATCGAGCTTTTCCCGGAATTGAATTAATTGGCTGTACAACTGATGCTGAGATATCTTCGGTATTGGAATTTGAGCAAGATTCTTTGACTTTAATGTTGTTTTGTTCCGATGAAGTTGAAATTCGTGCGGGTGTCGGAAGGGGACTTTCTAAAGATGCAGTTATAGCTACAAAACAAGCAGTAGATGAAGCAAAAGGTAACTTAAAACCTCATCAGTTATGTTTAGCAACTCCTGAAAGTCTGACAACAGATACTACCTTAATTTTAGAAGGTTTAAAGTTGGCTCTTGGAGAAAATTTTCCTATTTTAGGTGGATTAGCTGGAGATCAGATGAGATTTAATCGAACCTATCAATTTTTTGGTACGGAAGTTTTGAGCGATTCGGTTCCAATTCTACTATTTTCAGGAAAATTATTGTTTTCTTATGGTGTAGCGAATGGCTGGAATCCTATCGGAAGAAAAGCTGTAGTTACCAAAGCCGATAAAGATATTATTTATGAAATAGATAATAAACCTGCTTTAGATTTTTATGATGATTATTTAGGTGGACTTTCACCTTCTGCTGAGTATCCTTTGGCAGTTTTAGATTCACAAACTAATGATTTTTATACGCGAGTAGTTTATGTTAAAAACCGAAAAACTAAAAATATTAGTTGTTTTGCTAGAGTTCCTGAAAAATCAATAGTGCAGATAGCTCAAGCAAATCGTAAAGAAATTTTAATGGCTGCTAAAGCTTCAATTGATAAGGCTTTAAAAACTTATGGTGGGAACGAACCACAAGCTGTTTTATTGTTTTCTTGTGCTTCTCGTCGTCAAATTTTGGGTACCCGGACAATAGAAGAATATCGATTAGCTAAAACTAGCCTTAGTAAAGATTTACCTTGTTGTGGATTTTATACTCATGGTGAAATTTCACCTTTACAAAATGGTACATCCAGTAGATTACATCACGATACTTTTGTCACTTTACTTTTAGGAGTGAACTAAATAATTATGGAGGTAGAAGAATATCAAAAAAGAATAAAGGAATTAGAAAAAGCCAATCGCATTTTACAAAAGAAATTAGAGCGTTCGCAAGCTAATCGAATTACTTTGGAAGAAAGTAATGATAAAAATGAATCTTTACTTAAAAAGGTAATTTTTGAATTAGCACAATCTAAAAGAAATTTGGAATCGCGGAGTCTGGAGTTAGAAAAGGCTTTGCAAAATCTTCAATTGATGCAATCGCAGTTAATCGAATCTGAAAAAATGTCTGCCTTAGGAATCATGGTTGCTGGCGTTGCTCACGAAATTAATAACCCCGTCAGCTTTATTTATGGCAACCTAACTCACGTTGAAGAATACGTTAAAGATTTATTTCACTTATTAGAATGTTATCAAAAATCTTGTTTAAATCCTACTCCCGAATTACAAGCAGAAATCGAAGCCTCGGAACTTGATTTTATTAAAGAAGATTTTCCTAAGCTACTAAATTCTATGATAGTTGGAACCGAACGCATCACAAAAATTATTATTTCTCTACGTAATTTTTCCCGATTAGATGAATCAGAAATCAAAAAAGTTGATATTCACGATGGTTTAGAAAGCACCTTAATGATTTTACAAAACAAATTTAAATCACAATCAAGTTCAGAAATTCAAATAATTAAAGAATACGCTAAACTTCCCCGCGTGGAATGCAACGCAGGGCAATTAAATCAAGTGTTTATGAATATTATGATTAATGCTATTGATGCCTTAGAAAAATCATCAAATCCTCAGATTACAATTAGTACCGAAAGCCAAGGAAGTTTTGCAGTAATAAGAATTGCTGACAATGGAATGGGAATACCTCCAGAAGTTCAGCAAAATATATTTAATCCCTTTTTTACCACAAAACCCGTCGGTAAAGGCACGGGCTTAGGATTATCAACCAGCTATCAAATTATTATTGACAAACATCACGGTAAATTGGAATGTCATTCAACTCCCGGAATCGGTACTGAGTTTTCGATTGCCCTTCCGCACAACTTTGGAAGTTAGGAGTGTAGAGACGGGGCGCAGTGCTACGTCTGTACAGCTAGCGGAGTTTGGCAACGGATGAAGTTTGGTAACGGATGGATTTTGGCAACGGATGGATTTTGGCAACGGATGAAGTTTGGCAACGGATGAAGTTTGGCAACGGATGAAGTTAGGAATTATTCTCCAATTACCAACTACCAACTACCAATTACCATCCCCAATGCCCAATCCCCAATGCCCAATCCCCAATTACCCATTACCCAATTCCAACCTTTAACCTCTAACCTTTAACCTTTGACCTATTTCTTATTCATCAATCTGCCAAGAATCTTTGATAATCTCTTCATCAAAAATTCTCTTGGGTTTGACGATAACAATTAGTCTTCCTAATATTTCTATTTCTGGTTCGGTTTCAAACCATTGAATATCTAATTCACCGGAATTATTTACTAGAAAATAACTGCCATCGTCCCATTTTCTGTAAGCGCGATCTATGGCTATCATTACTGGTTGCGGTTTATTCTGCTGTTGGTTGGGGAATCTGTCGGTGCTGCCTAATATTACTACCGGATCTTCGGCATTTAAAACTACTTGCCAACCTGGTAATGGTACCCACGCGGCTTCTCCTGAAAATTTCACCATGTTAAATGGGGCAATCTCTTCCACGATGGGAACTGCTTTCAAATCATCTGGTGTCAGCGGTAACTCACCCACCACGGGAACCACGCGAGACATTTCTGCTTCTGATTCCAGTCTGTAAAAGGGTAGCAGCGGTGCCGGACGTTGGGGAACAACTGTAAAATCTGTTAGTAACTGTTCGATTTTTTGCCGTGCTTTATCCGTATGAGCAAATTTTAAACCCTTGGCAATAAAGCGCGATCGCAACTGTAAATCTGATTTTTGTCGGGCTTGTTTCCAAGTTTGATAAGCAACAGCATCTCCAGGATGTGCTCCAAATCCTTCAGGTAAACTATGCAAGCGGGAATAATCTTTGATTGCTCTGGCTACTTCTTTAACTTCATCAGCATCAACTTTATGCTTAAAAGCAAGCTCGGCAGCACCAGCACGCTCTTCTTGAGTAAGCATCCGAAACTCGTAGAGTAAATCGCTTCCTCGTTGCGAGTAATGGGAAATTACTTCCTGGGGGGCACCACCTTTTTCTAAAGAATTATAAACTTGAGAACCAACAATAATTTGATTTTGCTGAATTGGTTCAAAACCCGTAGCTTCAAAAATATCTTGAGGATTGTAACCAGATTTTTGTAGATAAGCACAAGCTTGTCCCCATTCCACCCAGTTTCCTTCTTTTTGCCTTAGTTTTCGCAATAATTCTTGAGATAGTTCTTGATTCGGTTGATTTTCAGAATTTTCAGGTAGAGAAGGTGAATTCATAACTGGGTAAAAGGCGCAGTAATAAAACATTATTTTATGCCCTAATCGCAAACAGCGTGCTTAGACAAAACATATAGTTACACAACTTTCACGAGTAATGAGTAGTGAGTAGTGAGTAATGAGTAATACCTCTGTTCTAGGTAGAGGATTCAAAAATTGAATATATTTTATTTTTTTCGTCTTCAAAGACGAGGCTTTATACCAATTTCGGGCTTTTATACTCATTACTTATTACTTATTACTCATTACTTCAGCCCGAAGGGCTTGGTAAAAGACTCCGCCAGAAAGAAGTAAAAAAAATCAACTTTAATCTTAGGGGGAATACTCTACCGTTAGTTAAAATTATGAGTTATCAAAGAATAATCTTACATCAAATGCGAATTTAAATACCGTATTTTCTCGGATAATATCAACTCTATTTAATTAGAAAATAGTGTTTTGAGGTCAGTTATAAATACGTTTATAGAAAATATTGCATTAGGCAGTTAGATTTGTATCCAATATAAAAAAGCACATATGATGTAAAAGACTAAATAAATGAATAATCTCATCCCCAATCTAGATAATATTCGCAATCAATTAATGACTACAGAAAGACGTAAAAAACAAAAAATCTTAGTTGTAGACGACGAACCAGATAATCTGGATTTGTTGTATCGAACCTTTCGTCGTGACTTTCAAGTTTTAAAAGCAGACAGTGGAAGTAGTGCTTTACAAGTATTGGCAGAAGAAGGAGAAGTTGCTGTAATTATCTCCGATCAAAGAATGCCAGAGATGAAGGGAACTGAATTTCTCAGCAAAACTTTACCTCAATTCCCCGATACGGTACGAATCATCTTGACTGGTTTTACCGATATTGAAGATCTTGTAGACGCTATTAATGCCGGACAAGTTTACAGATATATTACCAAGCCTTGGGACCCTGAAGAACTCAAGGGAGTTGTGCAACGTGCCGCCGAAACCTACGATTTACTCAAGCAGCGTACCGAAGAATTGCATCGTGCAAATTCGCACATAGCGTTATTGACTTCAACCGTACAGGTGACAAAAACTGTTTCGAGTAAAGAGGAAAGTTTATCACCTATTGCCCAAATCTACGGGGAAACTTTTTCTACTGATGGCTGTATTCTTCAGTTAGTCGAAAACGGCAGTTTGACTTCTAATATTGGTACTTTTAGTCAAGACGGAATATTAAAAAATTGGTTGGATAAAGATCCTTTAATCGAAGAAGCTATTGCAACCAGCAATATGAAAGTTTGCGTAAATGCAACTAAAGACGAAAAAATCAAGGAAGTGCCTCACTACTCAGATACAGACACCGTGGGGCATTTGGTTGTCCCCATCGTTCATGCAAATCAAGTTACCGCAGTGCTATCGCTACAGTGGAAAAAAACCTGTACTTTGCGAGAAGATGAACTCAAGCTGATTCACATTTCCGCTCAATTGTTATCACTCGCACTTAATTGCACTCATCACAGTTAACAGTAAGCAGTGAACAGTTAACCGATTTGATATTTTTACATCATAGTTTCGCCCAGGGGTTCAATTAATTTTAAGGCCCCTCTTTTTATGCTTGAATATTGATAATCGACTATCCACATTAATCAAAACTAATAACTGCTCACTGATAACTGCTCACTGCTCACTGATAACTGTTAACTGATATGTCTGAAATTCGCTCCATTTTTAACCGCATTGCCCCTGTTTACGACCAATTAAACGATTGGTTAAGTTTCGGACAACACCGGATATGGAAGGAAATGACGGTTAAATGGAGCGCTGCAAATCCGGGAGATAAAGTCTTGGATTTATGTTGTGGCAGCGGCGATTTAGCTTTCCGCATGGCTCGTAAAGTTGGAACAACAGGGAAAGTTGAAGCTGTAGATTTTTCCTCAGAATTATTAGAAGTCGCAAAACAGCGCAGCAAAGATTATTATCCAACCCCCCCCATTTCCTGGATCGAAGCTGATGTACTCGAATTACCTTTCGATGACAATCAATTTGATGCCGCGACAATGGGTTATGGATTAAGAAATGTTACAGATATTCCCCTTTGCTTGAAAGAATTACATCGAGTTTTGAAGACACAAGCAAAAGCCGCAATCTTAGACTTTCATCGTCCCGAAAATGCTTTGATGCGTGGCTTTCAGCAATGGTATTTAGATAATTTAGTGGTTCCCGCAGCCAGTCAAATGGGATTGAAAGAAGAATACGCTTACATCAATCCCAGCTTAGAGCGCTTCCCTTTAGGTAAAGAACAAATTAGAATAGCTCGCGAAGTTGGTTTTGTAAATGCCGTACACTATCCCATCGCAAACGGTATGATGGGAGTGCTTGTACTAACTAAAGGCGGGAGTTAGGAGTTAGGAGTTTAGAGTTAGGAGTTAGGAGTTAGGAGTTAGGAGTTATGGATTAGGAATAGTGAAAGCTAGGAATTTTCAACTTAAATATATAATTAATTGGTTTTTTGTTAAATAAATTATTTTCACAAATTCCTAATTTGATAAAAGTCAAATTGCAATAGAGCGATCGCGCAATAAATCTCCTAATTATTCAACTAAACTTCTTTTTTGATTAACTCCAAACTCCCAACTACCAACTCATAATTCCTAACTCCTAACTCCTAACTCTAAACTCCAAACTCCCAACTCCTAACTTCTAACTCCTAACTCCTAACTCCTATCGTGGATTTTCCTAATAATCTCTGGTTATATATTACTCCCCCCGTAGCAGGTGGAATTATCGGCTATTTCACCAATGATTTAGCGATCAAAATGTTATTCCGTCCCTACAAAGCATGGTATATAGGGGGGAAAAAGCTTCCATTTACTCCCGGATTGATACCTCGCAATCAAGAGCGTTTAGCCAAAAACGTTTCTAAGACAATAATGCAGTCGCTGCTGACTCCAGAAGAGTTACAGAATCTAGCACGACGTTTGTTAGAAAGGGAACGAGTAGAAGCGGGAATTTTGTGGTTGCTGCAAATGGCAATCGATCAAATAAAAGAAGATAAAGAGCAAAAAACTACTAGAATACTCGCAGGAATTCTTAAAGATTTGCTCGGAGAATCATTACCGCGTTTATTAAAAGCCTTAGCCCGAAAAGAAGATTTTTTAGAAGCGCAAATTGACCAAATATTCGACCAAATACTTTTAGATTTTGAACTTACTGACGTTCAAGCTTCCCGTTTGGCTGACTGGTTGCTACAAGTAGTTTTACCACCAGATACCATTCGTTTAGCCATAATCGATTTTCTCACAGACCGCACAATTCAAACTATTGACGAAAGCTTCCGCGAAAGAACTAGTGGTACATATTGGGTAGTAGCCAACCTCTTCGGCTTACGCAACAGTTTAACTCGTTTGCGTACCTACTGCTTAGATGAAAAAGACACAACTAACGCTCGAATTCGAGAATTAACTCAAGACTTACAAGTTGGCGATCGCATTCGTAAAATTGTCCAAAACATCTCTTTACAAAACTTACCAATAGGTACCGTGCGTCAACTGCGGAAAACTACCGGAGATACTGTTCGTCAGTATATCAGAACCCGTGGTGGTGAATTATTGCAAGGTTTTAGTAAATCCTTAGATTGGGAAAAAATTGCAAGTTTACTATTAAATCGTTTGAGTAATTCGCAAGTAATGAATTCATCCTTAGAAGTAGTTAGTAAAGAATTAGCATTACTATTAGAGCGTTATTTAGAAAAAGATTTAGAAAAAATAGTTGCTCAAACAATTCCAATTTTATCAATCGATCAAGTAATTATCGATAGAATCAAATCAACATCACCCGCCGACTTAGAAAATGCCATCGAAGGAATAGTTAGAAATGAATTGCAGGCTATTGTAACTTTAGGTGGTATTTTAGGTTTTACTGTTGGGTTACTTCAAGATATTCTATTGTTGGTTAATAATAATATTTTATAAATTGTGGCAGAGGCAAAAAGTAAATTATCTATAACTAGTTCCTAGTCTCCGGCTGGGAACTAGTTAACTTTACGTCTAGTTCCTAGTCTCCGGCTGGGAACTAGTTATAGTGAGGCTCTGCCTCCATCATACAGGGAGGCAGAGCCTCGCAAACTGCATTCCCAGGTGGAACCTGGGAACAAGAAAGGTGGAACCTGGGAACAAGAAAACTCCTAATTCCTAACTCCTAACTCCTAACTCCTAACTCCTAACTCCTAATTCCTAAATTTCTTCTCCTACTGCGGAATAAAGGTAATATCAAAAGAAGTCCATCTATCGTTTATTTTCTTAGGTTTTCCAATTTTGAAAAAGCCAGATAACTTACGATTTTTATCGTCATAATTAGTCACTTTGCCCCAGTTATAACCGTTTCCGGCTTGCTGCATAAAATAAGTATTAAATTTTGAATTTTTCTTGCTTGGTTGTTCTTTTACTTCAAAGAAAGGCGCACTTTCTGGGGAACGATAACCTTGGGGAATTGTACTACCAAAAACGATTTCTAGATAAACGGTTTTACCGATATTATCCTGCATAAAACTATTAAATGCTGAAGGATTTATCTTTAAATCTCCAATAAATATCGGAACGTTTGTTTTCTTAAGCTGAACTCTATTTTCAGCCATCCAACGGTTGGCAACTTTATCGAATTGTTCAACTCTGGAAGTATCGCGATTAATGCGGAAACGCTCGAATATAAGTTTGGAATTGCCAGCACTAGGACATCCACCACCATGTTTTTCATGTACGATGAAGTCGAAAAATGAAGTGTTTGAGTTAACCGTGACAAATGAGAGGCATTTCATTTGCACGTCGCCATATTGGCTATCATTTAATATTCGTGATGCAACAGTTTGTAAAGCAGTATTTTTGTCCAGCAATCGAGATTGAGCCTTTGCAGGCATTGCTGTTAAAAATATAAAAGGTAGAACGAACAAAGATGTTAATTTACTATTCATATATAGTTAATATTTTATTGAGGAAATTACGAGCGATCGGGTATTTTACTGATACCACATTAATTTTAATTAAACAAGCTTTACAATTAGCTTATATTTACGATGTTTGTCAGGACTTACGCAAAGCCCCCCTTTTTTAAGGGGGGTTGGGGGGATCTAAATCTCTGAAATACCTGCGGACACCCTTACGATTGCGTAAGTCCTATTTGTGTGAAATTTTGATAAAATTATATTGAAGAGTTTGAAAATAATAATATATCTGAAAACTAGCTTAAATCATGAACATAAAACAATATTTTTCCACTTTAACGCAATATCATTCTTGGGCTTTTCAGCGTCTTTACGAATATTTAGAATCTGTATCTGAAGCTGATTATCGTCACGAATGCGGTTTATTTTTCAAAAGCATTCACGGCACGCTCAATCATAGTTTGTTAGCCGATAAAATTTGGTATGGGCGCTGTATAAGTCAACCATTTACTGTTTCTGGGTTAGATGAGGAATTGTATTCCGATAGAAAGCAGCTTGAGACAGAAATAAAAAATCAAACAGTTAAATGGAACGAATTTGTACTCCAAATTGATGAAAATAAATTAGAAAATCTTATTCAATATCGAACTACACAAGGAAGCGAAAAAACTTTACAGCTTGCTTATATATTGAGTCATACAGTTAATCATGGAACCCATCATCGAGGGCAAGTTTCCGCAGCTTTAACGCAGTTTGGTTATTCAGCACCAGAAATTGATTTGCCTTATTTTATTGCAGCGCAGAATCAATAAAAGTTACGGTTCATCCCCACACCCGTATGCTAGAAAAATAATTAAAAAAGGGAACAGGGAATAGGGTTGGGGGGAACAGGGAATAAAAAATAGTATTCCCGTCTTAAAATCGATTAATAAAGTGAATTAATTAAGCATATTAAGGGTTTCAAATTTTTAGTTTATGTTTTTAGCATACTAACTATTGAAGAACCAAAGTTACTGTTTTATGATTTATGTTAAGAAAAGAGTATTTTAATATCTAGCAAATTTTTTTCTTTACATGATACATTCTTGTTAAACCATATACTTAATTAAATAAGGTGACAAAAAACAACTTGGGCAGACGGGAATTACTTATCGCTAGTTTGACGGCAGGATTTGCAATGGCTGTAGAGCCGATTTATGCTCAAGTTATCAAAACGGAAACAAGAGGATTAGTTGCGGGTGAAGTAAAAATTCCCGTTGCTGATGGAGCAATCCCCGCTTATCGAGCTATGCCAGCAAAAGGTAGTAATTTTCCGGTAGTGTTGGTAGTGCAAGAAATATTCGGCGTGCATGAGTATATTCAAGACGTTTGCCGCCGTTTTGCTAGGTTGGGATATATGGCGATCGCACCACAATTATTTGCACGTTATGGTGATGTTTCTAGACTAAATAATATCCAAGAGATTATCAGTAAAGTTGTTTCTAAAGTTCCCGATACACAGGTACTTTCGGATTTAGATGCAGCGGTAGTTTGGGCAAAAAACTCCCGTAAAGCTAATGTAAATAATTTGGGTATTACGGGTTTTTGTTGGGGTGGCAGAATTGTTTGGCTATATGCAGCACACAGCCCGCAACTTAAAGCAGGTGTAGCTTGGTATGGAAGATTGACGGGTGATAGTAATCCTTTACAGCCACAGTATCCGATTGATATTGCACCATTAATTAAAGCACCAGTGCTTGGGCTTTATGGTGGTGAGGATAAAAATATTCCTGTCAGCGATGTTGAGAAAATGCGAGAAGCTTTAAAACAAACCAAAACAGCAACTCAAATTAAAGTTTATCCCAACGCACCCCACGGATTTCATGCCGATTATCGCCCTAGCTACAACGAAGCAGCAGCGGAAGATGGCTGGTTGATGTTACAAAATTGGTTTAAAAAATATGGTGTGGTTTAAGAGGATGTTTTAAAAGTCTTCTTGTCTGTAGCAAAACGTTCTAGATCCACCATTATCCCCCGCTAAATTGGGGGAGTTTAACTCTAGTTCCCCCCTTAAAAAAGGGGGGTTAGGGGGGATCGATAAGTTCAAGATACAGCTAACCACTTTTCAAACAACGTCTAAAGGGTTTCTATAATTTTCACGATTAATGTTTATTAAATCAAACCTTTCATGCCATAAAAAATACAAGCACCGGCACCTATTAAATAAACAAACCAAGTCAGGAAAAAACCAAAAGCTCTACCAGGAGAAGGGCCATATGTTTTAATTAAACCCCATGCATGGGCAATTCGAGCTATTGTTAAACAGCTTCCTAAAAGCCAGATTAAAACAGAAGCTGCATTGATTAATTCCAAAGCAATAATCAACAACAATGCTAACGGTACGTATTCGGTAAAATTGCTATGAGCGCGAACCTTACGCTGTAAAATACCATCATCTTTTGTTTTAGTTTCAAATAGCTTTTGAGTTAGATTCTCGACAAAAGCAGCCCATGCATTTGGCTTTTCTAAATAATCGGGTTGCTC
>CAYMZW010000013.1:0-35736 GCA_964395005.1 uncultured Rivularia sp.
CCGTTGCCTAACTCCATCCGTTGCCTAACTCCATCCGTTGCCTAACTCCTAACTATCTCCAATGCCCTATCCCCTATCCCCTATGCCCAAATTCAAAATCTCTTTCGCCGCTCTTTCGCAAACTCCAATTTCTCCGACAAACTGCTGCATTTCTTGATAGTCAGCTTTCATTTGCTGCTGTCGTTGCTCGTTTAACAAAAATTCCATTCCAGCTTCAACGATGTTTTCGGATGTAGCTGTTTCTTGAATAAATTCCGGTACAATTTCCCGCATTACTAATAAATTCGGTGGGGAAGCATAAGAAAATGTGATTTTGAGTATGTTTTTACCAACCCAGTAAGTAAAAGGATGTAAACGATATAAAACTACTTGAGGAACATTTAATAATGCTAATTCTAAATTTACGGTACCTGATTTAGTAATTGCTAAATCCGCAGCAGCTAATACTTCTTTCTGCTGACTAGATACAACGGTAGCTCTTAATTGATACTTTTGTATTTGTTTTTCTATTTCTTCTTTGTATCTTTCCATAGACAAAGGAATCCAGAAATGAACTTCTGGCATTTTGTTTTGAATTTCCTTTGCTGCTTCAAATATCACCGGCACTAAATACTTTACCTCTTGGGAACGGGAAGCTGGTACAAGTGCTACACAAGTAGCATCATCAGCGATTCCCAACTTTGCACGCGCAGTTTCTCTATTAGGAAAACTTTGCATTCTATCTATTAAAGGATGTCCTACCCAAGTTGCATCAGCACCTTTATTTTGAAAATAACGAGCTTCTTCGGGAAATATCGCCAGTACTTTATCGCTAATATTTATGATTTGCTGTGTATCTTTTTCCCCAAATGACGTTACCCAAACTTGAGGTGCAATGTAGTAAACCGTTGGCACCCCCGGCATATGACGGCGAATATATTTACCGATGGCAATATTTGGCCCCGCATAGTCAATAAACACGATTAAATCCGGCGGATATTTTTTGAGAAAGGCGATCGCCTTTTTCTGTATTTTTAAAGTTGGCAGTACAAAAGGCAAAGATTCTAAAAGTCCGATAGAACCAATAGAAGTAGTATTTCCAATTAAAATTGCGCCAGCAGCAGCCATTTTTTCGCCACCCAAAGCCACAATTTCTAATTCTAAACCTGTTGCGGCAGCTTGATTTTTAAGGGCAGTAACTAATAGTGAACCTTGTAAATCTCCTGACACTTCGCCAGTACTAATAAATATTCGCATTTATAACTTGGGAATTGGGAATTGGGCATTGGGCATTGGGCATTGGGCATCGCGCATTGGGAAACAGATCAACTTTTTGCAAAAAGCAAACATCTCAAACTAAATTACTCATAACTCATAACTCATAACTCATAACTCATAATTCATAACTATTCCCAATCCCCAATCCCCCATGCCCAATTCCCTATTCTCTACCCGGAATTAAACCGCGTCTTCCGGGCATTTGGGAAAGCAATAAAAATCTACGTAAATGTTTTAAATGTTCTGTATCGCCTAAGAATTCTAATTTTTCTATGGCTTCTTTGAATGTTATATCGGAACGGTAGAGAATGCGGAAGGCATTTTTAAGGATTTGTAATTCTTCAGTAGAAAAACCGGCGCGTTTAAGTCCGATTAAATTAAGGGTGCGAATGCGTGCGGGATTTCCTTCTACGAGCATATATGGTGGTACATCGCGATCGATGCGTGCCATGCCACCTACCATTGCTCGGGCACCAATATGCACGAATTGATGAACGCCTAAAACACCACTTAGTCTTGCAAGGGACTCTATATATACATGACCAGCTAACGCCACTGAGTTAGCAATGACTACAGAATCTTCTAAAACGCAATTATGACCTATGTGAACGTAAGCCATCAATAAATTGCCGTTACCGATGCGAGTTTCTTCACCCGCACCAGTAGCACGATTAATAGTAACGTATTCTCTGATACTGTTATCGTCGCCAATTATGACTTTACTATATTCCCCAACGTACTTTAAATCTTGAGGTTCCGAACCGATAACTGCACCTGAAAAAATCCGATTTCGCGCTCCTATTTCGAGAGGTCCTTCAAGCACTGCATGAGAACCGATAATCGTTTGTGGACCGACTTTTACGTCTCCCTCAATTGTCGCATAAGCACCAACTTTAACGGTTGGGTGCAATTGCGCTAAGGGATGAATTACAGCAGTTGGGTGAATAAGTGTCTTCAAGGGTGCATCTCCAGAACAATTTGCGCGGCACGAGTAATTTAAATATTCAGTAGCCGAAAGCATCGATGATTCGCAACGATTATTGTAAGGGCGGCGAAAATTCGGATTTTTTACTATAGTATAGTGACTTGTTTTTTACTGAAATTCTAGACTTTAGAACTCAGTAAAGGCACGATTGATATGTGCCTTTACTCACTAATCGTATTTCTCAATTAGCAAGAGAAAACATTAATTCGCCTTTGGCTGCGAGTTGGCCGTCCACTTCGGCGCGGCCTTGCATCTTACCAAAACGACGACGCTTAACCCACAACAGTTCCAAGGTCATTACGAGTTGATCTCCAGGAACTACTTGACGGTGAAAACGTACTTTATCAATGCCAGCAAATACAAAAAGTCCGCCTTCATACTCGGGTAGTTGAGTCATTACGACACCACCGACTTGTGCCATCGCCTCAACAATTAGTACGCCAGGCATAATAGGCTGTCCGGGAAAATGCCCTTGGAAATGAGGTTCGTTGAAAGTAACATTTTTTAAACCAACGGCTTGCTTTCCGGGAACATAGTTGGTAATTCTATCAACCAATGCAAAAGGATAGCGATGCGGTAGCAGCTTTTGGATTTCTTCTACCGTAAAAATTGTTTTGTTCTCCGCTTGGGCTGTACTAGAGTCAACCAATTTATCTTCAGTAGATTCTGGTGCGTTAACACCTTTGTTATTAACTTCGGTAACAATTGACATTTGGCTTTTTTGGGTTGAATTTTTTCTGATGGGTATCGAGAGTAGACGATTGCTAAAAAAGAAAATTCCTCAACGATGCAGATTTTAGACTAATCTTCAAATCTAAAAATCATATCGCTTCTCAGTTCCAAGATTCTTTTTGCCAGTTGAATATGTAAATTGTGGCTGGCTTTGTAAGCTAAGAAGTGAGCGCGAGGGAAAATTCCCAATAAACTTAAATCTCCTACTAAATCCAAGATTTTATGACGTACAGGCTCATTTGCAAATCGTAGTGGTGGATTAACCCAGCCATCTGGGCCACATACAAGGGCATTTTCTAAGCTTCCACCTTTAATTAATCCGGATGTTTTTAAATGTTCTATTTGATGCATTAAACCAAAGGTACGGGCCGGAGCAATTTCTGTAACGAAGGTCTCATAAGAGTTTTGCTGTTCATCCGAAGGCTGCCAACTGTGCCATTGATTACCAATCGCCGGTAAATCAAAGTCAATTCCGTAGCTAAATCGAGTTTGTGATGCTGGTATAGCACCAACAAAAGCATCTTCGTCACGTACCCAAATTGGTTCTTCTAAACATAAAGCGTTTTCACAAACAGTAGAATCTTGCTCTACCGTACCGACTAATCGTATATTCTCCGCCCATATTCGTGCCGAACCATCTAAAAGTGGTACTTCAGGCCCATCAATTTCAATACGGGCATTATCTACCCCCATACCAGCCAAAGCAGCCAGCAAATGCTCCACAGTACGAACGCTGGCTTCACCATGCCTTAATTGAGTCGAGAGAACCGTCTGAGAGACAGATGCAATCGACGCTGGAATAATCGGAGCATCAGGCAAATCTACACGCACTAAATAGCGTCCGCTTCCCGGCTTTGCTGGTACTATACTGACGCTAGTAATTATCCCACTATGTAGCCCAGTTCCTGTTTGATTGATTGAGGAGGCTATTGTACGTTGTTGCATAAAGGTAATTGGTAATTGGTAATTGGTAATTGGGGATTGGGGATTGGGGATTGGGGATTGGGGATTGGGCGATGAGGAGAAGAATAATTAGTTCGCTACTCCCAACTCCCAACTCCTAACTCCCAACTCCTAACTTCTAACCCCTAACTCCTGTACAGACGTAGTACTGCTACGTCTCTACACTCCCAACTCCCAACTCCTAACTTCTAACCCCTAACTCCTAACTTATAGTTGTCAATCCAAAATCCAAAATCCAAAATCCAAAATTCTTAAAACCTTTCCCCAATACCAAAGTTAATTCGGCTGTCTCCGTCATCATTAAGCCCATAGTCGATGCGAATTGGGCCGAGTGGTGACTGTACTCTTACCCCAAGTCCGTAACCAACACCTGTACCGTTTTTATTAAGTACTTCTGCTGGTTCGGTTGTGGTTCCTAAGTCACTACCAACATCAACGAATAATGCACCGCTAAGTACTGAGAATAGTGGGAAGCGATACTCGACTGATGCTTCTACATAACTGCGTCCGCTACTTAATCCACCTTCGTCATAACCGCGAACAGAGTTACTACCACCTAATGAAAACGCTTCATAAGGAGGTAAGTCACCCAAAACTGTTCCTGCTTGAACGTTAAAAGCTAGGGTTTCGGCTCCTTTAGTAAAATTGGTTAAGTCTACAGGTATGTATTGACTGTAGCTACCACGTAACTTTGTCATCGCAATACTACCTTGTCCGATAGGTACCGACTGGTCTATACCAAGACGTAGGAAGGAACCTTTAGTTGGTTGTAACGGGTTATTGCGCTTATCGCGAGATGCTCCTAGTTTGACTAAAAATAAATCATCTTCACCGTCTCCGGAAGCACTGAGGTCAATTTGTCGCGAATCTATGTTGTCACCATCAAAAATCGCACCTCTTTCTCTTGTATCCCCGTCTCCATCGGTGATGTTAACTCTTTGATACTGCAAACCAGCAGAAGCTACCCATTCCGATTTTTTATAAGGATTTTTACTTAGAGGACGAGTAAAGTTTACACCACCACCAGTACGGACAACACGAGGGCGATCGCGTGCGTCATCGTTTCCGCTGGGGTCGTCTAAATCGAAGGTTTCAATTTCTTCGTCGTCGCCGTCAAAAATCAAGGAAATTGAACGACGGCGGAATGCGTTAACTGTATAGGAAGTACGGAAAGGGTCGCCTGCTATCCAAGGATCTGTAAAGCGGAGGTCAAACAACAATTCCCGCGCTCCAACCTGTAGTTCTGCTCCTAAATCTTGATTTCTACCGTTGAGGTTTTGCTCTTGGTAGCTAATAGTACCGAATAGTCCGCTCGCAGAACTAATACCGGCACCTGCGGCGATAGAACCGCTGTTTCGTTCTACTACATTTACGATTACATCTACTCTACTAGGATCGCTACCAGGATCGAGAGCAACGTTAACGTCTTCAAATAAACCTAACCCAAATACCCGCTGCAAGTCTCTTTGTACCAAATTGCGGTTAAATACTTGTCCCGGCTTGAGTTGCAATTCTCGTTCAACAATATATGGTTGGGTTCTTCCTTTTACGGGTTCCCCGTCTTCGTTAGTCGCTTCACCATCTTTGTTGCGGAATTGGACTCGAATATTTTCTACCAAACCTTCTGCAACTTGTAGAGTAACTACCCCATCAGGAGATACTTGAGGCGCTCCAATTACGTTAGCTAGTACATAACCTTGATCTTGATACGTTTTAACCAGCTGTTTGATGCCTTCTTGCAATTCCCGCAAGTTGAGAATTTGACCGTACTGTCTGCTAAATATGTCATTAACAGCTTTTTCAGGTAGTACCGAAGGAACGTTAGCGCCGGGATTTGCATCTATTTGGACTTTTTGTAAAACGGGGTTTGGTTGAACAACAAAGCTTACTCTAACTCCCAATGGTGTATCTTCGGGTGCTACTTGAACGTTAGAGAAAAAGCCGGTTCCAAAAATAGCATTAATATCTTCTTGTAATTGCGAACGAGTTGTAGTTCGTCCCGGTTGAGTGCGAATAACTCTATAAACTCGATCTTGTAATTCTCGTGTTAACTGTCCGCTTTCCGATCTTACCAACACTTCCGATACTAATACTTGAGTTTCGTCTGCTGCTGGCTGTTGCTGTTGTTGCGTGCCCGGAGTCTGGAATTGCTGCTGTTGCTGTTCTGAAGGATTTATTCTTGGCTGTACCGGAGTTTGGATATTTTCGGTTGGGGGAATTTGGGGTTGAGTAGAAGGAACATCACTAGGAGTTAGTTCTGGTGGCTCTTCGCTACCCTCGGGTAAATTATCCGGTGGGGGAATTTGCGGAGTATTTTGTGCGGTTGTCCAATTAGCTGTTGGGATAACTACTTGTAACTTTTGTGCATCTGAAGATTCAAGCGATACTTTGGTAGTTCCGTCTTTCTCATCAATGCTGGCTGCTTTGATATTTTGTAAATCTTTAGAGGTATTGGCAGTTTGTGCATTTGCACTCGGAGAAACTCCTAATGTTGTTGCAAAAGCCATCACCGCCACCAAAAAGGGAGATAAGCGCATTTTATTTAGATTCCTATTCACTTCCACACACCATCGTTCAACATGATAATCATTTGTCATCAGTCAGCAGTTATTTGTCAAGAACAGTAATAACTCATGACATCAAGCAAAATCTAGTTAACTAGACACTTGTTTCTACTGTTTTTAACACTCTTTCTAAAACTTCTTGGTAAGCATTTTCCACATTACCTAAATCTTGCCGAAAGCGATCTTTGTCTAAAACCCTGTCTTTGAAGTCATTGGTAGAGTTATCCCACAAACGACAAGTATCGGGACTAATTTCATCAGCCAAAAGTATCCTTTGTTGGGAGTCAACACCAAACTCTAGCTTGAAGTCAACTAAAGTAATGCCACATTTGCCAAAAAAGCCTTTGAGAAACTCATTGATTCGCAATGCTAGATGAATAATTTCCTCAACTTGTTCCTCGCTAGCTAGTTCTAACAATAGTAGACGTTCTTTAGTTAACAATGGATCGCCTAATTCGTCATTTTTGTAATAAAACTCTACCAAGGGCTTGTTTAATACGGTTCCCAACTCCAAACCTGTTTGCTTGCAAAGGCTTCCAGCTGCTATATTCCGTACAACTACTTCCACAGGAATAATTTTCACAGCTTTAACCCGCATTTGTGACGAGGTGGGGTTATCCAAATAATGAGTATTAATACCGCTTTTTTCTAGTTGTTGAAATAACTTGCTAGAAATCCTACAGTTCATTGTCCCTTTGTTACTGATACTGCCTTTTTTTTGAGCGTTAAAAGCAGTTGCATCATCCTTAAAATCAGCCAGTAAGATTTCCGGTACATCTGTCTGATAAAGAATCTTGGCTTTTCCTTCGTATAACTTAGAGGTAACAGACATGGTAGAAAGATTATTTAGTGCGAAAGGGAACTGATGCCTTCAACGGCTTAACTATTTTATATGAAGGTTATTGATTAATAATCATTGAGTAGATCGGATGAGTGAAATCTTAGTTATGGGAAGGGAATAGGAAACGGGGAACGGGGAACGGAAAATGTACCCTTGTCTTTTATGCCTTGCGGGCACACAATACCTACGATACCTTCAGCTAGTAGTTCTTTTCATTAATTCTGACAGGTTCGTAGTAAGGGTTTTAACCCTTAATTCTAAGATTTAAAAATCTTACTACAAGCTTTTAACTATTAAAACTTTTGAAAAAGACTACTAGTATTCCACCATATTAATTTTGAGAAATGAACATCGATTTTATTTCAAATCGAATAATCCTCTTTATTCTCTTCCTCAGCGCCCTCCGCGCCTAAAAGGGTTATATTTCCGAAGCCCTCACAACTAAAAAGTTCCTCCGGAAGAAGCAATTGCGAACAAATAAAAACTTGATGGAAACAACTAAAGCAATCAAAAAACAACTTCATATTAGCCAACTGTTCACTGTTCACTGTTCACTGTTCACTGTTCACTGTTAACTGATTACTTATCAACCATTGTCCAAACTCCACTCCAAGATTCCTCGGGAGGTTGTCTTAAAAATTTATTGCAACGTGCTATATGAATATTCACGGCTCTATCTATAGGTCGAATTTTTTTTGCAGCTTCAAAACAAATTAATGCTTGCGGAAAATTTCGGGATGAATAAGCAGCACGTCCTGCATGATAATGAGATAAGAATTCTTGGGTATTCGCATCCAAACAAGTAGTGCGATCGCCAATCAATTCATATATTTTTACTGCTTGATGTTTTCCTTTGACTCGAATCTTATCGAGTTCGCGAACAATCACGCGATCGCGACATAGCTGATACGTAAATTCACTTAAAACGATATCGCAACCATATTCCTTGGTGGTTCCTTCCAAACGCGAACTTAAATTAACTCCATCTCCAATTACGGTGTAGTCCATTCGCTTGCGAGAACCGATGTTTCCCGAAACGACTTCTCCAGAACTAATGCCAACTCCAATTTTGATTTGTGGCTGTTCTTCAACAATTCGCCGTTCGTTAAATTGCTTGAGCCGATGTCGCATATCTAACGCAGCCTGTACTGCTCGCCAAGCATGATTTTCCGTTAAAGGTAAGGGCGCACCGAATACGGCCATCAAAGCATCCCCAATAAACTTATCTAAAGTGCCTTCGTAGTTAAAAACCGATTCCACCATTGTTTCAAAATATTGATTCAACAGCGATACTACTTCAGCAGCCCCAAGGTTTTCGGTAAGTGTTGTGTAGCCTCGGATATCAGAAAATAAAATGGTGACTTCTTTACGCTCTCCTACCATCAAACCATCTTCTCCTAAAGCCATAACCTGCTCGGCTACGTGAGGAGTCAAATAGCGGTACATAGTAGTTTTAAGGCGCTTTTCTTGACTGATGTCTTCCAATACTGCCAGCCCGCCACGCACGCCACCTTCTGGATTAGTTAAAGGATTAACTGTAAGATTAATGCTTCTTTCTATTGGTTCGACTTGAGAACAATGTACGAACTGAGATTGAGGAGTAAGGGGTTGATTCCAAGGAATAAAAAGTTCTGGATTTGTCGAACTTGGTAATGCCAGAATATATTCTTCCGATTCTTCCGATTCCCCCGGTAAGTAATACAATCCTACCGTTAAAATTTGTTCCGGAACGTAATGTCTTGCCCCATTTTTTAAACTATCTTCTAATCGAAACTGCAAATTTTCAATTGGTACTACTTGCCACAACAAACGACCAACTAAATTTTTTTCCCAAAGAATTTTATTGTCTCTAGTACTAGCATCTCCTGCAAGCGGACATCCCAATAACTCTAAAGCTGCATCGTTAATCGTGACTATTCTACCTTCCATATCTGTAGAGATTACAGCATCAGATAAACTTTGCAGAATATCTTTTTGATATTGTTTTTCTAACAATACACTTTCAAATAAACGGGCATTTTCTAAAGCAATTCCTGCCTGTATATTAAAAGCCCGCATAAATTCTTCATCACTAGAAGTAAAGCTTCCTTTTTGTTTGTTAATTAACTGTGTAACACCAATCAATTCATTAGCTGAGTTAAAAACCGGCAAACATAAAATGTTGCGAGTATAATAACCCGTTTTTCTATCTGTAGTTGGATCGAAACGAGGATCTTTATAAGCGTCGGGAATATTTAAAGCTTCGCCTGTAGAAGCAACATAACCAACAATTCCACGATTACCGGGAATGCTAATTTCCATCATCGTTTCACCATCGGCAGCTGCAACTTTTGTCCATAGTTCGCTCATTTCTTTACGGTACAAAAATAGCGTACTCCTATCTGCTTGCATCAAAATTCGCGCTTGTTCCATAACTATTTGCAAAGTTACTTCTAAGTCTAAACTTTGACCGAGTGTTTGAGTCGCTCGTAACAGAGCCGTTGCACCCCTTTGATTGCGTGCTGCAACATAAAAAGATTGACAGCTTTCAAGAATAATCCCAATACTTGCTGCAAATTCCCGAAAACAAGTTTCATCTTTGCTATCGAAAGGAGTATCCCCTGCTTTATTCGCCAACTGTACAACAGCAACAATTTGATTTTTGCTGCTCACAACTGGCATACACAAAATATTGTTAATTTTATAGCCTAGCTGCTTTTCTAATTCCGGGCTAAATAAAGGATGAGTAGTAGTTTCGGCGATATTTAAATACTGTCCGGTACTCGCAACATGACCGGGAATACCTACATTTAACGGAGTACGAATTTCTACAGCCTTATTAACATTATCCTGCGGTACTTTTGACCACAACTGACCTTTATCATGGTCAACTAAAAAAATAGTAGTATGTTCAGCTTGCAGAATTTGACCGATTTTTAATGTAATTGCCTCAAGTACTTTCTCTAGCATTGTTTCTAGAGCTTCATTGTTTATCAGTTCTATCGCTCTAATAAACTGTTGGAACTCAGCAGTTATAAAATCTAACAAGCAAACAAATTCATTTACAGAAAGATCTTTAACACGCCGCAATAGAGCGTGGGTACGATTAACCTGAGTAAGTTCAGTTAACGTAGCTAGTACGCTACCTGGATTTAAAAGTGTCATGAGAATTATAAATTCAAGATTATAGAGGTTCGATTCTGGGTACAATTTTATACTTACACCAGAATGATAATCTAATTTTGTAATTTATAACTACATATAAATGCAGATGCATAGAATCACTTAATACTAAGTATTAAACGGCTTTGCTAAAAACTTGTTGCGATTTCAAATATTTATAATGTTTTAAATTTCTACTTTGTTTGAATCGTAATTAGTGCTTACTTTGTTTGCAAGATAGTAATAGCTAAGCAATTAAGCGCGATCGCCCCAAAACGAGCTTATTGAAAACTCGATCGCAATAAGTACAAAGCAAAAAAAGCAAAGATATTAATAAAAATTTTAGTTTAATAGGTAGGAACGGATTTTACCGCCCCTACTAGATAAAAAATTAATTAAGCGGCTGTTGGCACTTGAGAATTAACAACTTTTTCATAGTAAGTTTGTAGCTGACGAGTAGCAGCAGACCATCCCCAACGTTCTGCTTCTTGACGAGCATTTTGACGGATAACTTCTCGCTCTTCTTTTTCTTCTAAAAGACGCATTGTCGCGGCGATCGCACCTGCATCATCAGATTTTGGCTCGAAAAGATATCCATTTACTCCATCGGTAACAATATCTGGAATACCTCCGGAGCGTGCTGCAACCACCGGACATCCAGCAGCCATTGCTTCTAATAGCACTAATCCCAAGGTTTCTGTGCGAGAAGGAAACACAAAAGCGTCGGCACTAGCAAAAGCTGAAGCTAAATCCGTACCTGCAAGATACCCGACAAAATAAGTATTAGTTCCTTGAAAGTGTTTTTCTAAGGCTTCGCGATGAGGGCCATCTCCAACTAAAGCCAATCGAGCTTGGGGAATACCTTCTAAAATCGGCTTAATACGTTCAATTTCTTTCTCCGCAGACAAACGGCCTACATAAAGCAGTAAAGGAGCATCTTTATTGTTTTGCGACAATTTTTGACGCATTTGCTCGCTGGCAAAACTTGGATCAAATAATTCTGTATCAACTCCTCGCTGCCACAAATCTACACGTTCGATGCCGCGAGCAGTTAACTCTTCAACCATCGCCGTTGAAGTACATAAATTCAAAGCAGCTTGATTATGACCTGCTTTTAGTAATTCCCAAAGCAACCCTTCTAACATTCCCAAACCGTAATGTTGCAGATATTGCGGCAGGTGAGTATGATAGGAAGCTACTAAAGGAATGTTATGTATTTTACTATGAATAATCCCAGCTAAACCTAAAACTGCTGGATTAACTACATGAATAATATCTGGGTTAAATTTTTCCAATACTTCACCAATAGCCGGACGAGGTAATGCTAATGTTAGCTCTGGATACATCGGTAGAGGGAAGCCTGAAATTCCATAAATTTTAGCTCCAAAATATTCTGTTATTCCACCATCAGGACAAATTACTAATACTCGATCGCCGTTACGCTGCAAATGTTCGACGGTATGACGAAGGCGCGTTACAATTCCGTCAACTTTAGGTAAAAATGTTTCGGTAAATAAGGCAATTCTCATACAAAACTATTCACTATATGCAAGGTAGCAGGACAATTGTATTTGGCATCGTTGGTAAAAATATAGATTGTTTAGAGTTCGTTTTGTGGAGGCAATCATATTTTAAAGAAAAACCTAATATTCGTCGCGGAAGGCTGCTATTAAGCTAATAAGCTAAGACATTTAATTTTGAATTTTATTCAAAGCCATAGCGCCGAAATTAAGCGATCTAATCGGTAAGAAGTAGCAATTAAGAAATTTTTAGCAGCTAGCGTTTAGTTGAAAAAGCTTCATCACTAAACAACTAACTACTAAAAAAATCATTGGTTTTATTTTCTATGCCAAGAAACTTTCGGCAAAATTTGTTTGTTATCAACTCTGTGCTGATATTTCACAGCAAAGTTCAGCAAGGAATCTAACAGTGAGTCAGAAAGTAAATGAGGTTCTAAACCTAAATCTAGAAGCTTAGTGTTTTTGGCATTAAAGTAGTGTTGCTCAGACTCTACTCTGGGGTTGTCCAAATGATTAATATCTACATTCAACCCTATTGCATTACCAGCTTTTTTCACCATCATTGATAAGTCGTTGATGCTGAAAAGTTCGGTGAACTGATTAAATACGCGGAATTCTCCAGCTTGTGCTGGATTGGCGATCGCTAATTCAATACACCTAACTGTATCTCGAATATCCAGGAAGGCTCTAGTTTGTCCACCTTTACCGTAAACGGTTAAGGGATGCCCAATCGCAGCTTGGATACAGAAACGGTTTAATGCGGTACCAAATACACCATCGTAGTCAAGACGGTTAATCAGCATTTCATCCATACCCGTTTCTTCGGTTAAGACACCGTAAACTACACCTTGGTTCAAATCTGTAGCTCGCAATCCCCAAATTTTACAGGCAAAGTGGATATTGTGGCTATCGTGAACTTTACTCAGGTGATAGAAACTACCCGGTTGCTTGGGATAAGGTAAAGTATCTTTCCGTCCGTTATGCTCTATGGTTATATAGCCTTCTTCGATATCAATGTTAGGCGTACCGTATTCACCCATTGTCCCCAACTTCACTAAATGGCATTCGGGGAAATCTTCACGCATTGCGTAAAGGATGTTCAAGGTGCCAACAACGTTGTTAACTTGTGTTAAGACAGCGTGTTCGCGATCGATCATCGAAAAAGGAGCCGAACGCTGTTCGCCGAAATGCACTACGGATTCTGGTTCAAAGTCATGCAGAGCTTTCTGGACAAACTCATAGTTGGTAATATCGCCGATAAACAAATCGATTGATTTACCTGTTAAATCCTTCCAGCGCTGGATGCGTTGTTGAATTGGTGCAATGGGCGTTAAAGTCTGTACACCTAATTCATTATCCCAGTGCCGCCGCACTAAATTATCTAAAATTCCAACTTCATAACCACGATTTGAAAGGTAAAGTGCGGTTGCCCAACCGCAATAGCCGTCTCCACCAATAACCAGGACTTTCATTTTTACGCTTTTTATACTCGCTGATAGCTAAATCTATCAGGAAACTGTACCTTCTCAACCATTATGGCGATACTAACTCTAAGTTTTTTAGCAAATAAGCCTGAAAAATATGCTCTCATCAAAAAGTAAATTATTTTTAACTTTTTAGACTCACGCCGCTATTTCTGATGTAAAACCTTTGTATTATTACTTTTCACACCTTTTCTTGATGGCAGTTTTAACCTTGAAAATTATCAGTTTGTAAAGAAGTGTTACAAAATTAGCGTCAAAACGCTTTGCCGTCTTGACAACTAGTGGGAGAGTAGATATCGTAAGATACATACCCGGGTAAGAACGCATTCATAGTTATATGCAAGCTAAGCAAAAAGTTACTTTGTATCTATCCCCAGAACTGCACAAAAGTTTAAAAATACGTTCAGCAGTTGAGAGCGAACCAATGTCAGAGCTTGCCGAGCGTGCCCTCGTATTTTATTTAGCAAATTCAGAATTGGTAGATGAAGTCGAAGGTTCTTACGGAAGAACTCACAGGGTTCTAAAATGTCCCAACTGCGAAAGTTCACTAGTCTTGCGTGAAGGGGAATTGGTTGCTTTAGGCAATCAGCCAGGAATAATTGGTAAAGATGTTTCTGTCAACAAGATAGAGCAAGATTGCGAAGTTAATCAAGAAGCGGACGAAGAGTTAGTTCCTTGTTAATATCGCTCGAATTATGAATGGTTAATTCATAATTCTATCTTTACTAAAAACTGAAATTTGATCATGATGAACGATGTCTGTAGTGTCTTTAGGTTTCAAGTAGGTTGATATATGAAAGAAGAGCTCAGTATACTAATTCAGGCTCAATATCCCTTAATCTACCTTGTTACCTCCGAGGAAGAGCGGGCCGAGCAAGCAATTTATTCCATCGCTCAATCTTCAAAGCCACAGCGTCGGTTGTATGTATGGACTGTAACCCACGGCATCGTGGAGTATGGTCAAGGTAGGAGCGTAACTCAGCACAATACTGTTTCTCCAGAAGCGGCGATTGAGTGGATTATCCGTCAGAAAGAACCTGGTATATTTGTTCTTAAAGATTTACATCCGTTTATTGATGCACCTGCAACAACTAGGTCTTTACGAGATGCGATCGCCAGCTTCAAAGGGACTCAGAAAAATATAATTTTGATGTCACCAGTGCAGCAGGTTCCCATCGAGTTGGAGAAGGAAGTTGTGGTACTTGACTTCCCGTTGCCAAATATGTCCGATCTAAATAAAGTTTTAGATGGTCATATAGGTCAACAAAATGCTCGGAAATTAACAACCGAAGCAAGGGAAAAGTTATTAAGAGCGGCTTTAGGACTAACCAGAGATGAAGCGGAGAAAGTATACCGCAAAGCTCAGGTAACTAAGAAACAGCTAACAGAAAAAGAAGTAGATATAGTTTTATCTGAAAAGAAACAGCTAATCCGACGCAATGGAATATTAGAATACATTGAAGAGGATGAAACACTCGAAGCTGTTGGTGGTTTAGAAGAATTAAAAAATTGGCTAACCCAGCGCTCTGATGCTTTCACGGAGAAAGCGAGAGAATATGGTTTACCGCAACCGAAAGGAATGTTAATTCTAGGGGTTCCCGGCTGTGGAAAGTCTTTAATAGCAAAAACCACTTCAAAACTATGGGGATTACCGATTTTACGCTTGGATATGGGGCGAGTCTACGACGGCTCAATGGTAGGGCGAAGTGAAGCCAACCTGCGTAATGCTCTAAAAACAGCGGAATCTATTTCTCCGGCAATATTATTTATTGATGAATTAGATAAATCCTTTGCTGGTAGCTCAGGTTCTGGCGACTCAGATGGAGGAACCTCCAGCCGGATTTTTGGATCTTTCCTAACTTGGATGCAAGAGAAAAAATCACCCGTGTTCGTGATGGCAACTGCCAACCGGGTTGAGCGCTTGCCAGGAGAGTTTTTAAGGAAAGGTCGATTTGACGAAATTTTCTTTGTGGATCTGCCTACATCTCAAGAACGGCAACAAATTTTCACGATCCACTTAACTAAGCGTCGTAAAGACATCACCAGATTCGATTTGGAACAGTTATCCAAGATGTCTGATGGCTTTTCTGGGGCAGAAATTGAACAAGCGATAGTAGCGGCAATGTACGAAGCTTTTGCCCAAGATCGCGAGTTCACCCAATTAGATATTATTGCTGCACTTAAAGCGACTTTACCGCTGTCTCGAACGATGCAAGAACAAGTCACTGCGCTTCGAGACTGGGCGAGACAGCGAGCGCGTCCAGCAGCAGCCTCCGTAGCTGAATATCAGCGAATGGAGTTTTAAAAAGCTTTCTCCTGTTAATTCAGGGGCAAAGACTAGCGAACCCAAAGCTAGTAAATAAAAAAACCGCGTAATTTAAACGCGGCTTAGCCAAAAAACCGTTGTCTTAATCTCAATCTTCTTTTTGGAGGAAACCCAAATGTCTCACTTTAGCACTCTACGTACCAAAATTACTGATTCTGAAATTCTTAAGTCTTCTTTGAGCGACTTAGGTATCACCGTTAAGTCTGAAGCTGATGTTCGTGGTTATAACGGTCAGCGCGTTCGTGCCGACATCGTTGCAGTTTTGGAAGGCGAATATGATTTAGGTTGGTCTCGCAACAGCGATGGTTCCTTTGATTTAATTGCGGATCTTTGGGGTGTTGCTAAGAAGCACAACCAAACCGAGTTAATCAACTCCATCAACCAGAAGTATGCTGTTAACAAGACTTTGACTGAAGTTAAGCAGCGCGGTTTGCAAAATGCTAACGTTAAGTTGGTATTGCAATAGAAATTTTTCTGCGCGTTCCCAAAGCTGCACGGGTTAACTTAATTAAATAGATAGCGGTTAACCCGCTTTTTCGGGATTGGGACTTACCCAGTCCCTTTTGCTTTGCTTATCTCTAAATTTATCATCTTTGAGGCAAAACTTCAGTTGCATGGAATTCAATATCAGGTTAAAACCCGGCTTATGAAACAAGTTGGGTTTTTTAATTTCGATTCAAATTGAAGTTATGGAAAATTGTGTCCCTATAAAAAAACAAGTTTTTTGCTTAAGTGCTGATTTGTATGAGATGCTGATTAATTAAATGCTTTTATATTTTTTGAGTTAAATATATTTAATGTCTGTTGTCTCCTCCGTCTGCGTAACCGTTCCCGCAACAACCGCGAATTTAGGTCCCGGCTTCGACTGTATTGGTGCAGCCTTAACGCTTTATAACGAATTAAAGTTTATTCGAGAAGAAGTTAATCCGAGCCAAAAGCTAGTTATTACAGTTACCGGAAGCGAATCAGCAAAAGTAGCAACCGACGAAAGCAATCTTGTATATCAAGCATTTGTAAAATTCTTTCAACATATACAACAAACACCACCCGCAATAAAAATTGATATTAAGTTGGGAGTTCCACTCGCGCGTGGTTTGGGTAGTTCCGCAACGGCTATTGTTGGTGGATTAATTGGTGCTAATACATTGGCAGGTGAAGTTTTAACTCCAGCGCAAATTATGGAATTAGCTATAGAAATGGAGGGACACCCAGATAACGTAGTACCGGCACTTTTAGGTGGATGTCGTTTAGCAGCAACAAGCGATAAGGGATGGGAAATTTGCGATATTCCGTGGTGTAAAGATGTCATTCCAGTAGTGGCAATTCCAGATTTTGAACTTTCAACCAGCGAAGCTAGACAAGTATTACCATCTCAAGTGAGTCGTGGAGATGCGATTTTCAATACGGCACATTTAGGGTTGCTGTTGCGGGGATTGGAAACTGGTAATCAAAATTGGTTGCGGGCTGCTTTGCAAGATAAATTACATCAGCCTTACAGAAAAGACTTAATTAATAATTACGAGGCAATTAACGCCGCAGCCTTATCAGCCGGTGCTTATGGTATGGTAATCAGTGGCGCGGGACCAACATTGCTTGCATTAACTAATACCGCTAATTCTCAAGCTGTAGCCACAGCGATGATTTCTGAATGGGAAAATAAAGGGATTAAAGCACAAGTACAAACGCTCCAAATTGATAACAAAGGAGCAACAAGCATCGTTCAAGGATAAAGAGCAATTATGCAAGATGTTCGGGCAGAAATTGAGGTGATTCGTTCTCAAATTAATCGACTGCGCCGAGAAGGTGCTTCTCTTGCCGTAAATATTACGCCTTCTGAAGATGATGATAATTCACCTCAAGCAATAGCAGAAGCTTATCGTCGTCAAGCAAGAGAAAATCCTCAATTGTTTGCCGAGCTTAAAGGTATAGATGAGGCGATCGCCGCTTTAGAATTTCAGCTAGCAGAAAAAGAAACAATCATAAAAAAATCTCGTTCGGGATACATAACCCGTCTTTCCGAGCAGATAGAACAATTAGAAGAAGCTAAAACCAAAGCTAAAGCTCATGCAGAACGCATAAATCAGCTAGCAGCAGAACTCGCAACAGAAGTCAACAGTCTCAAGACTTGTGCCGACAATCTAACTCCGCTTTATTGGCAGGTATATTACAAACCGTTTATTACAGGCTTTAAAACTATTTCCGTTCCTTACGTTCGTTCCGATGGAGAAGTTTGGACGATTGTTAATCGGGTTGTTTGATTGGAGAGTAGGGTTGGGGGGAACAGTTAAGAATGCGTCCGCTTGTAAATTTTCTTTATTTATAGAAATTGCTTTTCGCTTCAAGCATACATTTCTATATTTTTGGTTAAACATTAGAAACTATTATTTGTCAACCATAAAACGAAGTTTATGTTACAAATTTCAGCGGCGGCTATAGTCACCGCTATCTTTATTGTTAACAAAAGTTTATGATTTGGATAAAAAATACTATTTTTCTGAGTATTTATAAGTATTTATTACCAAAACCAGTGGATTCTTTTAATTTAATAGGGGTAAATTCTGTTTACAAAACTATAAATTGCTTAATATAATGTAAACATTAAGAGAAATTTTAAAGCGATTGTCAGTAATGAGCGAATTCCCTTGGCTAACTTCTATAATCTTGTTGCCCTTAGCGGCAGCACTAGCTATTCCCGTACTTCCTGATAAAGATGGTAAAACCGTTCGTTGGTTCGGTTTGGGAGTAGCTCTGGCGGACTTTACATTAATGATTTGTGCCTTTTGGCAGAATTATGATTTTCAAGATGCATCATTCCAACTAGTTGAAAAATACGCTTGGGTACCCCAGTTAGGTTTAAATTGGTCAGTGGCAGCTGACGGTTTGTCAATGCCTTTGATTTTATTAACAGGCTTAATTAATACTTTGGCGATTTTTGCGGCTTGGAGAGTCACAAATAAGCCACGTTTATTTTATAGTTTGATGATGGTAATGTACGCCGCTCAGGTAGGCGTATTTGTTGCTCAAGATTTATTAATGTTCTTCTTGATGTGGGAAATTGAGTTGGTTCCCGTATACCTGCTAATTTCCATCTGGGGAGGAGAAAAACGTCGCTATGCGGCAACTAAATTTATTCTTTATACAGCCGCAGCATCTATATTTATTTTGGTAGCAGCGTTTGCAATGGCATTCTCTGGCGATACCGTAACTTTCGATATGGCAGCTTTGGGAATGAAGCAATATCCCAAAACTTTAGAAATGCTTGCTTATGCCGGTTTCTTGATTGCCTTCGGCGTAAAACTGCCAATCTTCCCCCTTCACACTTGGTTGCCAGATGCTCACGGTGAAGCTTCCGCACCAGGTTCGATGATTTTGGCTGGCGTATTGTTAAAGATGGGTGGTTATGCATTAATCCGCATCAATATGGAAATGCTGCCCAACGCTCACGTTGTTTTTGCTCCCGTATTAATAATTTTGGGTGTAGTTAACATCATTTACGGTGCTTGCTGTGCCTTCGCACAAACCAACTTGAAGCGTCGTTTGGCTTATTCTTCAATTGCTCACATGGGTATCGTATTAATCGGAATCGCTTCCTATACCGAAATTGGTATGAGCGGTGCGATGTTACAAATGATTTCCCACGGTTTGATTGCAGCGGCATTATTCTTCCTTTCCGGCGTAACTTACGAACGCAGCCACACCTTAGATATGGATAAAATGGGTGGAATGGCGAAAGTAATGCCCAAAACCTTTGCTTTGTATACCGCTGGTGCAATGGCTTCCTTAGCACTACCAGGAATGAGCGGTTTTGTTGGCGAATTAATGGTATTCCTCGGTATGTCTAGCAGCGATGTATATAGCTCCAGCTTTAAAGTTGTAGTTGTATTGTTAAGTGCTGTAGGCGTGATTTTGACTCCAGTTTATTTACTATCCTTGTTAAAGCAAGTATTCTACGGCAAGCAAAATGAAGAATTACATTTGGATGAAATAGTACCCGATGTAAAACCCCGCGAACTTTTCATTGCCGCTTGTTTATTACTTCCAATCATCGGTATCGGCTTGTATCCGAAATTGGCAACACAAACTTATGATGTGAAGACACAAGAATTAGCGGCTCACGCACGTGAAGCGCTACCAGTAATTGCATCCGAACAACCATCAAGTTTGTATTCTAAAGTTATTTCCGCACCAACATTAGCAGATTCAAATGTTGCTAGTTTGGTTAATATTGCAGAGTAGTTAAGTACGAAATTCAGGGCTGGTGTTATTAAATCGTTGTCGAAATATTTGGTGGGGGTGATCGTGCATCACCCCCATTAATTTTGGTTATTTGTTAGTTGATAGTTGTTAGTTGTTAGTTGATAGTTGTAAGTCAAAACAATAATGTGTTTAATAATATTTTCTTGTAGGGGAGGCAAAAAGGGGTGTAGATTTTCTTCCCCCTTTATTGCCGTTGTGTGACACGCTCAATCAATTATCTACGAAGTTATAAATTAAGAAATCGCGTCACGCACCATCTGTCACTCATGATGCTTGATTTGAGCGATTAGTAAGATATTCATCTATAGTAATGGACTCACCATCTGCATATTCAGCGCGAACAGCTTGAATTTCTTTCTTTGTTTCTAAATCATCTTCGTAAACCGCTTCAGCTTCAAAAATTTGCTGTTCAATTATTTCTTGAAGTTGACATTTCTCTTCTAAATTTAAGGAAGAAATAGCTTCTACTAAAGTTTCTATAGTGAGTTGTAGTTTAACAATGGCTGGCATTTTTTTATTGCTGATTGTATAGATATAGAGAGGTTCGTAGTAGCGCTTTAGCGCATCCGATAAGAGGCGCTGAAGCGCTACTACAAACCTAATTCCACTCACCTTGTAAAGTAAAAGCAGCCCAATAATAAGGATTGCGCCAATCTGGATTAGCCCATAACTTGCGCTGTGCATCCCTTAACGCTTGAGTAGGATTTTTATTTTCCTGCAACATCTGCTTATAAAACTCTTGCATCAACACCGATGTACCTTCATCGCTCACATTCCACAACGACAAAGCAACCCGCGAAGCACCTGCATACATCAAACCCCTTGTCAAGCCAACAATCCCCTCACCACTAACGTTTTTACCAAGTCCAGTTTGGCAAGCACTTAATACAATTAATTCCGCTGGATAATCTTGTTCAAATAAATCAGCTAACCGTAAATAACCTGGTATTTGTTTGCCATTTTTATTAACTAAAGATAAAACAATTCCCGACAATTCCGGTTGTTCGGGATTAACAAAACCGTGAGTTGCAAAGTGTAAAATTTGGAATTGATTAAGATTTTTGCTAGTAGCCCAATTATAGTTAGCGTCAAAGCTAAATGCTGATACGCTCGATTCATCAGAAACAAGTTTTAGTATTTCTTGTGCTTCTATTTTTGTATTTGGTAATTGACTCCAACCTCTACGATTAAGAGTTTTCGCGGAGCGTTTAAGAGCAGAACGTTCTAATTCAATATCAATATTAAGGTCGAAACTTGAGGATTTACCTATAATTCGTTCGTCGTTAGAACTATATACTGGATCTGCAAGAATGGCGATTTTTTTGGGTGCTATTTTACGTTTAGCGATTTTTTCTCGTTGGATTGCAATAGTTGATGCTGAAGGTAAATTCACAATTTCGTGATTGAGCATCAACGGTTGATAATTAGTATTTTTTACCCCTGGTTTATCAGGAATTGGTTCGGGATTGATTCCACCTCGGGAGACGTTACATGTAACGTCTCTACATTCGTTGCTGGTTTTAATTGAAGTTGAATTTTTACTATTATTTGGATCTGCTAAAGCTGCAAAAGGAATCTGCTGCAACACACCATCAGCAACGATAACTAATCTTTTTCCAGCTAACTTATTTTGTACGGGTTTAAGAATAATTTCGCTGAGTTTTTTGGCTGAATTTATTGAAAAACTACGAATTGCTAATCCGTTGTAAAATTCTTTAGCGACTTTTTCAATTTCTTCACCTTTTGGTAATTCGTAGCTATTTAAAGAAGTTGGAGTAACTAACCATAAATAACTGCGTTCCTTACCCAAGGAATATTGCAGTAAAACGGTATCCTTATCTAACTGCTGTTGAATTTGAGATAATTTTAACGGCTCTGGATTAGTTAATTTATCCCTTTCTGGATTTTGAGCGCGGATTTTGGCTTTAAGCTGTTTTTGTTGGTTAATGATATTTTGAATTTCGGCTTCGGTTTGTTTAATTGTGTCTTTCGGTGGTTGCTTTTGATTAATTAATTTAACGAGGATTTTTTCTTGAGCTTGACGTTTTAGCTGTAATTCTTTTTCTTCTGCAATGAATTTGGGATTAACGTTTTTGCTGAGTTTAGCGTTAGCTTGAGCTAATAATTCGATTAAACCACGAGCGCGGGAACGTTCGGAAATGTGTAGCGCTATAGAATCGTATCCTTTTGATGGGTTTTTCTTGTGTTGTTCCATCAATAAGTCGATGTAGAATTTGTAGTAATTTTGAACTGTAGCGAAGTAGGTGGTTTTTAAATCTTGGTTGGTGTAGGTACCGCGTAAATCTTCGATAATGGCGATCGCGCTTTTGATGTGGTTAAGCGATGTTTGTAAATTGCCTTGTTTGCGTTCTAGTTTAGCTAGATTTCCTACAACTGTAGATTCATTCTGCTTATCTCCCACTGCGCGATATAAAAGTAAAGCTTGGTTGTAGTATTCCAGAGCTTTAAGATTATCTCTTAAATCTTCGTAAATTCCAGCAATATTATTTAGTGTAATGGCTTCTCCACCCCTGTCTCCCACCGCACGTGACATAGGTAAAGCTTGGTTGAAGTATTGCAGTGCCTTCTGCTTTTCTCCTAAAGTATCGCAGACTCCACCAATATTATTGAGAGTAACAGCTTGCAATTTCTTATTCCCCAGTTTCTGCCACAAAACCAGCGATGCTTCAAATTTCTTTCTAGCTGCTAACAGTGATTCCTTACTTCCTTGTTTAAATAATCGCAATCCTTCTTTAATTAACTTTAGTGCTTCAGCCTGGGTTGCATTCAGTTGCGAACTTTCTTTCTGTTGAGCAATTATTTGTAAATTCCTAGAAGCATATACTCTCCCCACATCGGAAATCAAAAATACGGTTAAAAATACAACAAAGGCGCGATGCATTAATACTCGGACATGGTGATGTTTTTTGCTCATGTCTTCTGATTTGACTTTAAGTATTTTTTATTACGGCTATATTTATATATTTCTAGGGTTTTCCGAATTATGCAATTCCTTAAACTGAAAAATTATTGACTTGAAAAAACCGCAGAGAGCGCGGAGAGCGCAGAAGATAGAGGTACGGAGGAGATAAATAATATTATTTTAAAAAGATTTAATTCAGGTAGAACAAATGATTAAAGTATTACGTACTTGATATGTATGAATTTAAGTATAAATACCTTCAAAAAATAAATGTTAAAAAATATTACTAATTTAATAAGCTATAGATTTAGTCCATTTCAATGGACTTCTGCTATTAGACAGGGGTTTGCAACCCTTGGCGGGTATGAACACAGTCGAATAATTAATAATTGTTTTCAAAATTCGTTCTCAGGTGCAAAGTATGATAAATTTCGCGCTTGTATTGCAATTATTCGACATATAAATAAAAACTCTGCGTCCCTTTGCGCTTCCCTCAGCGTCACTTTGCGTTAAAAAACATATAACTCCGATACCAACGGATTCGATATGACGCATCATACAATTTTTTATTTACATCTTGGATGGTGCGTGAAGCGCTTATCTAATTTGTAACTCCGTAGATAGTTTATTAGCCGCGTCACACACCCTACAAACTGTTCCCTGTTCCCTGTTCCCTGTTCCCTTCCAATAGAAAAAACCCGGCTGTAGAAATAAGCCGAGTTTTTACTTTAATTAAATTGATGCTTTAGAACTGATGTATTAGTCTTTGCCAAATTCCTCCAGTAGCTTCTTTTTGTAAGTTACTGTGGCTACTGTTACCGTCTTCTCTTTGATACGGTAGATAATTCGATACATATAGGCAAACTGTTGTCTGATGTTATCGTCATCGAATTCTGGTACAACTTCACCAGCAGTAGGACAGTGATTCAAACTGCGAGTGACATCAAGTATTTTCTTGACTACCGCAGCAGCATAGGAAGCAGAATCACGAGAGATATATACGGCGATCGCTTCTACATCATCTAAAGCTTTAGGCGACCATTCTACTTGATAAGCCATTTGCTTAAACGTTCTTTGGCCTCATTGTGTGTCCTTGTTCCTCTAGTATCGGCTACTTCTATGCTACGTCGCACTTTTTCGCTCACATACAAATGATATTGAATATCTTCAACAGAACAATTATCTGGTAACTGTCTCAAAATAGATTGGATGCTTTCCTTTGGAGTACTCATAATCTTATTTTTTGGGTATTTATATAAATTCGGTAATAGCTAGTGGGCTAGTGCCCACTTCTATTGTCTCCTAAAAGTTGCTGTAATTGGTAATAGCATTCTTCATATTGTCTAGTACTTCGGATACGGACATAGTTCCTAAATCTCCGGAAGCACGGGTACGAATACTTAAAGTATTAGATTCTAATTCTTTTTGCCCGACTACAGCCATTACGGGAATTTTCTGCTTTTCGGCATTACGTATTAGTTTACCAAGTCTGTCGCCACTAGTATCAACTTCGGCACGAATACCTAACGAAATCATTTTGGCGGCGACTTCTTTTGCGAAATCTAATTGTACTTCTGTAACTGGTAATAACCTTGCTTGTACTGGTGCTAACCATAAAGGAAAATCACCGGCATATTCTTCAATTAAAATACCAATTAATCTTTCTAAGGAACCGAAGGGCGCACGATGAATCATTATTGGGCGTTGACGAGAACCATCTTCAGCAACGTATTCTAATTTGAAGCGTTCGGGTAAATTATAGTCAACTTGTACCGTTCCTAACTGCCATTCTCTTTCCAAAGCATCTTGGAAAATAAAATCTAATTTGGGGCCGTAAAAAGCAGCTTCACCTATTCCTTCAAAGTGTTCCATCCCTAACTTTTCTACAGCCCTACGAATAGCTCCTTGAGCTTTTTCCCATGCTTCATCTGAGCCGATATATTTTTCCTTATTTTCTGGATCGCGGAAACTTAATCTGGCTTTAAAATTCTTTAGTTGCAGTTTATTGAATACCGATAAAATCAAATCTACAACATTGAGAAATTCTTCATCAAGTTGTTCGGGAGTTACAAATAGGTGAGAATCATCTACGGTAAAACCTCTGACTCTTGTTAAACCACCCAATTCCCCAGATTGTTCGTAGCGGTAAACTGTACCAAATTCAGCTAAACGTATTGGCAATTCTCTATATGAACGCAGTTCGTTGTCATATATTTGAATGTGAAACGGACAATTCATCGGCTTCATGACAAAACCGTTTTCTAATTTAGCCGATTCCTCATCTTCCGCCATCAACGGGAACATATCTTCTTTGTATTTCTGCCAATGTCCTGAAGTTTTAAATAAATCAACTTTGGCAATATGAGGAGTTACTACAGGCAAATATCCCCGCTTTAACTGTTCTTGCTTGAGAAAATCTTCTAATAAAGTTCTTAATAAAGTACCTTTGGGAGTCCATAACGGTAAACCAGGCCCAACCAAATCGGAAAATATAAATAATCCTAACTCTTTACCTAATTTACGATGGTCGCGACGCATTGCTTCTTCTTTACGCCGCTTGTACTCTGCTAACTGCTCGGGATTTTCCCAAGCGGTACCATAAATACGCTGCAATTGTGCTTTATTTTCATCTCCGCGCCAATAAGCACCAGCAAGACTTTCTAATTCAATAGCTTTGGGCGTTAACTCTCCAGTATTTTCCAAATGAGGGCCAGCACATAAATCCCACCATTGATCGCCTAAATGGTAGATTGTGATTGGTTCTTCTTTAATATCTTCTAAGATTTCTAACTTATAAGGTTCGTTAATTTCTTTAATTCGACGTTCGGCTTCTTCGCGACTAACTTCTTCTCTGATAACGGGTAATTTACGATTAATTATTTTCACCATCTGCTTGTAGATGGCTTTTAAATCCTTCTCGGTAAAAGGTTCTGGATTCTCAAAGTCATAATAGAAACCGTTTTCAATCCAGGGGCCAATCGTAACTTGCGCCTCGGGAAACAACTTTTGTACCGCCATTGCCATGACATGAGAAGTTGTATGGCGAATTTTTTGTAAATCCTCAGATTCGCTGGTACGCGGTAAATTAATTTTTTCTGGTTCAACTGATTGATTATGAGAATCGGGAGGCGATATTGGCTGTTTAACCATTGACGAATTAATTACTTTATATATTGTGGAACTGCATCTATATTAACGACCTTGGGGTAAGCTGCATCACCCATAGTCGAATGTTGTTAATAGTGTTTACATATTTTTTGAGAAAACAAGCTATATCAACCTTGACAGTTAAATATTACGTCTTTTGGATATGTACAAATAACAAAGTTAATATATATAATAAACAAAGTGTAATAAAACTTACAGATTATTTTAAGGTTCTAGCTTTGAAAACATACTGCTTTAAATGTTAAGAATATTAAAGAAGGTTAATATTAGTAATAAAAATCGAATTTTTCCTCTCATTTATGCGAGACTCTAATTTACCGGAGCCAGAGTTGCTGAAGACAGTCTTGCAGCCATTGTTGGAAGACTTTGAATACTGGTTTGCTCGATCGCAAACCTTACTAGAAACAGAGCATCTATCATTTTTGGATGAGCAAGACCAATCTGACCTGTTGAACCGAGTAAAAGTTGCAGCTTCGGAAGTTAAAGCAGCCAAAATGTTGTTTAGAGTCGCCGAAGGAAAGGTAGGCATTGATATGGCAACGCTTATGCCTTGGCATAAATTAGTCACAGAATGCTGGAATGTAGCCATGCGATTCCGTTCTGGAGACGAGCCAAAAAGGTTAGACGAATAATTAAATTATCAATATTTTTTCTAAACTTCTCCCAAAATAAAGTTGTTTAAGAGAAAATGTACTTAATGCTACAAAAACAATTATTTTTGTATAGCTTGCTTTACTTAAATTAACTATGGGTGTACTCAAACCGTGAAAGCAATTTTGATATTGCAGCTAGGAACAAACGGTGTTGATAAGCCCAATTGAAATGAACGTTTAAAAACTTGCTGCCCCTAAAGGAAAAAGAAGATGCTGTTACAACTGCTTTACATTCTCGCTTTTACTACTCTCGCTGTTATAGCTGTTGCCAATTTGATTCGCAATTTAATCATGTTTAGTTTTGATAGACAGGCAAATTATCCGGCGCGATTCTCAAGGATGGATCGAGGAAGCATTGGAAGAAATCAAGGTAATTATTCGCTATCTACAAGAAGACAATTTGTACCCCATCCAGAACTTTTAGATAATTCTGGCAATATTGTTAAAGAGCCTTTGTTGGTAATGCGTTCGATTAATGTTGAAGATGCTCGCCAACAGCTTGATGCTCTTTATGAATCATCCCCAGGAAGAAAGGCTGATAGCTCTGAAGAAGCTTAATTAGTAATTGGTAATTGCTTTCGCCAAAACGAATTACAAATCCGAACGGTTAACGTAGGGTTTGTTTTTAATACATAATTTTTGTAGAGACGCGATATATCGCGTCTCTACATTTAAATATCTACAATTGGTGTTGTCTGAATTCAGCAAAATTTTGTTTTTAATTGTGCTTCAATTATGCTTCGATGACAACTCTGAGGTTTCCGCGTTTCTTGGCAACGCGACAAGCTGTTGTACTGCCTGAACGCTCAAATTCTAAATCGAGAATTGTTGCACCAACTCTTAAGTTATGAAGAGAAAGACTATTTATCGACTCTGGTAATGCCGGATCGATAATTCTCAAGCAATTGTTTGGCGCATCGGGAACTAAGTTAACCATCATTTGCAACAACTGGAAAATAGAACCAGTTGCCCAGGCTTGGGGAGTACAAGCTACGGGATATCTTACGGGAGCTTCATCACCGTTACGCTCGTAGCCGCAAAATAGTTCTGGCGGACGTTGATAGGGCTGCATGGAAGTCATGTCAAATAAACCTTGGAAAATTTCCAAAGCTTGATCGACTAATCCAAGCGATCGCAATCCCATCGCGATGATAGCATTATCGTGAGGCCATACGGAACCGATGTGGTAGCCCATTGGATTGTAAGCTGGAGACAAGCTACTTAAAGTACGAATACCCCAACCGTTAAACATATCGGGTGCCCGCAATCTTTCAGCAACGCTATAAGCATTTTCAGGAGTAAAAATACCCAACTGCAAGCAGTGTCCTGGGTTAGAGCTAATGCTGTCTACTTGCCTACCTTCACCATCTAAAGACAAAGCACAGAAATCTTGGTCTTCAATCCAAAAATCTCGATTAAAACGGGCTTTTAAATTTTTAGCATCTTCTTGCCAGCGATCTGCTAAATCGAGTCGCTTTTTCATTCGAGCAATTTCTGCAAGACGCATTTTTGCCGAATAAACATAAGCTTGTACTTCACAAAGAGTAATGGCACCGCTCGCCAATTCTCCTTTACGGTCTACAATACAGTCACCAGAATCTTTCCAACCTTGGTTAAGCAAACCGCGCTTAGATTTACGAATGTAGCTGAGGTAGCCGGTTTCTTTTAAATTACGGTCAATCCAATCCATTGCGGCTAAAGCATTTGGCCAAAGTTGCTCTAAGGTTTCCCCATCATGAGTCCAGGCATAATACTCGGCATAAAGCATTAACCATAGAGGAGTAGCATCAACCGTACCGTAGTAAGGCGTATGGGGAATTTCTTGAGTACGAGCCAATTCTCCAAAACGCAACTCGTGAAGAATTTTACCAGGTTCTTCTTCACGCCATTCCTCGTCAACTTTACCTTGATACTTAGCCAGTAAACCTAAAGTCTCTTTAGCGATTTCCGGATTTAGCATCAATGTTTGGTAAGCAGTAATCAATGAATCTCTACCAAACAAAGTCGAAAACCAAGGTACTCCAGCCGAAACAGTCATCGACTTACCAAAAGACTGGCGCAACAAATACATATCTTGTTCGCCGCGCTCGATAACTCGATTAAAAGTACCTTTATCCGAACGAATGTGAGTAATCTTTTGTACCCAGTTCTGTTCCTCCATCATCTCGGCGGATCTAGCTTGAACCAAAGTTACCGGAGCGCTAACCCTGGAGGTAGGCTTGTTATTCGTAAACATATTAATCCGATAACCCAGCTTTTGGGTTTCGTGGCTGGCTAGCTCCAACTGCCAAACAGCGGTATAACCTTTAAAATAATCTGGCTGCCGATGCTGAAAATGGATGCGCGATTCCATTATCAAGTTATCCAAACCTTGATAAGCAAGGGTTAAGGCTTCTTCCTTTGCTCTTCCATTTTCATCTTGTACCGATGCATCTGGGTTCGCTTCTTCTGATTGCGGCTCCACTAAACGTAGTAACCTACCGCGTTCATCCCTACTGAAACCCCTGACTTCAAATAGATCGACGTAATCCGCATCAAAACTGATACTCAATTCAAAGGTAACAGTGGTCGTACTATAGTTAGAAACTTCTATCTCTTCAAATAAGGCACCGTTAAGTACTAGCTCCCTGCGAATTCCTACAGTATCCGCTTGCAGGCGATCGTCAATCCTGGGATTTGTACATAACACCGAAAGCGAGAACCCTTTATCCGCAGTACTGCTCAACAATATTGGCGATCGCCCTTCAATTTGGAAATCTAATCGGCTTAAAAAGCGCGTATCGCAGCAAAACAGCCCCATGCTGGGATTAATATCGTTAAGGGAGCAACCAGCAATATTACCCAAAGTATCTGTAACTAAAAATAGGTCATCATCTTTAATAGTTAACGATGCCTGTGGTCTTTCGCTGAGAACGCAAGGCCATTCTGGGATGGGGATTTGGTCGGCAGGTACAAAAGTTTTTCCGTCTAGTGTGATTTTGTCCGGTGTCATCAGGGTATCCGGTGTCATTAGCAAAAATTCCGTGTACAGGTGTAGGTGTATGTTTTATGTGTTTGATACGTCAATCTGAAAAACAGACGCTTTCTTAAACTCGTTTGAGCCATTGAGTTAAAACATTAGTCGCGTATAAATAACCAAGGGAACGTATGGCAGAGCCAATCCAATATATAGAATCTTTATAAATCTGTATATTTAAAAAAGTATCTTAAGCAGCAATATGCTTATTGAATAATATCAACTACCAACGCTGGTTAATTTGTACTCCTGTCTTCTTGAAAGCGCTCTTTGTCTAAAAATATAAATGTGATAACTATGCCGGACTGTTGCTTACACTAATAGAGCAAGCAGCCTTTGTATATTTTATCTATTAACTATTACCGTAAATTAGTTAAACACATTACATAATTTCTATCTATATTTTTTATATATACGTAAACCAAATATAATCATACCTATAAACATAATTTTTTATCTTGAGTAGATAAAAATTATGCATTTTTTTATATATACCATAAAAAGCTAAATTAATTCCAAATTATTAAAAATTGATTTCTTATAGTATTTTAGTATTTGTAAAAAAGTATCTATTGCGATATTACTTAAGCCATTAGCTTATTTAATACTTTAGCCATAAGTATTATAAAATAATGCTATTACAAATTCCTAGAAAGTACTTATAAAATTAAATACCTCCGCCAGATTTTTTTTACACTTTGATATTTTCTGCTTGATTTATTACGGCATATTACATGAAAAAGTCTACCTATAGGCAGACTTCTGTAATAAAATTTTATACTTTTGCTGCAAAAGCTAGTAATGTCAGAACTGTACAGTTTACAACTAAGTCGGCGTTGGAAATCGTAATTAAAAACAGAAAGTAGAAAGTAGAAAGTAAAAATCAGATGTAAGGCTTTGAAACTTAAAAAAGCATTCTGTCATATAGTTTATGTTTTAAGACTTACGCAGCGATAACGGTACCGGAGCGTGTTCCAAACATTCTAGATCCCCCCAACCCCCCTTTTTAAGGGGGGCTCTATTAAGAGGGTGTTTATTGAGTGGAATTCAAAATCATAGAGTAAGCCTTCTCATACCCGTCAGTCATCGATTCCACACTAAATCGACTGACAACGTATTCCCTGCAAGTTTGACGATCTAATTTTGTAGCTTTTGCAACCATCTCAATCATTTTTTCCGTTGAGTCGCAAACAAAACCTGTTTTTCTATCAAGAATAACTTCTGGTACGGCACCCAAATTCATAGCGATTACAGGAGTACCAGCAGCCATAGACTCAATCATTACTAAACCAAAAGGCTCTCGCCAAGTGATGGGAAACAGTGTTGCGGTTGCTTCACCTAAGAGTCTTACCTTATCTTCATGGGAAATCTCCCCAAGGTATTGAATCTGTTCGCCATCAACTGATGGCTCTACTTTCTGTCGAAAATAATCCATGTCTACTACATCAACTTTGCCAGCCATTTTCAAGGTTAAACCAGTAGCACGAGCAATTTTAATCGCTTCTACCGCTCCTTTTTCCGGCGACATTCTACCTATAAAAGCTAGATAAGCAGGCTGTACGGGTTGAGAATAGAAGGGATAAACAACCGTATCAATTCCGTTGTAAACCGTATGGACGTAATTTAAGTCCAAGCAGGGTTCTCGCTGCGAAGAGGAAATACTAATTAAAGGCTGTTCGCTAAAACGCCGATGTATTTTGATGATATCGGATGTAAATGCTCCGTGGAGCGTATGCACGGTAGGTGTTTTAACGAAACTGCTGTAGGGAAGAGCGGCATAACCAATATGGGAATGAATGATATCAAAATTGGCGTATGCTTCTTGATACACATCAGCGAGAATCATTTGATGGTAAATATCTGGCTCCTGAATAGAAGAGTCGAGCCGTAAAGCTTCGGAGTGAACTGAGTGCAACTTTGCGTTTGTAATCGAGTCACCTGATGCGAACAGAGTTACGGAATGGCCTCGCCGAACTAATTCATCGGTGAGAAGTTTGACAACTAATTCTATTCCGCCGTAACGGAAGGGAGGAACGCGCTCCCATAAAGGAGAAATTTGAGCAATTCTCATAAAAATCGAAAGATGCTAGAAACTCAGTTCTTCTAGGGCACAGAGGAAAGCGACAACCGTACTTTTAAGTACCGTGTTGCTTTTCCAATGGGTTGTTAACCCCTAAGTAAAGTTAGCCTCGACAATGTTTAGAGTCGGTAACTATCCGAGCAGCACTGGCTTAACCCATACACCTGTTTAACTACTCGGTTATAGAGCAAGAAACTGGCTACGCATTTCTTGGTATGAACTTTAACTCTTACTCTAAACTAGTACCCATAGGATACTGAGTCTGGTCAACTAGAGCAGTCCAGAATAGGTCTGGAAGCTCCCGGCTTATAGCCGGGGGTTGTTGACGTTTCACCAACTTTGCGGGAAGTAAAGCATATTAACCTCGCATAGATTCCTGCTTTTAATCAATCAAAAATCAAGAAATTGTATTCTGGCGGGTAGGTATGCTATTGCCTTGTTTTGCCTTAATGCAGGATTGCTGCACCGCTTAAATAGCTGCATAAACATTAATTACTTAAAGTTAAATAATGCGCGAGTTTTTTTCGAGCATTGAACTATTTGCTGCTAACATTGCCACTTATCTCCCGATAATTAAGCCGATAAAGAATATTAACTCTCGACTTAGTTCTCATCGAATAAGCATATGTTTTTAGGCATTACTTTAAGACAGTTTAACACTATTTTAGCTATCTTGAAATATAGACAAAGTAATATTACATGAAATATAAATATGATGCAATATACTTACAATTTTTCTGTATACATAGTTCTTACTATTGATTAGAATATATAATTTATGAACAAGTTATTAACAAGCGATTTTATAAATCAGCTTTTTAAAAATGATAAAAATTATACAAATACAATTTTGTTTAAAATTACAATTTGAGATACGTTTTTATGATATCTGAGCAAGTTAAAGACGAATAAATAAACTGAATATTTAGAAAAATAATATTTAATAGTATTCTTGAAAATTAAATAATTAAGTGCAATTACCAAATTACAACATAATTATTTTACTGCGGAATTCATTAATTAATAAATTATGTTACTTAAAAGATTAAATAGTTACAGTGGTAAATCATGTATATTTAAAACCATAAAAAACTATGTTAATTAAAAACATTTTCACCATACTAGTATTATCTTAATAGACAAAAGCTTTAAATGATTTAGTAAAAAAATAAAGAGAATATTTGCAATGCTTTGGGTTGCCATAAATAAAAAAACTAACGATATATCTTTCAGAACAAAAGTAGCGGTAACAGCATTTTAAATTCTCACACAGGGTAAATTGGTGCAAATAAATTAGCTCTAAAATTTGAAGAATTATGTATATTGATAGGATCTATTTATATAAAGGGTTTTACACTTGACAAACAAAACTGACAGCAGTTCGACAAGTATATAAATAGAATTGTAAAGTAGTCGTAGAATCTTTTGTCGAAATATTACTCAAGTGCAAGGTAGAATGTTTTCATGGATTTAATATTATTTGTTTGCCATACAGCTGCGTTATCGCTGCTTTTTGAAGCCTATAGAAATATTGTTTACAAATTGCAACAATTTGCCTGCCCTGAGATTGCCTGGTAGTTTGTACAATGCAGCTGTGACGTGGATTTAAATCCAGATTGTGGCTCCTTAACGACATTCATGAGCATTTCGACTTCCGTGTTGAGTGATTTGCTACAGGCACTACCGTACCTGCGGCCCCAAATATACTTCAAAGCTTCATTAACAGCGCTCTCCCACGCGATGGAAGACCAGGTTTTGGCTGCCACAATGGAGCAGCCTTTAGTGATTGCCAATTTTCAAAGAGAAAGATTCTACCGTCAAGAAGCTAATCGCTATCAGCGACTGGCGCAAATCAGCAATCAAGTATATGTTTTATCTGCTCCCGAAACAGATTTCAGCAGCAGTTCCGAATATTATGAAAAAGTAGCTTTTGAGCCGAAAGATGCCCTTTCTCAAGAGTGGCATTTGGTAGTTATTGCTTTTAATTATGCTACTTGCTTGGTTTGCCGAGAATATCCGACTTCCATACTTAGGAGAGAAATGTCTCCTGAATTAACTCCGAGTCTTGATATGGATACGGCAAGGAGATTTGAGGGAATTTGGACGGCTGAAAGAGGTGTAAGCCTCAAAGCTGCCGACTTGTTATTAGATAAAATTGTTATTTACCGTCCGGAATTAGCACAGAAAATTGAACAAGCGCGTCAACGCTTTGGTATTGGTGAAAACTATATTCAGAGCATTGCAGACGAAGGTAGCGAATATGCTTGTAACATAGATACGAACCCGTTTGTGCAGCGTTTAGTTACTTATTTGCAAGCCAGCCAATATAAATTACACAAAGCTTATCGGTCGATCGCCGCGCAAGCACGAAAAGAACGTTTAGTCAACTCAATTAGTACTGCAATTCGGCGATCGCTAAATCCGCGAGAAGTTTTAGAAGTCGCCGTACAGGAGTTAGGACAAAATTTAGCAGCTAGCCGGTGTTTAATCTACCGTGCTCAAAGGGCAGACACGAACGCCATCATCGAACACGAATTTCGAGGCCCTGGTGTTTTATCGCTTTTAGGACAAACCAGAGAATTACAAAAAAATCCGATATTTCAGGAAGTAGTAACAACGGGTGAAGGCGTTTGTGTTTCCGATACTCTTGAAGACTCTCGCGTCGCTCATTCCCCAGAAGTTGCGGATTTTGTCAAAAGTTTTTCTATTCGTTCTTGGTTAATGGAACCTGTATGGTTTCAAGGGCGAATGTTAGGCATTATAGAATTACAGTATTGCGACGATAAACCCCACGAATGGCAAGCTGGAGAACTAGATTTAGTAACGGCGATCGCCACTTCCGTCGGAGCCGCTTTAATTCAAGCCGAAGCCTACGCCAATTTAGAAGATTTTAACCAGCAATTAGAAGCATTAGAACGTACTCGCAGCAACTTGATAGCAATTACCGGACACGAATTGCGTACTCCGCTTTCTACAATTCAGGTGTGCTTGGAAAGTCTCGCTACCGAACCAGATATGCCTTTAGAATTGCGTGAAATCATGTTAAGTACAGCACTTTCCGACTCAGAAAGAATGCGGAAATTGATTCAAGATTTTCTGACTCTTTCCAACTTAGAAAGCGGAAGAATAGAATGGCATCCAGAAACTTTGACTTTGCAAGAATGCGTAGATTTAGCAGTTAGTAGAATTAACGCTCGCACCAAAACAGAAGACTTACCTAAAGTATCCGCAGAAATATCAGAAAATTTGCCTTTGATTAGAGCAGATGGTGATTGGTTAGTGGAAGTGTTGGCAAAACTGATAGATAACGCTTGTAAATTTACGCCACCCGAAGGAGAAATTACAATCATTGCGACTCGAAACGGCAATCAGATGGTAGAAGTTACAGTTGCCGACACCGGAAGAGGAATAGAACCCAATCGTTTAGAAATCGTTTTTGACCGTTTTTATCAAGAAGAAGGAGCCTTGAGACGTACTACAGGCGGAACGGGTTTAGGATTAGCAATTTGTCGTCAGATAGTAATTGGATGGGGAGGAAAAATTTGGGCAGAATCATCAGGTAAAGATAAAGGCTCCAAATTTCACTTCACCGTACCAAGTATTGATGGGAGTCAGGAGGAGAGATTTTCGATGGCTGTGGGGAAGTAGGTGATGGGGGATGGGGTGATGGGGAGACAAGGGGACAAGAGGACAAGGAGAGGGGGTAGAAATAATTTTTAATTTATAACTCTTAATTGCGAACTCTTAATTATTTAAGATTACTATAATTCCTAACTCCTAACTCCTAACTCCTAACTCCTAACTCCTAACTCCTAACTCCTAACTC